>JBIKUN010000064.1:0-23343 GCA_044347565.1 Vicinamibacterales bacterium | reverse complement strand
AGTTCACTCCCTGACCTAACAAATCGTCGGCGCGGGACCCCTGCCTCCTTGGACAGCGTCGGCCAGCGCGACGATTCCGCTCCCCGGCAACACCCGGTGGTCGGTCAGCACGAGCGGGGACACCTGCCCCGGCGGCAGGAGAGACGGGATCATCGGCCGTCACGCGCAGGCCTGGGGCGGCGGAACATCGCCGCGACGTCGCTCGCCGGGTCCATGACGATCCAGTCGTACTCGCCGTGCGGGCCGGCGATGAATCCGTCGAGCGAAACGGCGACCTGATAGCGGAGTCGGCGGGCCAGACCCGATGATACGCATGCCCGCGGGCCCGCGATCAGGCGAGCACGCGACGGACGAGGTAGTAGACGCCGGCGCCGAACGCCACCGCCGCGCCACCGACGAACACGAACGTCATGGCGTTGCCGGCCACGAACGACTCCCCGAGGTAGACGACGGCCAGCGCCCAGGGGATTTCGGTCACCGCCAGCACGGCCATGTAGGTGCCGAACGAATACCGCACGAGCCCGAGCACGTAGCCGAGGATTTCGGACGGCATCGCCAGCTGGAAGAGGAACACGTGCGACACACGCGCGCGGCTCGTGACGCGCGATTCCCACAGGGCGAGCGTCGCGTCGTCCACGAAGAGGCCGGCGGCGGTGCGCCCGAGATACCGCCCTACCGCGTAGGTGACGGCGCCGCCGAGCAGCCAGCCGAGCCACAGGAGCGCGAGCGTCGTGAGCGTGCCCCAGGCAGCGACGGCGACCGGCGACAGCAGGCCGCTCGAAAAGAACGCGAACACCGCCGACAGTGCCGACAGCACGACGAAGGCCGCCATGCCGGCACGCGGCGCCCGCGTGATGAGCGCTTCGCCCCAGGCCACGGCCTCGGCCAGCCGGCCGTGCAGCGCGTCGGACGCGACGACGGCACCGGCCGCCACGACGAGCACGGCGAGCGCCGCCAGACGGCGCAGGCGGAGTTGGCTCTCGGTCACGGCGTGCGACTACTTCGGCTGCGGCGCGAGCGTCACCGGCACGCCCGGAGCGTCGTTGACCGTGAGGCGGAACACGTCGGGCCGCGCGTAGTGGCCGACGACGTCGAAGTCGAACTTGCCGCGGCCGATGTCGGCCAGGTCGAGGTCGGCGGTGAGGATGGTCTCGTCGCCGAAGTGCGGACCCGCCAGCACGACACCGAGCGGACTCACGATGGCGCTGCCGCCGCGCATGAGGAGGGCGTCGGGCGTGTCGCCGAGCGACACGCGGACATCGGCGGGAAACGCGTCTTTCCGCAGCACCTGGCAGGCGGTGAGCACGAAGCAGCGCCCCTCGAGGGCGATGTGGCGCATCGACGGCAGCCACGAGTCGCGGTCGTCGGCGGTGGGCGCGCAGTAGAGCGCCACCTGCTGCGCGTACATCGCCATGCGCAGCATCGGCATGTAGTTCTCCCAGCAGATGACGGCACCGATCTTCCCATAGGGGCTGTCGACGGCCTTCAGCGTCGAGCCGTCGCCGAAGCCCCAGATCATGCGCTCGAGGGCCGTGGGCATGAGCTTGCGGTGCGTGCCAAGGAGCGCGCCGTCGGGCCCGAAGTAGAGCGCCGTGCAGTAACAGGTGCCGCCATCGCGTTCGATGACGCCGATGACCACATAGCAGCCATGCGCCGCGGCGGCCTCACCGAGCCGGGCCGTCTCGGGGCCGGGCACCACGATGGCGCTCTCGAGCGCGCGGCGGAACTCGTCGCGCCCGGCGGCGTCCCGCGCGCCGACGACGAGGCCGAAGCCGAGCCCCTTCAGATAGCCGCCGATGAACGCTTCGGGGAACACGACCACGCGCGCCCCGGCGGCGGCGGCGCGGCCGATGAGGTCCACGGCCTTGCCCGTGCACGCCTGGCTGTCGAAGGGCACGGCGCCGGCCTGGACGACGGCGGCGCGAACGGTGGGGGGCGAAGCCGGCATCGTCATGTGCGCGTGTCGCATGGTACACCGCGCACTTTAAACCTTCGGCCCGCCTGCCGGTCTGACCTGTCAGGGGGATCGCATGGTTCCGAAACTCACCGCGGCACTGCTTCTCGGGGCCGGCCTCATCACCGCCGCCGCGCCGTCGATTCCCGAGGACGATCGCGCCGCCGCGCACGTGCTCAATCGTCTCGCCTACGGCCCCCGCGCCGGCGACGTGGCCGCGGTGCGCCGCCTGGGCGTGGCCGCGTGGCTCGAGCAGCAGCTCTATCCGGACCGGATCGACGACCGCGCGCTCGAGGCGCGGCTCGCCGGCTTCACGACGCTCACCCTCGACGCGCGCACGATCGTGCAGGAGTTCGAGCGCCCGGCGATCGAAGAGCGCCGGGCGCGCGAGCGCGCGGCCGCGCCGGGCGCCGACGCACCGGCCACAGCGGCCGCCGCGACAGACACGCCCGCGGCGCCGACGGCGGCGCAGGCGAATCGCCGCCGCGTGCTCGACGAACTGGCGGAGGCGAAACTGCTCCGCGCCGTCTACAGCGAACGCCAGCTCGAAGCGGTGCTCACCGACGCCTGGTTCAACCACTTCAACGTCTTCGCCGGCAAGGGACCGACGCGCGCCTACGTCACGGCCTACGAGCGCGACGCCATCCGCCCGAACGTGCTCGGCCGCTTCCGCGATCTGCTCGGCGCCACCGCACGCCATCCGGCGATGCTCTTCTATCTCGACAACTGGGAGAACGTCGATCCGGCCGCCGGCGAACGACTCAGCCGCCGGGCCGCCCGGCGCGCCGCGCTGCCAGGTGCCGCGGAGGCACCGACACGGCCGCCGCGAGGGCTGAACGAGAACTACGCGCGCGAACTGCTCGAGCTGCACACGCTCGGCGTGGACGGCGGCTACACGCAGGCGGACGTCGTGGCCGTGGCGCGCGCCTTCACGGGCTGGACGATGCGGCCGCGCGACGGCTCCGGCTTCCGCTTCGTGCCGGCGCTGCACGACCGCGGCGCCAAGACCGTGCTGGGACAGACGCTGCCGGCCGGCCGCGGCATCGACGACGGCGAGGCGGTGCTGGATCTGCTGGCCGCGCATCCCGCGACCGCCCGCCGCGTCGCGCGGATGCTCGTCACCCGCGTCGTGAGCGACACGCCGCCCGAGGCGCTGGTGGCGCGGGCCGCGGCACGGTTCCTCGCCACCGGGGGCGACCTGCGCGAGGTCGTGCGCGTCATCGTGACATCGCCGGAGTTCTTCGCGAGCGACGCCGTCGGCACGAAGCTCAAGACGCCGCTCGAGTTCGTGGCGAGCGCACTGCGCGCGAGCGGGGCCGACGTGCAGGCGGCCCGTCCGCTCACGCGCATCCTGCGCGATCTCGGCATGCCGCTCTACTTCTGCCAGCCGCCCACCGGCTACGACGACACGGCGGCCACCTGGGCCGCCTCGGGCGCGCTCGTGAGCCGCGTGAACTTTGCCGCGGACCTCGCCGCCGGGCGCGTGCCCGGGCTGCGGCTGCCGCCGGCCTTCACTCCCGACACCGCCGCCACGATCGGCGCGCCGGCCTTTCAGCACCGCTAGGAGTCTGTGATGACCAGCCGTCGCGTCTTCCTGAAATCGGGCGGCGCCGCCCTCGTCACCCTCGGCTTCGCGCCGTCGTTCCTCGCCCGCACGGTCGAGGCCGCCGGCACGCGGAAGAAGCTGCTCATCGCGATTTTCCAGCGCGGCGCGGTGGACGGCCTGAACATGGTCGTGCCGTACGGCGAGGCCGGCTACTACGCGGCCCGCCCCACGATTGCCATCGCGCGGCCGGGACGCGACGACGGCGCCATCGATCTCGACGGCTTCTTCGGCCTGCATCCGCGGATGGCGCCGCTCGCGCCGTGGTGGACGACCGGCCAGCTCGCCGTGGTGCACGCCTCGGGCTCGCCCGACACCACACGCTCGCACTTCGACGCGCAGGACTACATGGAGTCGGCGACGCCGGGCGTGAAGAGCACGCGGGACGGCTGGCTGAACCGCTATCTGCAGACGCGCGAGGCGGGACATCCGCTGCAGGCGGTGAGCCTCACGACCGGGATGCCGCGCACGCTGCAGGGCCACGCGCCAGCGCTCGCCGTGCGCCGCCTCGACGACTTCGCCGTGCGCACAGATGGCCCGGCCGCAGGGGCCGTCGAAGCCGCCTACGCCGCGAGCCGCGACCAGATGATGCGGTCGGCGGCCGCCGAGGCGTTCGCGGCCATGCGCCACCTCACCGCATCGTCGCGCGCGCCGTACGCACCGGCCGCGGGTGTGACGTATCCGCGGTCGCCCTTCGGCGAGGCACTGCGGGAGATCGCCCGGCTTGCCAAGGCCGACGTCGGCCTCGAGATCGCGTTCGCCGAGAGCACGCAGTGGGACCACCACGCGAACGAAGGCGGCGCCACCGGCCAGATGGCGGCGCGCCTCGACGACTTCTCGCGCGGGCTCGCCGCGCTCGCGCGCGATCTCGGCGATCGGCTCGCCGATACCGTGATCGTCACGATGTCGGAGTTCGGCCGCGCCGTCGCGCAGAACGGCAGCGGCGGCACCGACCACGGCCACGGCAACGCGATGCTGCTGCTCGGCGGCGCGGTGAAAGGTGGCCGCGTCTACGGCCGCTGGCCAGGCCTGGCCCCCGAGGCGCGCCACGAGGGCCGCGACCTCGCGGTCACGACCGACTTCCGCGACGTGTTCGCCGAGATCGTGGTGCGCCATCTGGGCGCCGATGCCGCCACGGCGGGCCGCGTGTTCCCCGGCTACGCCGTGAACGCGGCGGCCTTTCGCGGCGTGCTCTGACCCGGCCCCGCCGGCCCGTGTTGGTGGTAGGCTGCGCGACATGGTGCGCGCACGCCTTGCCTGCTGTCTCGTCGCGATTGGTACCGGTCTCACGCTGGGGCTCTCCGCAGCGTCGGCGCCGCAGGCGGCAGCCGCCGCCGCGACCGGGCGCGCCGACGACACCACGATTCGCCCGTTCCGCATCCAGGTGCCGGACGCGGTGCTCGCGGACCTGAAAGCGCGCCTGAAGAGCCCGCGCATCCCCGCGCCGCTCGACGGGCCGGGCTGGGCGCTCGGCACCGACACTGCGTACCTGCGCGAGCTCGTGACCTACTGGCGCGACCGCTTCGACTGGCGCGCCGCCGAACGCCGCCTGAACGCGATGGAGCAGTTCACGACGACGATCGACGGTCGGCGCGTACATTTCGTGCACCGCAAGTCGAAACAGGCCGGCGCCTTCCCGCTGCTCGTCACCCACGGCTGGCCCGGCTCGATCGCCGAGTTCACGAAGGTCATCGGCCCGCTCACCGATCCGGTGGCGCACGGCGGCGAGGCGCGCGATGCCTTCGACGTCGTGATGCCGTCGATTCCCGGCTTCGGCTATTCGGAGGCGCCGACGGCGCCCGGCTACGATCCGGCACGCATCGCCACCATCGAAGCGGCGCTCATGGCGCGCCTCGGCTACACGCGGTACGGCGTGCAGGGCGGCGACTGGGGCTCGATCATCAGCACGCAGGTGGCCGCACGTGACACCGCGCACGTGGCCGGTCTGCACCTCAACATGTGCTTCGGCGGGGCGCCCGCGGGCGCCGATCCCGAAGCCGGCCTGACCGACGCGGAGAAGGCGCGCCTCAAGGTGCGGCAGACCTTCCAGAACGAAGAAACCGGGTATCAGCAGATCCAGGGCACGAAGCCACAGACGATCGGCATCGCGCTCAACGACTCGCCGGTGGCGCTGGCCGCCTGGATCGTCGAGAAGTTCCGCACCTGGTGCGACTGCGACGGCCACCCCGAGACGATCTTCACCAAGGACGAGCTGCTCACCAACATCACGCTCTACTGGGTCACGGAAACGGCGGCCTCGTCGGCCCGCATCTACTACGAGAGCCGGCATCCCACGACGCCGCCGGTGCCGGGGAAGATTGCCGCACCGATGGGCTGCGCCGACTTCCCGCGCGAGATCATCTGGTCGCCGCGGCAGTGGCTCGAACCGCGCTACAACATCACGCGGTGGACGGCGATGCCGCGCGGCGGCCACTTCGCCGCCATGGAACAGCCGCAGCTGCTCGTGGACGACGTCCGCGCGTTCTTCCGCACCCTGCGCTGACGCCGCTCCGGCGAAACGCCGGCGGAGCTTCGGCATCAACACCGTCAAGTGGGCTTCCCCGGTGGACGCATCCGGTGGCCGGTCCGGTCTCGGCGGCGCCGATCGTCACACTCGCCGAGGACTCCGGCCTCATCGTGCCGCCCGGCACCTGCGTGGCGGAAGCCGATCGACGGCTGTTTCCAGGCTCTCAGCGAACGCGGCTTCGGGCTGACGATCGACCGCAGCGTCGTGCAGGGGATGGGCACCCCGCGACGGGGCAGCACCATGGCCAAGGCGATTGTCGCGATGAGCCGCGGGCCCGGTGCTCAGGCTTTGCGGCCGATGAAGACGTAGTACGGCACGGTCACGACAGGGACGTACGGCACGCGCGCCCGATGCTCGCTGAGGTCCGCCGTGTGGACTCGCTCGCGCAGATACGGCAGATGCTCGGCGGAGAGGTGCACGCCGTCGTGCCGGAACCACGCCGGCCAGCCGCGGCGGGTCAGCCAGCCGTGGCGCACGAGACCAGCCTCGGGGCAGGCCTCGGAGACGTAGAAGTCGACGACCCCGATCGTGCCGCCGGGCCGCAGCATCCCCACGGCGTTGTGTACCGCGGCCCGCCAGTCGGGAATCATCGTCAGCGCGTACGAGAAGAAGACGCAGTCCACGGCGCGGTCCGGGCGATACGACGTGGCATCGGCGGTGATGATCCGCACGTTCGATCGGCCCGCCAGCCGCCGCTCCGCGATCTGGAGGAGCGGCGGACAGAGGTCGACGAGGTCGACCCGGGCCGCGACGTCGAGCCGCGGGCCGAAGAAGTCGAGATTGCGGCCGGTGCCGCCGCCGAGTTCGACGACATGGTCACCTGCGGCGACCGGGAGGCGGCTGACGAGGGCGTCACGCCCATGCAGCAGCCGCTCGCGGAACGCATCATAGCGGTCGGCCTGAGGCCCGTAGAACCCCGCCAGCGCGTCGGCGTGCGTGCCACGGCGCGGCAGTCCGCGCGCCATCGAGGCAAGGATTCGCGCGTCGGAGAGCAGCGACACCCGGACTCCCCCGGATCAGGCCGACACGTCGGCGATGTGGAAGCCGGCGTAGGTGTGCACGCGGTCTTCACGGGTCAATTCCCGCGCCAGATCTGGATGGAAGACCACGACATCCTCGAGGCGCCGCCGCTGCCGCCCGGCGCCGACGCGCACCGTGCGCAGGTACGACGGATTCTCGTGGGCGCTGCGCAGGATGATCCGGGCGCGCGGCGCGGCGCGGTCGAGAATCGCGTTCCACTCCTCGACGAGCGCGTGCGGGTGATACGAGCTCATCCAGTCCATGTGGTCGAGCAGCACGTACTTGTCGATGCGCTCGCCCGTCTGCTGCAGGAACTCAGTGACGGTGGACGTGTGGATCTCGATGCGGTCGATACCACCGGACTTCAGGGCCTCGAAGTTCGCCGGGCGCAGGTACTCAGGACAGTTGTCGCGTGTGTAGCGGCCCCGCAGGTACAGCGTCCAGAAGTAGTTCGTCCAGAGCGGGAGCTGCTGCACCACGTACTCGATGGCCTCGCGCACGAAGCCGCCGATGCCGCCGCTGTGCTGACGTTCGACTTCCTTGCGCTGGGGGTGCGGCACGCCGAGCATGCTCATCGTCAGCTGGCGGCCGAGGGCCCACCGCACGAAGGGCGTCCACATGGCCGGCGCCAGCATCCGCTCGTAGATCTCGCGCTGGCGATCGATGGTCCGCGCCTCGAGCAGCTGACCGATGCCGTCGCGCAGACCGGGTTTGAGCGCCAGGAACTGGCGGAACCCGCGGGCCATGATGCCGGAGAGTCCGAAGTAGTAGAACGAGGCGTCCGGCGCCGCGCCGCTGAACCAGTGCTGACGGCGATCCCAGTAGGCGCGCGCGAACGGTGAGAGGTCGGCACGCAGCAGGCTGCGGTACATCTCGGAGAACTGCGGATGTCCGCCGACGCCGAAGAGCGCGAAGAATTCCTCGAAGGTCAGCCGCCGGATGCCGGCCAGCTTCAGTTCGAGCAGCGCATTCTGCCGGGGGTTGGCGTCCACCGCGTGCACGCGGCCGGCGCCGGCCAGGGCGTAGTCGAGCACGTTGCAGCCGGCGCTCGTAATGGCCAGCACCGTATCCGATGGCGAGATGTCCAGCGCGCGCCGATCGACGGCCGGGTCTTCCCAGCAGGTGTTGTAGACGAGCGACCGCGAGTAGATGACGTCGAACACCCGCTGGTCAACGCGGTCCACGAGACTGAGACGCCGGTGCGGCACGGCGCCGTCATCGATGAGCATCGCTGTGGCTGAAGTCACGCCGGATACGTTAGCCGCCGGGCGCAACACCCCGGCGACGGCGCGCCATCGGCCGCGTCACGCCACTACGACAACAACATCACGGCGCCGCCCAGCAGCACGCCGACCATGAGCACGGCGCCGCCGATCGGCAGCCACGGACTGCGGTTGTTCAGTTCGCGGGCCACGTTGCAGACCACGCCGACGAACCGCTGTGGCACCGTCGTCGGACTCTTCGAGTATTCCATCGCGGCCTTGACCAGGTAGAAGACGCCGGTGTTGGCCGTCAGCACGAGTCGCGCCACCAGGCCGGCGTTTCTCGGCGCGATGAGGTAGTTGCACTTCAGCAGGATGCGCTGCGGACCGCCGGGCGTGAACTCACCTTCCACCCAGTGCAGCTCGCGGTGGAAGTCGAGCAGGCCGAATTCGTAGCTGCCGAAGGCCTTGCGCACCTGACTGTCGGCGAACACGACGGTATAGCTGGCGTCGGACTGCAGGTAGATGAGCGCACGCACGACGGAGACGAGCGGCAGGAACCCCAGATTGCCGTCATAGTGCTTGTCGAACAGGCCCTGGTCGCCTCCATGGTCCTTGTTGTAGTGCGAGATGTAGAGCTCGTCGGTGTGAGCCATCGGCGTCACGACGCTCGAGGCGGCGAACTGCCGGCGGATGGCGGCGAGCACGACCTCGCTGGAGCGGAGGGTGTCGATGCGCGCGACAACCTCGGCCGGCAGGTGGCGGATATAGACGTGTTTCGACGGCCGTTGTGCCAGGTCGGCGGCGTAGGTGCGCTCCACCCACGCCGCCAGGGCGTCGATCGTCCGGCGGTCATGGTCGCCCTCGAAGGCGCTGACCGTGACCTGGAACCTCGGGCGCGCCAGTGGCTGGCGCACCTCACGCCCGCTGTCCTGATGGACACGGTCGAAGACTTCCGACGATGGCGGCAGGGTTGCGCGTTCGCTCATGGGACCTCTGTGGCAGGTGATGGGTGACGAAAGTGGAGCGGCTCGCCGGACGACACGTAGTCGCCGGCGCTGAGCAGCGCGTGCACCGCGGCGCTCGCCCCGACGACGGCGCACGGCCCCATGCCGGCGCGCCATCCGGTGGCCACCGCGGCCGCCAGGCCGGCGGCGGCGCCCGACAGCGCCGCCAGAAGGATGACGAGTAGGCGCGCCGGCAGCGCCACCCGGAGCCGTGACTGCGGGACGTGACCGCGGTCGTCGTGCGGGCGTGCGCGGCGCGGCGTGACCGTGGTTTCCATGAGCAGCAGGCCCAGGTTCAGGACGACGTGGCCCGCCGCCAGCGGCCACCAGCCGGCGCGGAACTCCGGACTGAGGAGCGCGCCGGCATGTCCCACGATGTTGCCGACAAGCATCGGGTGCGGCACGACCGAGTACGGAAACGTAGTGACGTGGGCGTGCGCCACGTCGCCGATCTCCCAGCCGTAGTAGGTGCGGGCCACGCCGAGGGCGTGGGCGGCGGCGGTGTTCAGCAGGAAGCCGGCGGCCATGACGGCGGCGGCGCCGCTGTGCCACGGCAGCGTCAGCACGACGGCCCCGAGCGCCACCATCGCCGTGGACTTCATCAGCAGGGCCTCGAGGCGGAATCGCCGCGGCGACACGGTGCCGTAGCGGTAGGCCCACCAGTAGAGCAGGTAGTGCCAGAAGCTGAGGGCATACACGGCGAGGGCGGCGCTCTCCGCCACGTAGCTCGCCGCCAGCACCATCAGCAGCAGGCCGCCAGCACGTCCCATCCCTCATTGAATAGCCGCCCGGTGCAACCTGGCCGAGACGGCGGCGCATAGACGATGTGACGTACGACGCCGGGTGATGTCCTGCGATACCATCCCCGCCATGTTCCGTGCGCCGCGGCTGGCCCCTGTCATCGTTGCGGGAACGCTCGCCGTCAGCGCGTGGAGCGCCGCGCAGACCATGCCCCCCATGACCGATGCCGTCAAAGCCGAGCTGGCGCCGAATGGCCGCCTGCGCGCCGCCCTCAACTACAGCAACTTCCTGCTCGTGTCGTCGCGCGCCCCCGACCACACCGGCGTCGCGCCGGATCTCGCGCGCGAGCTCGCGCGGCGGGCCGGCGCCACGGTCGAGTTCGTCGGCTACGAGAACGCCGGCCTCGCGGCGGACGCGGCCGAGGCGCGCGCGTGGGACGTGGCCTTCATCGGCGCCGAACCGGCGCGGGCCAACGTCATCACCTTCTCGCCCGCCTACGTCGAGATCGAGGCCACGTATCTCGTGCCCGAGCACTCGACGATCGGCACGATCGGCGACGTGGACCACGAGAGCGTGCGGATCGTCTCGACGGCGCGCGCCGCCTATACGCTGTACCTCCAGCGCACGCTGCGCCGGGCGCAGATCGTGGAGGCCGACGGCATCGCCGGCGCCGCCGCGCTCTTCGCGCAGGGGGGCTACGACGCGCTCGCCGGCCTCACGCCGCGTCTGCGCGACGACGTCCGCGCCATACCCGGCACGCGCCTCCTGCCCGGACGCTTCACCGCCGTGCAGCAGGCGATCGGCGTGCGGAAGGAGCGCGCGGCGGCCGCCGCCTACCTCGCCGCCTTCACGCGCGAGATCCGCACCTCGGGCCTGCTCGCCGGACTCATCGCCACGCACAAGGCCGACGGCCTGACGATCGCCCGCTGACCCGCGGGGTTTTTCCACCGCCCGGCCGGAGGATCCAGCGCGTCAGCGGCTCCCGGGCGCGCAATTCCCGGTAAATCGTCTCCGTGGACACCTCCACGCACAAGGCACCCGCTTTGCATCGTCAGGGAGTGGTGCGGCGGTGCCGCGCGCGAATCATCGCGCGGGCGTTGATTGTTTCGGGCCGATCGGGCCCCTGCGAGGCGAGTGATGACCACAGTGACGGTGACCAACAAGCTGGAAGCGCCCGTCGACCAGGTATTTGCGGCCTTCACCGATATCGAGCACAACGCGGGACGCGTCTCGGGCATCAAGAACGTCGAAGTGCTGAGCACCGGCGAGTTCCGCCTGGGCACACGGTGGCGCGAAACGCGCGAGATCATGGGCCGGCTCGACGATGCGGAGATGGAAGTCACGGCCTTCGAGAAGGGCCGGCACTACACCATCACCCACTACAAGGCCGGCGCGAAGATCGATACGGTGTTCGCGTTTGCGCCCGAAGGCGACGCCACGCAGGTGAGCATCACCTTCGCGCTCGAGAACCAGGGACTGCCGCCGGGCCTGCTCTCGCCGGTCAGCTGGGCCATTGCCGGCAAGGTCAAGGAAGCCCTGTCGAAAGACCTCAGCGACATGAAGAAGTCGGTCGAGAAATAGCCGCCAGCGCCGGCCCGGTGCTAGCGGCCGCCGAGCGCGCCGCGCAGTTTGTCGGCGAGCGAGCCGAGCGACGCGGTGGGCGCGGCATCGGGGCGCTGCGCGTACTCGCGCAGCTCCGCCTGCTCGCGCTGCTGCGCCACGGCCTTGCGGCTGAGGCGAATGCGGCGCCCGGCCGGGTCGACCTCGAGCACCACGACCTCGACCTCGCTCCCTAGCGGGAACGCCTTCAGCATGTCGTCGTCGCGATCGACGCCCGTCTCGGAGAAGGGGATGAGCCCCGTCTTGCCGGGGGCGAGGAAGACGAAGACGCCGAACTTTTCGTGTTTGTCGACCTTGCCAGTCACGATCGCGCCGGGCACGATCCCCGCCTTGGCCGCCGTGGCGCCGGCCGCGCGCGTCGTGCCTTCCTCGACCATGGCCACGCCGATGCGCTTCTGCGCCGCGTCGATCGTGAGGATCTCGAAGGCGCCGGTCGTGCCGGGCGCAATGGCCTTCGCCCAGCCGCCGGCGCGGCCCGTGGGCGGGAAGGTCGAGGCGTGCGCCAGCGCTTCGATGCCGGGCTCGAGTTCCACGAACGCGCCGAACTCGGCCACCCGCGTCACCTTGCCGGTGCGCACCTGGCCCACGGCGTAACTCCCGGCCACGTCCACCCACGGATCGTTCTGGAGCTGCTTCAGGCCGAGCGAGATCTTGCCGGTGGCGTCGTCCACCCGCAGCACCTTCACGGTGATCTGGTCGCCCGGCGCCGTCACTTCGTTGGCCGAGACACGCGACCAGCCCATCTCCGACACGTGCAGCAGCCCCTGGATGCCGCCGAGATCGACGAAGGCGCCGAAGTCGAGCACCGAAGTGACGCGGCCCGTGAGCACGGCACCCGGCACGATCGAGGCGCGCACGGCGTCGGCATTGGCGCGCTGCGCCTCTTCGAGCTGGCGCCGGCGCGACACGACGAGGTTCTTGCCGCCGTCCTTGTACTCGATGATACGGAAGGTGTAGGTCTGGCCCACGTGCACCGCCGGATCGGCCGTGCGCACGATGTCGATCTGCGAGAACGGGCAGAAGGCGCGCTCGCGGGCGATGCGCACCTCATAGCCGCCCTTCACGTCCTTCTCGACGCGGCCCTCCACGGCAAGACCCGCCTCGTAGGCGTCTTCGAGCTCGCGCTGCGTGGCGGCGTTGCGCACGCCCTTGCGGGAGAGCTTCAGGCCGCCGGCCGTCGCGACCACCATCGCCTGCAGGTGGTCGCCCACCGAGACCTCGATGTCACCGTCGTCGTCCTTGAGTTCGGCCACCTCGATCTCGGCCTCGCTCTTGCCGCCGATGCTGACAAGGGCCACTTTCGGGCCGATCGACACGATGGTGCCGTTCACCATCTGGCCCCGATCGAACTGCTTCGCGGTCTTGACCGAGGCCTCGAACAACGCGGCGAAATCTTCGTCCTGCTCGCTCACTGCACTCTCCTGGCTGGAACCTGTGATTATACGGGCCGGATGGTATTCTGCGCGGAGCGCGCCGACTTCCGGCCGCGCTGCTCAGAAGGCCGGCCATGACCCGCATCCTCCGGACCACCGCCCGCTCCGTCCTCCTCTCTGCCCTCGTGGTACTCGCCGCCGGAGGCGCCGCCCTCACCGGCCAGCAGACGCCGCGCGCCCTTGGCGTCGATCTCGGCGGCTTCGACCGCACGGTACGGCCGCAGGACGACTTCAACCGGTTCGTGAACGGCACCTGGATGAAGACCACCGACATTCCGGCCGACCGTTCCGTGTGGGGCTCGTTCGTCGAACTCTCGGACAAGAGTGACGCCGCGCTCAAGGCGATCATCGACTCGGTCACCGCGACGCCGCAGAAGCCCGGCACCACGGCGCAGCAGGTCGCCGACCTCTATCTGGCCTTCATGGATACGGCGCGCATCGAGGCCCTCGGCACCGAGCCGCTCGGCACGGAACTGAAGGCCGTCGCCGCCCTGACCGCGCCCGCGGACCTGCCCGGCCTCTTCGGCCGCATGGCGCGCGTGGGCGTGGGTGGCCCGTTTGCCACCTTCGTGGGCCAGGATCAGAAGAAGTCCGACAGCTACATCGTGTCGGTGAGCCAGTCGGGCCTCGGCATGCCCGACCGCGACTACTACCTGCGGAAGGACGAGAAGTTCGACGCCACCAGGTCCGCGTATCTGACCTACATCACGACGATGCTCACGCTGGCGAAGCAGCCGGATCCGTCAGGCGCCGCCGCCCGCATCCTCGCGCTCGAGACGGCAATCGCGGAGAAACACTGGGAGCGCGCCCGCACCCGCGACCGCGACGCCACCTACAACAAGATGACGGTGGCGGATCTCGGCGCGCTCATGCCGTCGTTCAACTGGCCGGCCTACCTGCGCGCGGCAGGACTCGACAAGGCCACGGATGTCGTGGTGCGCCAGCCCGACTACCTGAAAGCCCTCGACGGCCTGCTGCGCGACACGCCGATCGCGACCTGGAAGGAGCTGCTCGTCTTCCGCGTGCTCGCCACCTACGCCGACGAACTGCCCGAAGCCTTCGGGCGGGCGCAGTTCGAGTTCCGCGGCCGGACACTGTCGGGCCAGCAGGAGATGCGGGCGCGGCCCAAGCGCGGCGTCGACGAGGTGGAGGGCGCCATCGGCGAAGCGCTCGGCCGGCTCTACGTGGAGCGCTACTTCAAGGCCGACGCGAAAGCGCGGATGGATCAGCTCGTGAAGAACCTGCTGGCGGCCTTCAAGGCGGGCATCGACGAACTCGAATGGATGAGCCCGGCCACGAAGGCGCAGGCGCAGGCCAAGCTCGCGAAGTTCAGCGTGAAGATCGCCTACCCCGACCAGTGGCGCGACTTCTCGTCGATCGTCGTGAAGAAGGACGACGCCCTCGGCAACGCCAGGCGCGCCTTGACGTTCGCCTACGACGACATGGTGACGCGGCTCGGTCAACCGGTGGACCGCACGCGCTGGGGCATGACGCCGCAGACGGTCAACGCCTACTACAACCCGGCCAACAACGAGATCGTGTTCCCCGCGGCGATCCTGCAGCCGCCCTTCTTCAACACGGAGGCCGACGACGCGGTCAACTACGGCGCCATCGGCGCCGTCATCGGCCACGAGATCAGCCACGGCTTCGACGACCAGGGCGCCAAGTCCGACGGCGACGGCAACCTGCGCAACTGGTTCACCGACGCCGATCTGAAGGCGTTCCAGGCGCGCACCGGCCGGCTCGCCGCGCAGTTCGAGGCCTACGAGCCGCTGCCCGGCATGAAGATCAACGGCACGCTCACGCTTGGCGAGAACATCGGCGACCTGAGCGGCCTCGCCGTAGCCCATCGTGCCTACCGGATGTCGCTCGGCGGCCGGCCGGCGCCGGTCATCGAAGGCTTCACCGGCGATCAGCGCTTCTTCCTGGGCTGGGCGCAGGTGTGGCGGACGCGCATGCGCGAGGACGCCCTGCGCCAGCGGCTGCTGACCGACCCGCACTCGCCGGGCGACTACCGCGCGCTCGTGCCGCTCACGAACCTGCAGGTGTTCTACGACGCGTGGGACGTCAGGCCGGGCGACAGGATGTACCGGCCGCCGAACGAACGCGTGAAGATCTGGTGAGTTCGCCGCTCCGCGCGCTCCGGTCGCGCAACTACCGGCTGTTCTTCATCGGCCAGGGCATCTCGCTCATCGGCTCGTGGATGACGCGGCTGGCCACGTCGTGGCTGGTCTACCGGCTGACCGACTCCGAGTTCCTGCTGGGGCTCGTCGCCTTCGCCAGCCAGGCGCCGTCGCTCGTCCTGCCGCCGCTCGCCGGCGTGTGGCTGGATCGCTACGACCGGCACAAGGTACTCATCGTGGTGCAGGTGCTGGCGATGGCGCAGTCACTCGCCATGGCGGCGCTCACCCTCACCGACCAGATCACGATCCCGTGGATTATCGGCCTGGCGCTCTTCCAGGGTGTCGTGAGCGCGGTCGAGATCCCGACGCGCCAGGCGTTCGTGGTGCGGATGATCGACGACCGCGCCGACCTCAGCAACGCCATCGCCCTCAATTCGTCGAACTTCAATGCCACGCGCCTCGTGGGGCCGGCCATCGCCGGCGTGGTCGTGGCGGCGGTGGGCGAAGGCTACTGCTTTCTCATCGATGGCCTGAGCTACCTCGCCGTCATCTGGGGCCTGATGGCGATGCGCCTCACCCCCGACGACCGGCCAGGCGTCGAGCGTCACGTGTGGGGCGAGCTCACCGACGGCTGGCGGTACATCGCGCGCTCGACGCCCATCCGTACGCTCTTCATCTTCCTTGCCGCCATCGGCGTGCTGAGCGCTCCCTATTCGGTGCTCACGCCGGTGCTGGCCGGCCGCACGCTCGGCGGCGGCGCGCACACGCTCGGGCTGCTCATGGCGGCCACCGGCGTCGGCGCGCTCGCCTGCGCCGTGCGGCTCGTGCTGCGCACCACGGTCGTCGGCCTCGGCCGCCTGATGGCCTTCGCGGTGGCCGGCTTCGGCGTGGGCTGCATCCTGCTCGGCCAGTCGCCGTATCTGTGGCTGTCGATGGCGCTCATGACGGTGACCGGCTACGGCCTGATGTATCAGGTGGTGGCCACCAACACCATCGTGCAGACGATCGTGGACGACGACAAACGCGGACGCGTGATGTCGTTCTACACGATCGCGCTCGCCGGCTCGGGTCCGCTCGGCAGCCTGCTGGCCGGATCGCTCGCCGCGCGCATCGGCGTGGAGGCCACCTACGCGCTCAGCGGCGGCACCTGTCTGCTCATGGCGCTGTGGTTCTGGCGGCAGCTGCCGGCGATGCGCGAGGCCGTACGGCCGCGCTACGTCGAGCTCGGCATCATCGCCGAGCCGTGACGGCCCGCGGCTGTGAGAGGATCGACACACCCCACACATGCTGACGCTGTTTCGTTTTCTCCAGCCGTTCCGCGCGCCGGTGGCGGGCGTGCTGGCGCTGGCGCTGGCCCAGTCGCTCGCCAACCTCTACCTGCCGCGGCTCATGGCCGACATCGTCGACCACGGCATCGTTGTCGGCGACACGCGCCGCATCTTCGACATCGGCGGGCTGATGCTCGTCGTGGCCGTGCTCGGCACGGCCTGCGCCGTCGGCGCCTCGTATTTCGCGTCGCGGGTCGCCATCGGCGTGGGACGCGCCGTGCGCGACGAGCTCTTCGCCCGCGTGGCGGGCTTCTCGGTGCACCAGTTCGACCGCTTCAGCACCGCCTCGCTCGTCACCCGCACGACCAACGACACGACGCAGGTGCAGCAGGTGCTGCTCCTGCTGCTCACGATGGCGGTCACCGCGCCGATGATGGCGATTGGCGGCGTGGTCCTGTCGTTCTCGCAGGATGCCGGCCTCGCCCGTGTGCTCCTGACGGTGATTCCGGTGCTGGGACTCGTGTTCCTGGCGATCATGTGGGCCGCGGTGCCGCTCTTCCAGCAGATGCAGACGAAGCTCGACCGCCTGAACCTCGTGCTCGACGAGGGGCTCTCCGGCGTGCGCGTCATCCGCGCCTTCGATCGCGGCGCGCACGAGAGCCGGCGCTTCGCCGCCGCGGCGACCCGTTGGCCACGACCTGTCCGCCTTCGAAGGTGGACTGGGCCGGGTTCGGCGTCATGCCGGGAATGAGCTGTGTAAGGCCGGTGAAGTTGCGAAAGTTCGACGGCACTTCCTCGATCTCGCGCCGCGACAAGCTGCCACCGATCTGGTTACTGGTCCGCTCGACGAGCGGCGACTCCCCAGTGATCACCAGGTTCTCCTGCACGCCAGCCACCGTGAGCTTCAGCTCCAGGGTGAAGGAGGCCCCCGGCAGCAGCACGATGCCGGCGCGGGCGGCACTGCCGAATCCGGCCATCGTCACCGCGACGTCGTAGGTGCCGGGTTCGAGGTTGGGCACCGAGTAGGCGCCGGTCTCGGCGGTGATGGCTTCGCGGGTGAACCCGGTACCGGCGTTGGTGATGACGACGGTAGCCCCCGGCAGCGCGAGGCCGTCCGGATCGAGGACTTTGCCGGCAATCGCTCCTCGCTGCTGCGCGAGCACCGGCGCCACCAGGGCGAAGGACACAGTCAGAAGGACAGACAGGAGCCGGACAGCAGTCGCCATGTGAATCTCTCCCTTTACGAGAAGGCGGTCGAATGCCGGAGAGCGTAACCGTTCAGCTTCGCGCGCGGTGTCAAACCATGTCTACGGTTTGTCTTGGAGTTGTCTAGCGTGGACCGGCCCGGCGGCAAGACAACTCACAGACAATCCCGAGACATCGTTTTACCGGCCACACCGGCCGCCGTTCTGCTACAAAATGGGCGGCATTCCCGGAGGAGGTTCCCATGAAGGTGATAGCGGTGGTGGCGGCGCTGGCCGTCCTCGGAAGTCCCATGCGCGCGGCGGCGCAGGGCGATCCGGCCGTGAGCAGCGCCGAGCCGTTCAAGCTCGGCACATTCGAGATCGCAGGCGAGCCCAGAATCGGCATCGTCCTGCGGGATGCACTGGTGGTCGAACTCGCGGCCGCCAACCGCGCGCTCGAGCGCGACCCGGCCTACCCGCCGGTGCCGATGCCGCCCACCATGGTGGACCTCATCGGCCGCTACGAGTACGGCATGAAGACCCGCCTGTACGAGATCGTGAACTCGGTCGTGCGCGGCAACCGCCTCACCGGCGCGCAGCGTCCGCCGTGGGTGCACGACGTGAAGGGCGTCGACATCCTGGCGCCGCTCATGCCCGGCAAGATGCTGAACGCCGCGGTGAACTTCTACACGCACGTCGGCGAAACGGGCACCGCGGAAGAACAGAAGAAGGCGGAGGCCGAGCGGCGCGCCAAGCGCGGCGTGCCGTATCTTTTCATCAAGCCGACGCGCGGCGCCGTCGTGGGTGACGGCGACAACGTGATCATCCCCAACGGCCGCGACCGCGTGGACTGGGAAGTGGAACTGGGCATCGTCATCGGGCGCGCCGCGAAGTACGTGCCGGCCGACAAGGCCGCCGAACACATCTTCGGCTACATGGTCACCGTGGACGTCTCGGATCGCGGCGGCCGTCCGCCCGACTCGCGGCCCGGCTCCGACTGGTTCGTCGGCAAGGGCCACGACACCTTCGCGCCGATGGGACCGTGGATCGTGCCGAAGGAGTTCTACGGCGACCCGATGAAGCGCCTGCGCCAGACGCTCACAATCGACGGCAAGGTGATGCAGGAGGCCGGCGCCTCCGACATGATCCACTCGATCTACGAGCTTATCGAGTACGGCTCGTCGATCATCACGCTCTACCCGGGTGATGTCGTGAACAACGGCACGTCGGGCGGCACCGGGATGGGCCAGGCCTACCGCGGCGCGGAACGGTTCCTCAAGCCGGGTGAGAAGTTCACGGCGGCCATCGACGGCATCGGCTCGATCACGATGAACGTGGTTG
Source organism: Vicinamibacterales bacterium (assembly GCA_044347565.1). Lineage (GTDB taxonomy): Bacteria > Acidobacteriota > Vicinamibacteria > Vicinamibacterales > UBA2999 > CADEFD01. The sequence goes on along the minus strand of JBIKUN010000064.1, from coordinate 4,320 downwards.
GTGAACCGGCGCCGGCGGGTGGCACGGGCTCGCGACTGCCGGCCGTGAGCTCCTACCGCAAGCAGTAACGCCAGATCGAGGCGGGATCGAGGCGGGGCGGCCCTGGCGGCCGCCTCGTCGCCGTTCGTCGTGATGGCGCACTACACGGGGCAGGGGCAGTTCGGCGGTGATCCGGCGCTCATCGGCGCGACGCACGAGGACGGTGAAGCCGCGCATCGACGGCGACCGCGTGGTGGGCCCCGTCACGAACACCTCGACCACCATGGCTGAGACGGCCACAGCATCACCTACGAGCGGCCCCGGCGGTATTCGCTGAACGGCGGCGTGCCGAACGTGAACCAGGGCGTCGGCCACGCCGTGGACCGCATCCTGCAGCTGCCGCATCCCACGTGCTACGCCAGCGACCGGGTGGTCATCAACGTGGCGATGCTGCAGAGCGGCGCCGTCTACAACCACAAGCCGGAGAGTGGCTGGTTCTCGCTCGACGTCCGCTCGCTCGATGGCGCCCGCGTGCGCGAGGTCGAAGACGAGGTGCGCAAGGTGCTGACCATCGCGCGTCGTCTGGGCTACACCGCGCATTTCGGCAACGCCGGATCGGCCAACCTGAATGTGCCACTCGGGCAGGGCTCGGTCGCCATCGGCATCGGCGGCAATCGCGGCGGCCAGCGCGGCTCCGCCGACGAATGGGGCGACATCCCGCAGATGATGCGCACGGCGAAGTTCGTGGTGCTGCTCGCGGCGACGATCGGCCGCTGAGTCTCCGGTCTGTCCTCAGGGGTCGGCGATCTGGGGAGACAGCTTCGCTGTCGCCATATCGCGTCGGCCGCCGGGGCTCGCCTGGCGCATTCGCTCGCCTGCGCGTTTCAGGTATGCCTCAGATACCCAAGCAGAGCCGCCATCACGCGTGCCTCAAGCCGGCATTGCGGCGTCTCGCCCGCAAAGCTGGCGCCATCGACCATGCCCTTGACGATTGAAAGAACGTCGAGCGCCGTCGTCGCCGTGGCAGGCCGGGAAATCATGTCCCTGTGTTCCAGGAGCAGCCGCCCGATGAGTTTCAGGATGCGCTCATCTGCCGCCCGCAGCTTCGGGTCTGCCGGCAGGGTCGCCTCGAGATAGTCGAGCAGACGCGCAAGTTGCGGCCGCGCCATCTGCTGCTCCACGCCGGCCTGCACGAGAAGGGCAAGCCGCTCCTCGAGCGTCTGTCCGCTGGTGGATGAGACAAGCGCCTCCAGCATGTCGCCGAGCTCCGTCTCCGACGCGATGATCAGCTCGGCGAAGATCGCCGCCTTGTCCGGAAAGTACTGGTAGAGCGAACCCACGCTCACACCCGCGCGCTCGGCGATGGCATTGGTGTTGGCAGCCTCCAGCCCCTTGGTCTCCAGAATGCGAGCCGCGGCCTCGAGGATGGCCGCATAGGTCTCGCGAGAGCGTGCCTGAAGCGGCCGTTTTCGTGGGATTGCGGGGCGTGTGCGGGTCATGGCCGGATGCGAATTGTCAATGCAAGCTATTGCTCACATTATAGCGACATCGCCCCCATGGCAAGGAGACACCCGATGAACAGCCTGGAAGACCCCCGCATCGCTGCCACCCTCGACAACCTGCACCGCCGTGCTGCGCGCGACTGGATCGTGTTCGCCCGCGCCCTGCCGGGCGTCATCGGCAGCCTGCTCCGCGGCAAGAGCCTGATGGATGCTGCCACACCCTGCTTGAAGGACGCCTACATTCCCATCAACCGCGCGCAGGGCCGCGCGCTCTACCAGTTTGCGCGCGCCCGCGGCGCCCGCCACATCGTGGAATTCGGGGCCTCGTTCGGCATCTCGACGATCTACTTCGCCGCTGCCGTGCGCGACAACGGCGGCGGCACCGTAATCACGACCGAGATGGAGCCTGGCAAGATCGCCCGTGCCCGAGCCAATTGGTCCCACGCAGGCGTCGACAGGGACATCGAACTGCGCGAGGGTGACGCACTCGAGACGCTGCGCGGCATCGAGCGTCCGGTCGACATGCTGTTCCTCGATGGCTGGAAGAAGGACTGCCTGCCGGTGCTGCAACTGCTCGAGCCCGCACTGCCGCCGGGCGCATGCATCTTCTGCGACGACATGAAGGGCTTCCGCAAGACCCTGAAGCCCTATGTGCACCACGTTCGCTCGAACCCCGAGCGCTACCTTTCCGTGGAGCTGCCACTCGGCGACGGGCTCGAGTTCTCGGTGGTCGTCTAGTGGACAGGGAAGGACACGCCATGACGCAACATGCAGACACAGCCAGCGTGCGCATCAAGACGACAGGCAGCATCAGCAGGAGCCGGGGGCGACAGAGTCAGCGTCATCAGACCCAGGCCCGGCGCTGGAGTCCGCTTCGTGCCGTTCTCGTGCTGCTCCTGCTCGCGGTCTCGCCGGCCCTTCCGGCCCGGGCGCAGACGCCCGCGCCGTCCGCGGCCGTGGAGCAGCGCACCATCTCCGGCGTCATCGTCGATGCCGATTCGCAGGCGCCGGTTGCCGGTGCCGAGGTGACCGCGGGGGTGTTCCGCACCTTCACGGACCCAGGCGGACGATTCACGCTACGCGTTCCGGCCGGCAAGGTCGAGATCGCCATCGTGGCCATGGGGCACTTCCCGCTCGTAACCACGCTCGATGTGCGCACCGCGGATGTGACGGCCGCCGAGCTCGCGCTGGCGCGTGATGCCGGCTTTGCCACGAGTGTCGCCGTCGTGGCCTCGGCGCCCACCGTCGCCCCGGCCGCCGAGACGGTCGAGCCCGTGCAGGTGCTGCGCACGCCGGGCGCCCTCGACAACATCTACCGCACCCTGCACACGTTGCCGGGTGTGACCGCGACCCAGGAGTTCAGCAGCCGTCTCTCGGTGCGCGGCGGCGCACCCGACCAGAACCTGACGATGATGGACGGTGTCGAGATTCACGACCCGTTCCGGCTGCTCGGTCTTGCCAGTGCGTTCAATCCCGAGACGATTCGGCGCTTCGAACTGGCCACCGGCGGGTTCAGCGTCAAGTACGGCGACCGCCTGTCGTCACTGCTCGTCATCGAGAACCGCGACGGCCAGAGCGGGGCGGGCAGGATGAACGGCTCTGCGTCACTCAGCGTCACCGACGCGAATCTGGTGCTCGAAGGCGGGTTGCCGAAGTCGCTCAGGGGGTCGTGGCTCGTGACCGGCCGACGCACCTACTACGATCTGGTCGCCGCGCGAATCACCAACCAGGAATTCCCAAGGTTCCAGGACCTGCAGTCGCGGGTCTCGTGGGCTCCGTCGGCCGGCACCCGCCTCACCGCGTTCGGTCTCACGAGCCGGCAGGCGGCGGCGCTCGCCATCGACAACGACGACGCCCGCGGGGCGTTCCAGGATGACACCGACAACGACCTGGCGTGGCTGAGGTTCGATGCCTCGATTGGCACACGCGGCCAATCGCACACCATTCTGGGCTTTTCGGACACGCGTTCCACGTTCGGCATCGATGCGGCCTTTCAGAATACGAGTCAGCGCTCGAATGCCCCTGACGACGACGCGATCAGCAGACCGAACGTCGTTTTCGAGCGTGGTCTGGGCGTGAAGGACCTGTCCCTCCGTCAGGAACTTGCATGGGCCTTCGGCGGGCATGTGGTCGAAAGTGGCTTCGAGGCGCATCGGCTCACCACGGCGCAGCGATTCCAGATCCTGGGCGACCGGCTTGGTTCGTTGGGGTCATTGAATTCCGCCTCTGCCAACGGGTCGAGCGCCCAGGGCGGCGCGGGTCTGCCAGACCTGCTGGCGTCGTCGGGAATCGTCACGCGCAGCGGTGCCTGGCTGCAGGACACCTGGCAGGCGGCCGCGAAGCTGTCGCTGCAGGCCGGCGTTCGCGTCGATCGGGCCGGCACCACCGACCAGACGTTGCTCCTGCCGCGTGCCGCCGCCACGTTCTCCCCGGATGGCGCAACCAGAGTGATAGGCGCGGCGGGCCTTTACTCGCAGAGCCCTGGCGTGGAAAAGCTGGCCCAGAGCGACTACGTGCTGGACCTCACCAGCCCCGACGCCGGGGCCGTGCGTAGTGAGCGCGCCTGGCAGGCCTCGCTCGGCGTCGAGCGCACACTCGGTGGCAACCTGACGCTCAAGGTGGAGGGGTACTACAAGCGTTTCACCGACGTGCTCATCGGCCGCCTCGAGCCCGAGGCCGAGCGCCTGGCCCGCGTGGCCAGCTACGATTTCCCCGCCGCGCTGCAGGGCGACATCCCGGACTCGCCGATCATCACCAGCATTCCGACCAACGACGGCCGGGGCCGCGCCTACGGCTTCGACATCTTCCTCAATCGTCCTGGCGGTGGAAAGCTGACCGG
>JBIKUN010000189.1:0-6837 GCA_044347565.1 Vicinamibacterales bacterium | reverse complement strand
GCGGTGTTGTCGCTCGTGATGATCATCTGCAGCAGCACGTCGCGCAGCGTGGGCTGCAGGCCGGGGTCGTGGTAGCGGAAGATGCCAGAGCCGCCGCGCACGTCCTCGGCACGCAGCGTGATTCTCGTGGCCAGATCCTTCGTGCCGGCGTCCACCATCTCGAGCGCCTGCACGGCCACCGGGATCTTGATGACACTCGCGCTGTTGAAGGTCTCGTCGGCGTTGACAGCGCCTTCCTCGCCCGTGGTCAGGTGCTTCACCCAGATGCCGGCCTTCGCCGGGATCTTCGGCAGCTCCGCGTCGAGCAGCGCCTGAAGCGAGGCGGGCGCGGCCGGGGCGGTCGGCGTGGACGTGGCCGGCTGGGTCGGCGCCTGTGCGGTGCAGGCAGCGGTCGTAAGGACCAGAGCGACGGCGATCGCGTGACGCATGAACGGTGTCTCCTACCTGGGCGCGCGCAGCGCGTGCATCTCGAGGGCGGCCGTGAGCGCCATCGCGCCGCCACGGTCGTCGGGCCCGGTGAGAGCGGGCCGGTTGAGATAGTACTCGCGCGTGGCGTTGCGGCCGGCACCGGTGCCGGTGCACACGTCCACGAGGTCGCCCGTCTCGGTGATGCGTGCCTGCACGGCGCGCCAGCCACGTTCGACCACTCCGTCGAAGCTGCGATCGATCCAGCCGAGGCGCAGACCGCGGGCCATCGCCGCCACGGTCATCGCCGTCACCGTGAACTCGCGGTAGGTGCCGGGCTCGTCCACCACCTGCTGCCACGCGCCGTCGGGCGCCTGATGCCGCCGCATGCCGTCCATCAGCCGGCGGAAGCTGTCGAGCACCTGCGGACGCGCCGCCCACGTCTCCGGCAGGTGCGTGAGCGCTTCCATCAGGCCGAAGGCCGCAAAGCCGTTGCCGCGACCCCAGGCGTGCGGTCCGCTCTCCGCATGCACGAACACCCGGCCATCGCGCTGCAGGCGCGACGTGTAGGTGGTCAGCAGGCGCGCCACGGCGTCCCCATAACGTGGGTCCCCCGTGCGCTTCGCGGCGCGCGCGAGCACGGACGTGGCCATGAACATGTCGTCGGTCCACGAGGTCGCGTAGTTCACGATCGCATCCGGTCCGGCGCCGAGGATGGCGTCCGCCGCCTTGCGCGCCAGCGCGTCTGCCTGGGCGTTACCCGTGAGCTCCGCCAGATCGAAGAACGCCTGATGGCCGGCAAGGCTCGTGAGCAGGAACGGCTCGGCGATGGCCGGCTTCTCGCCGGTGAGGAACGGCGTCATCTGCGCCACCGCGCGATCGCGATACTGCGGCTCGCCGGTGAGCTGCGAGAGCCGGAGCGCGCCGCTCCACGAGAGCGCGGGGATGTAGCTCATGATGGGACTGGCCGGATACTTCGCCGCCAGCATGCGCGCGATGTCGAGCGGCGGGCGCACCTGCCGCGCCACGAGCATGCGCCCGAGCGGCGAGGGCGATGGTGTGGGACGTCCGTCGAGCAGCTCGCGCACGGCCGCGGCGACTGCCGCCGGCGGACCGCTGACCTCGAGCGCCGCCACGGGCGCGAGACCACCGGGGGCGCCGGTGCCAAGCGCGCCGGCCAGCGACGCGGCTGGCGCCTCGGTGCTGCCGGCCACACGTCCGCGCGCCAGGGCGTTCGCACGCCACGCCAGCGTGTCGCCGCGCCGCACCTCGAGGACGAGATCCGGCGCGAGCATCGTGACCCAGCGCCAGAGATAGCGCGCTTCGCGGTGCTCTGGCGCGTCGAAGAAGCCATTGTCGGGCGGAAACACAGGACCGGGTCCGGCGGGCGCGGAGGCCTGGCCGGCGGCCGGATCGCACTGGTCTGGCAGCGCGCACGGCACCGCCGCCACCTGCCAGCGACGGCGGTTCCTGACGATCGTGGCGTCGCCCAGCCGCCAGGTCACCAGGTCCACGACCACGCGTGATCCCTCGGCGGAACCATCGAGTCCACCCACGATCACGATGCGCGGCTGCGTCGCGAGCACCGGCAGCGACGGCTCGAGCGCGGTGATGCCACGAGCCCCGGCCGTGAGCCCGATCGGCAGCACGCGGTAGCCTTCAGGTCCGGTCACGAGCTGCGAGAGCGACGCGGCGACGGAACGCGAGGGAGCCTGCGCGTAGGCGGGCACGAGCATGCCGACGATGAGACAGAGCGCGCCCACGACATGACGGCGTTCGAACATGCGCTACAGGATACCCGCCGTCAGTGGCAGCGCGACGCGCAGACGCGGCCCGCCGGCGGCCGGAACACAAGTACGGGCGCCGGCCAGCCCGCGGCCAGGATGGCGTGGTCTTCGCCAGCAATCCCGTGAGCGGGAGGTGCGGCGCAGCAGGACATCCCGGAACTAGCGGCTGAGCGCGGCCTTCAGGAAGTCGCGGTTCATCCGCGCGATGCTCGAGATCGGAATGCCCTTCGGACACACCGCTTCGCACTCGCCTTCGTTCGAGCAGCTGCCGAAGCCCTCCGCGTCCATGCGTGCCACCATGCGTTCGGCGCGGCGCAACCGCTCCGGCTCGCCCTGCGGCAGGATGCCGAGGTGGCTGATCTTGGCGGACGTGAACAGATGCGCCGCGGCGTTCTTGCAGGCGGCCACGCAGGCGCCACAGCCGATGCACTGGGCGTTGTCCATCGCGAGATCCGCGATGTCCTTCGGGATCGGAATGCTGTTGCCGTCGGGCGCGCCGCCGGCGTTCATCGACACGTAGCCGCCGGCCGCGATGATGCGGTCGAACGCGCTTCTGTCGACGACGAGGTCCTTCAGCACCGGAAACGCCTTGGCGCGGAACGGCTCGATGGTGATGGTGTCGCCGTTGCGGAAGCGGCGCATGTGCACCTGGCAGGTCGTCGCGCCGGGATCCGGCCCGTGCGGAATGCCGTCGATGACGAGCCCGCAGCTGCCGCAGATGCCTTCACGGCAGTCGGAGTCGAACGCGATCGGGTCTTTCCCTTCGCGGATCAGATCGTCGTTCACCACGTCGAGCATCTCGAGGAACGACATGTCGGGGTGGACGTTCTTCGCGGTGTAGGTTTCCAGGCGCCCCTGGGCAGTGGAGTTGGCCTGGCGCCAGACCTTCAGCGTGACGGTCATCGACATTGGAGGATTCCTACTTGTAGCTGCGCTGCGACGGATGCACTTCGTGGAACTCGAGCGCTTCCTTGTGGAGATTCGGCCGGCTGCCGACGCCCTGGAATTCCCAGGCCGCGGCGTACGAGAACTCGTCGTCCTTACGCTGTGCCTCGCCGTCGGGCGTCTGGTATTCCTCGCGGAAGTGGCCGCCGCACGACTCGCGCCGATCGAGCGCATCGAGGGCCAGCAGCTCGGCGAACTCCATGTAGTCGGCCACGCGGCCGGCGTAGTCGAGTGCCGGGTTCAGGTTGTTCTTCTCGCCGGGCACGATGACGTTCTGCCAGAACTCGTCGCGCAGCGCGCGGATCTGCTGGATGGCGCCCTTGAGGCCTTCTTCGGTGCGGGCCATGCCCACGTGATCCCAGCAGAGCTGGCCGATGTTGCGGTGGAAGTCACGGATGGTGCGCGTGCCCTTCACCGCGAGCACCTTGTCGATGCGCTCCTGCGAGACGGCGCGCGCTTCCTTGAAGGCGTCGTGGTCGGTCGAGACGGCGGGAATCGACGTGCCGCCCAGATAGTTCGCCACCGTGTAGGGCGCCACGAAGTAACCGTCGGCCAGGCCCTGCATCAGCGCGCTCGCGCCGAGGCGGTTGGCGCCGTGGTCGGAGAAGTTCGCTTCGCCGAGCACGAAGAGGCCCGGCAGCGTTGACATCAGGTCGTAATCCACCCACAGGCCGCCCATCGTGTAGTGCACGGCCGGGTAGATGCGCATCGGCACCTGATACGGATCCTCGTCGGTGATCCGCTTGTACATGTCGAACAGGTTGCCGTAGCGGCCCTTGATGGTCTCGACGCCCGAACGCTTGATGGCATCCGCGAAGTCGAGATACACCGAGAGGCCCGAGTCGCCGGCGCCGCGGCCTTCGTCACACACGGCCTTGGCGGCGCGCGACGCCACGTCACGCGGCACGAGGTTGCCGAAGCTCGGGTAGCGGCGCTCCAGGTAGTAGTCGCGGTCCGCATCCGGAATCTGCGAGGGCGGACGCTTGTCGCCCTGCGTCCTGGGCACCCACACGCGGCCGTCGTTGCGCAGGCTTTCGGACATCAGCGTGAGCTTCGACTGATGGTCGCCGCTCACCGGGATGCACGTGGGGTGGATCTGCGTGAAGCAGGGGTTGGCGAAGAAGGCGCCGCGCTTGTGCGCGCGCCACGCTGCCGTCACGTTGGAGTTCACGGCATTGGTCGACAGGTAGAACACCGTGCCGTAGCCGCCCGTGCAGAGCAGCACGGCGTGCGCGCTGTGCGACTCGAGCTCGCCGGTGATGAGGTTGCGCGTGATGATGCCGCGCGCCTGGCCGTTCACCATGACCAGGTCGAGCATCTCGCGGCGGGTGTAGGTCTCGACGGTGCCGGCATCCACCTGGCGCATCAGCGACTGATAGGCGCCGAGCAGCAGCTGCTGGCCGGTCTGGCCGCGGGCGTAGAAGGTGCGCGATACCTGCGCGCCACCAAACGAGCGGTTGTCGAGCAGGCCGCCGTACTCGCGCGCGAAGGGCACGCCCTGCGCCACGCACTGGTCGATGATCTTCACCGACATCTGGGCCAGGCGGAAGACGTTGGCTTCCCTCGCCCGGTAGTCGCCGCCCTTCACCGTGTCGTAGAACAGCCGGTAGATGCTGTCGCCGTCGTTGCGGTAGTTCTTGGCGGCATTGATGCCGCCCTGCGCGGCAATGCTGTGGGCCCGGCGTGGGCTTTCGTGAATGCCGAACAGTTTCACCTTGTAGCCGAGCTCACCGAGCGACGCCGCCGACGAGCTGCCCGCCAGACCGGTGCCGACGACGATGACGTCGTACTTGCGTCTGTTGGCGGGGTTGACGAGCTTGTTCTCGAACTTGCGGCGGTCCCACTTCTCGGCGATGGGACCGCTGGGAATCCTGGAATCGAGCGTCATCGCGCGCCCCGCGAAATGAAGAAGGTGGCAATCGGGAGGAGGAAGAACCCACCCGCGATGGCGGCCGTGAGCACGCGGCCCAGCACGAGGATGCGTGGCGTCCAGTTCGGGTGGTCGAGGCCGAGCGACTGTGCAGCACTCGAGAGGCCGTGCCACAGGTGGAAGAAGATGACCGCCATCGCCACGAGGTAGAAGGCGACGTAGCCGGGGTTGCTGAAGATCTCGATCTGCAGGCGGTAGAGGTCGCGGATGCCCGATGCCGTCTCGTAATGCGGCCCGAACTTGAAGGTGAACAGGTGCGACACCACGAAGAGCAGGGTGATGGAGCCGGTCACGATCATCGTCGTGGAGGCGAGCGACTTCCGGCTGGCCGGATTCTTCGTCTTCGCCCACTGCTTCACGGCGTAGGGCTGGGGCCGCGCCGCTTTGTTCGCCAGGAAGCCCGCCAGCGTCTTGCCCAGGTGGGCCAGAAAGACGGCGATGAGGCCCGCCTCGGCCACGTAGATGAGCGGGTTGCTCACGAGCGTGTGGCCGTACTGGTTGAACGCGTCGGGGCCGGCGAGAAAGAGGAGGTTACCGGCGAGGTGACCGATGAGGAAGATACCCAGCGCCAGTCCCGTGAGGGCGATGAGGATCTTCGAACCGATCGATGTCGAGGCTGCCTGAAGGAGTCTCATGCGTGGTGCTCAACCATTGATTCTAGTCGATTTGGGCGGGGGCCTGCCGGTCTCCCCTTACCTCAAGACGCGCGTGACATGGAAAACGTGCCCGGGCGGCGGGTCACCGTGTGCCGGGCCGGGCAGGGCGCTGCTCGAGCGCTTTGCCGGCGTCGAGTTCCCGCGCGGCATCATCGAGGCGGCCTTCTCGCATCGCCACCTCCGCCAGTACGAAGTGACCGAGTGGTGCCGTGGCCGACGTGCGGTCGAGCGCGAGCCCGGCGCGGGCCGAGGCGGCGGCGCCGGCCGCGTCTCCGGCGGCGAGTTTGGCCTGCGCCAGATAGAAGTGGCCTTCGGCAAAGCGGGTGTTGATGGTGACGGCCCGCTCGAAGAGCGCCCGCGCCTCTGGGCTGCGGCGCTGCTGCAGGAGCCGCGCGGCGTTGAAGATGGCCTTGTAGGCATCGTCGTGGCGGGCGAACTCCTCGCGGTAGGCGGCGAGCGCGGCGTCCGCATCGCCCCGGCCTTCGGCGATGACCCCCAGGTTGAAGTGCGCCAGACGGACATCCGCCGACACCTCGAGCGCGGCACGCAAATCGCGCTCCGCCGCCGCCGTGTCGCCCCGGTTGAGCGCCACGACGCCGAGCGCCACGCGCGCCGAGGCCACCTTCGGGTCGATGGCGAGCGCCTGCCGGAAGTACTCGGAGGCGCGGTCGGTGGCGCCGCGGTCGAGGTGGATCTCGCCGGCCTGGTACTGCACCCAGGCGTTCTTCGGGTCGACGCGCAGGTAGTGCTCGTAGCCGGCGAGCGCCTCGTCGTCGCGGCCGAGCGCGCGGTAGGCGTTCGCCATGTTGATGAGCGCCAGGTCGTAGTCCGGCTTGAGCGCCAGCGCCTTGCTGAAGTGTGTCAGCGCCTCGGCGAAATCGCCCTGCCGGTAGTAGACGTTCCCCAGGCTGAACCAGGCGTCGATGACCTGCGGGTCGTCCTCCACCACCTGCCGCAGGAGCGCGATCATCTTCGCCGTATCGGCGGCCTCGTCGTGCCCGAGGTCGCGCGCGTCCGACATCAGGTTGAAAAGCGCGATTTTGTCCTTCGGGTCGGCGCGCACAACGGTGTTGTCGGTCTCGGTGGCGACGAAACTCGACACGTAGCCGAGCGA
>JBIKUN010000063.1:0-23430 GCA_044347565.1 Vicinamibacterales bacterium | reverse complement strand
GCAGCGCGCGCGTGGGGTCGATTTCGTATTCGAACGAGCGGATGCGGCCATCGAACAGCCGGTCGATCCTGTAGATGTTGCCGGCGCGCAGCTTGCGGACGTCGAAGTTCGAGGTCACCGCCTGCACGAGCGCCGAGAGTTCGGATTCGGGCAGCAGGTGCTTGCCGAGCATGCCGGCCACGGTGGCCCCGTTCGGCACGACCGACGAGATGACGTCGGAATCGCGCGGCAGCAGCACGTCGGCGAGGCGCCTCGGCGCGTCGGTGATGACGTTGCCGGTGTGCTCCGGCAGGCGGTCGCGCACCATGGCGAGACCGGCGCTCAGGGCCAGGCTGGTGAGTCCGACGACAATCTGGGCGCGCGGCGTCATCGTGCGCGTGGCTTAGCGGCCGCCCGGACGGGCCGGCATCGTGGCACGCTCGGTCGAGGGCGGCACGAGGCCCTTGAGCCGCATGTAGGTCACCAGGTTGCCGTAGTGCTCGTTCGTGTGGCTGATGTTCTGCACGAGGATCTGGCCGCGCGGCTGCTGGCTCTGGCCCATCGCCACCATCTCGCTCAGCGCCGCGTCGGTCATCGTCTTGTAGACGGCGTCGCAGTAGGCCGCCGCCGCCTTGATACCGGCCACGAGGGCCGCCTTGCCGGTGGCCTTCTCGAAGTCTTCCTTGTTGGGATTCGCTTCGCCCTTGGCGCGCGCGCAGTAGTTGAACTCGGAGTTGGCGATGTGGCCGATGAAGCCGCCGAACGTGCGGACCTCCTTCGACGGCTGGAAGGCGAACTCCGCCTCCGGCATCTTCTCCGCCGCCTCGACCGCATTGCGGGAGACGCCGGCATGCATGCGCGTGAGCGCGTCGGCGAGCGCTTTGCCCTGCGCGAAGGCAGGGGCCGCGAAGCCAACCATCAGAAGGGCGATGAGTGCGTGGCGAATCATGCGGGGCGGTTCTCCTTGAAGTCGGAAATTGTAACCCACGAACTCAGGCGGCCTCTACACGGAATTTCACCGGATCGGCACCACGAGCTGAGCCGTGCCGCCCGGCTCCACCCGCACGACCTGCGTGGACTTCCAGCCGGCGCGCTCGAGCACCACCTTGTAGTCGCCCGGAGCGACATCGCGGATAGTGAGCGGCGTGGACCCGCGCTCGCGGCCATCGATGGTCACGCGCGCCTCGGCCGGCTCGCTGCGCACTTCGAGCACGCCGGTCGTGGCCACGCCCTGCAGCTCGACGTACTGCGCCGTCTGCACACCGGCGCGGATCTGCAGCGGGATCACGCGCGGCTCGGCGGCACCGGCGCGCACCTGCAGCACGTGGGTCCCGGGGCTCACGCGCACGGTGAGCGGCGTGACGCCGTGCTCGCGGTCGTCGACGACCACGGTGGCGCCCTCGGGCCGCGACTGCACCACGAGTTCGCCGTCGCTGCCGAGGCTCTCGTTCGGACGCGTGAGCGTCCAGCCGAGGAAGGCGGTTTCCAGCACCGCCAGCGCGACCAGGGCGGCCACGACGCGGGCCGACCGCCACCAGGGCGTCTCGGTCTCGCCCATGACCGGCTCGGGCGGTTCCGGATCGGAGGCTGCCGCGGCCAGTGTCTCCGAGCGGCGGCCGGCCTGGGGGAACAACACGACGCTCGGCAGCGGGGGCGTGGGCTGGACCTCCGACGCGACCGGCTCGTCGGCCACGGGCACGGCGGCGGGCGGCACGGCCTCGAGCGGCTCGGGCAGCTCGGCCACGACGGCAATCGGCGGCGCCGGCATCGGCTCGGCCACTGACGCCGCCTCGGCCTCGGCAGCGAGTTCGGGCGGCGGGGCTTCGAGGAGCAGCAGCTCGGCCGGCGGCTCCGGCAGCTCGACCGACGGCATGAACCGCTCGAACCGCGCCACCGCCTGATCGAGCTCAGCCGGCTGCGCGAGCAGGGCGCTGTCGGCCGAGAGCAGACGCTCGAGCGCCATCTGCGCGTCGAACAACTTCTCGAAACTCTTGGGCGCGAGTTGCAGCGCGCGCATGAGCCAGTCGCGCAGGCCCGGTGAGAGCGGCGCGTCGATGATCGCCGGCGTCTTCTGCCGCGCGCTCGACACCAGATCTTCGAGCCGCTCGGGGAATTCGTCGTCACGCAGCCGGCGGCCGGCCACGAGCGAGAGCACCGTCACCCCCACCTGTACGACGTCGCCCCGCTGCGACACGGCCTTGCCGGATCGCCCGGGCGGCGTGGCGATACGCAGGCGCTTCCAGAGCTGCTCGGCGTCCCAGCCGAGCGCCTCGATGGCGCCGCCGAAGACGTAGTCGGTCAGCACGAGGCGGCCCTGCGCGGTCAGCAGCAGGTGTTCGGGGCCGAGCGCGCCGCTCGCCGCGTCGCGAATCTGCGTGGAGAGCATCGAGGCCGTGGGCATGAGCTGTCGCAGCAGCAGCATGACGACGCCGATGTCGAGCGTCAGGTTCTCGGATTCCGCCACGTCGAGCAGGTCGGCCAGACGCCAGCTCTTCACGAACTCGCTGACGACGCTCACGCCGCCCGGCCCGTCGCTGTCCACCCGCTGCACGCGGGCGTGGGCCGTCAGGCGGCGGCCGTGGAGCTTCGCCACGCGGTCGGCGAGCGCCGCGGTGAAGGCGGCGTTGGACGCCAGGTCGGGGCTGAGCAGCAGGTGCTCGGTGGGCGCCGCTTCGGCCGATTCGAGCCGGACGACGCGCCGTCCGAAGCCGTCGGCGAATACTGGGGTGGATTCGCTCATGGATGACCCGGTGATGGCGTATCAAAGTCCGCTCCACCCGTCGGAGGACTGCCCGGCCGCGCAACCCCGGGCACTCGCGGGCCGGATCGGCGTGCCCGTCCGGCGGCCGGACATAGCGGCGCGACGGCGGCACCGACGAAGATCGTCAGCGGCTGACGGTGCCGTAACCGCGCCGGACCAGAATTCGAATTCGGCGCCGGCCTCCGCTGTTACACTGCGCTGTCGCGCACGGTTCTGCCGCGTTTCGACGCGGTCTGCGCACTCCCCGGAATAGCGGTCCTGCAAACGATGGATACGGTTGTGCTGTTGTCGCTCCTCACGGGGCTGGCAGTGGGTGCCCCTGGCGCGTGGGTGGTGGCCCGCGGACAGTTCCGGCGCGAACTCACCGAGTCGATTGCCGCTCACCAGGCGACGGTGGGCGCCGCCCAGGCGCTCTTCCACCGGACCGCGCGCCGGCTCGGCGAGGTGCAGAACGAACTCGTTCGTTCGCGCGAGGAGCTGGCGCGCGTCGGCGCCGAGCTCGAGAGGTCTATCTCGACGCGCAGGAAAGCCACCGCCGAAGCGACGCGCGAACAGAAGCTCGCCGATCACTCGCGGCAGGTGCGCGATCACCTGACGAAGCTCGGCGCCAACCTGGCAAGGAACTCTACGACCGCGTGCGCCCACCTGTTCCTCGCGCATGGCAACGGTGAGGCCGTGGGCGACGAGGCGGCCGCAACGGCCGACGGCCGACCTGTGCCCTTTGCGCCGGCCGCTGCCGGCATCGATCGGTAACCCTCCTTCCCCTGGAGTTCGTGTATGCGTCGAGTGCGTGGCATGGCCGTGGTGATGTCGCTCAGCGTGGGGCTGACGGCCTGTGGATCGAACCAGCCGGCGTCCGCGCCGGCCGAATCGGCGCCGGCCCCCGCGCCGGCGCCCGAACCCGAAGCGCGCTCCGTCACCGGACGTCCGCTCGTGCCGATGGAACTCGCGGCCGCCGACCGCGCCAAGCTCGAAGCGAACCTGAAGGCCGCTGAAGACGAGCTCGCGAAGAGTCCCGAGAGCGCCGACGCCCTCATCTGGGTGGGCCGCCGCCAGGGATACCTCTGGCAGTACAAGAACGCGATTGCCACGTTCGGTAAAGGGATCGAGAAGTTCCCGGAAGACGCGCGCTTCTACCGCCACCGCGGTCATCGCTACATCACGGTGCGCAACTTCGACGGCGCGATCGCCGACTTCGAAAAGGCCGTCACGCTCATCAAGGGCAAGAAGGACGAGATCGAGCCCGATGGCGCGCCGAACGCGGCCGGTGTGCCGCGCAGCACGCTGCAGTTCAACATCTGGTACCACCTGGCGCTCGGCTACTACCTCAAGGGCGACTACGAGAACGCGAAGCGCTCGTGGCTCGAGTGCATGAAGGTGTCTGACAACGACGACTCGGTCACCGCGGTGAGCGACTGGCTGTGGATGACCTACATGCGGCTCGGCGACAAAGCCGCGGCGGCGAAGGTGCTGACGCGCATCACGCCGAAGATGGACATCCTGGAGAACGGCTCGTACCACCGCCGCCTACTGATGTACAAGGGCCTCGAGAAGCCCGAGGCGCTGCTCGACACGACGAGCGCCGACGACCTCACGATCGCCACGCAGGGCTACGGCGTCGGGAACTACTACTTCGTGACCGGCGACATCGCCAAGGCGAAGGAGATCTTCGACCGCGTGCTCGCCGGCAAGCAGTGGGCCGCCTTCGGCTACATCGCCGCCGAAGTGGACCGCGCGAAGATGCCGTAGCGATGCGCCCGGCCTGACGCGCGGCCAGCCTCCGGTCCCGGTTCCGCGTGCCGACAGACGCCTGCGGGGGCGAGCGTTGGCGGAAGCGTGGGGCCCCGGGCGGACTTCGGCGCCGCCTTGTCGTCTGTCGTCTTACGCGTGCGCGGCACGCTCCACAGGGCCCGTCGCCTGACCGCTCGCCACGCCGGACGCGTTGGTATCCGCCGCCAACGGCGCGTCAGCGGTCGCCGCGCAGCGCCTCGTAGAGACCGGCGTACTTCAGCAGCACATCTTTCAGCCCGCGGCGAACATCGGACGAACTCAACATGTCAAGCGTCAGTCAGTCTCGCGAGAGACCGCACGGTTCGAAGTATCGCCAAGGGTATGGCAGATTCGGTATAGACTATTGGTATAGATCATGCCCGTCTACGGGAAACTCTTCAAGAACGGCCGCAGCCAGGCCGTGCGCCTGCCGGCGGAGTTCCGCTTCCAGGGCGACCGGGTGCGCGTGAGCCGGCACGGCAATGGCGTGCTGCTCGAACCGGTGGCGAGCGAGGCGGCGGAGTGGTTCGCCGCGCTCGACCGGTTCGACGACCCGTTCATGCCGGACGGGCGCGAACAGCCCCCGGCGCCCGATCGCGACGTCTTCCCGTGATCGAATACAGCCTGGACACGAACGCCTGCATCGCGCTGTTGAACGGGTCGTCACCGGCGTTGCGTGCGATGGTTACGGAAGCGCTCGGCGAGGGCTCGGTGCTGTGCGTGTCGACCATCGTGCTGCACGAGCTGTGGTTCGGCGCCGCGAAGAGCGCGCGCGCCGCCCACAACGCCGCCCGCATCCAGGCGTTCCTGACCGGTCCACTGCACATCGTGCCCTTCGACGAAGCCGACGCCCGCGCCGCCGGCGAGGTCCGCGCGCGGCTGCAGCGCGCGGGCACGCCGATCGGCGCCTACGACACGATGATCGCCGGTCAGGCGCTGCGGCGCGGCCTCACCGTGATCACGGCCGACGCGACCGACTTCGGCCGCGTCGACGACCTGATGTGGGAAGACTGGTCCCGCTGACCTACGCGTGCGCCGCGGCCGGCCGCGGCACCGCGACGGGCCGCACGCTCATGCGGTACCCCATCCACGTGAGCAGCATGCCCGCGAGTTCGGTCACGTAGAGCACTTCCACGTGACCCGTCCGCGTGGCCGTGCCGCCGATGCCCGGCAGAATCGCGCCAATCGCGATGAGGACGTTGGCCCACATGCGGTGATGCGTGGCCACGTCGGCGCTGTAGCGGAACGCCGACGCGATCGCTCCGCCGATGAGGAACACCACCGCGTAGAGGTTCACGAGCGGGCTGAACATCCGCACCCACTGCCACGCGAACACCTTGCCGCTCAGCCGGTGCGTTTCAACGGCCGCGTAGTCGATGGGCGACAGATACACCGCCACCAACGCCACCACGATGTAGAGCACGAGCAGCACCGTCAGCGTGTGCGCCACCTTGCGCGAGAGCATCAAATACACGGTGCCCTACGCGAGCGGTGCCGCCCCGAGCAGCGCGCCTGAGACGTACCAGGCGCGGAAGATCGGCTCCTGCCAGCCGAGGAGTGTCGTGAGCGACTCGGTGAGCGTGCCCACGCCGTAGGTGGCGATGCCGAGCGCCCACCACAGCAGATGCAGCCGCTCGGGGAACTGCCGGTAGCGCCGGAAGATTACGAGCGAGAACGGGATCGCCAGCAGCGTCGTGACGATCGGGATGAAATGGACGAGAGACGGGGACATGGACACCTGCATCTTTCGATCGATTGATCTCATGACCGTGTGACCCGATCGGGCGATCTCGCGATCTGGTGATCGGTGCACCCGATCACCACATCTCAGATTCCCCGATCACCCGATCACCCGATCACCCGATCTAGAAAGCTCCCACGTTCAATCCCACGGTGAAGCTGCGGCCGCGCGACGGCGCGAACTGGAAGTGATCGCGGTAGTAGGTGTCCGCGAGATTCTCGATGGCGAAGGTGATGCCGAGCCGTTCGCGCTGGCGCGACAGGTTGACGCCCCACGACAGACGCTGCACGGTGAAGCCGTCGAGCGAAAGCAGGTCCTGTGGAATGAGAAACGGCGACCGCAACAGCGTGAGCGCCACACGGTCCACGTCGGTCTGCGCGCGGATGCCGTACTCGAGCCACCAGCGGCCCTTGGTCTCCGTGTAGCGCAGCGCGCCGACGAACTTCGAGGGTGTGATGTTGTCGGCCGGCGAGTCGTCGAGGTTGATGCCGTTCGGACCCACACCTTCCACGATCGTGCCGCGCGTGAGCGCACCCGAGCCGTTGAACGACCACACGCCGTAGGGCGTGACGAGCGGCGCGTCGAGCGAGAACTCGAGGCCCTGGATGCGCACGTCGCCGAAGTTGATGGCCTGGGCGAGCGGACCGGCGGGCGTCGTGGCCACGAACTCCTGCGAGATGAAGTTCGAGTACTGGTTGACGAAGCCGTAGACGCCGCCGCTCACGCGCCCGACGTTGAACTTGGTGCCGATGTCGAAGTTGTTGCCCGTCTCGGGCTTCACCTTGATGCTCGGCGCGATGCTGCCCGCGGTGGCCGGCCCGGCGAAGAGCAGTTCCTCGAGGTTCGGGTGACGGTAGCTGCGGCCGTAGCGCACGAACGGATTCACCCGGCCGCCGGGGTTGGCGACGAGGCCGATGTCGCCGGTGAGCGCGCGGCGCCCGATCGATTCGCCGTTCGGATCGGGCAGCGTCGAGGGATCGATGGCCGGCACGGCGCCGGCCACGACGGGCCCGACGTTGTAGCCCGGCGTGTTCTCGGTGGTCACGTTGTAGAAGTCGGCGCGCAGGCCGCTGATGACCGAGAGGCGCGGCGTCACGCGCCATTCCTCCTGCGCGAAGACGCCGATGTCACGGAACGCGGCGTTCGGCACGCGCACGGGCTGCGCCGTGGTGGGCGCGCCGAGCTGCACCGGCGACGGGAACACCACGGGGGCCGGGCCGCGCGGGCCGAGCACCACCTGGCCCACCATCGACGACGTCGTCGTGGTGAGGCGGCGGTCGCTGCTGCGATCGCGGTAGAAGGTCGCGCCGGTCGTCAGCACATGGTTCTTCGCCGGCGTGATGACGGCCTGCACGTCCACGCCGGGCGTCCACACGCGCTGATCCGTCTCGGACACGATCGAGAGGCGCATCACGTTGATCGGAAAGAAGGCCTGAGGCGTCGGCGCCGGGAACTGCACCGGCAGCGTGTTCTGCAGCAGCCGTTCCACCCGCTGGTAGTAGGCCGTCAGCGACAGGTTGGCGAGCCAGGGCGTAATCGCCTGCGCTTCGTAGCGCGCCGAGATCTTGTCGAGGTCGCTCTTCGGCAGCGAGGTGGCGTTGAAGAAGTACGGCGCCCCGAAGTCGGGAAAGCCGATGTCTTCGACGCGGCGGCGCTGGTAGCGCACGCGCAGGCGGCGGTTGTCGCCGAGCTTCACGAGGCCGGTGGCGTTGAGGAAGTTGCCCCGGGCCTGCGAGTTGAGCACCTCGTTGTCCGTGCGCACGTAGGGCTGGTTGAACGGATCGGGGAAGGCGTTGAAGTTGAAGCCGAAGTTGTCGTCGATGGTGTCGCCCGGGTTGATCTGCCCAGAGGCCACGAACGGACGCGTGTCTTCCACGTCGAGCTTGCCGGCGGTGTAGTTGCCGTAGTCTTCGGCGCCCGCCTGGACGCGGAACGCGTAGCGCGGCGCCGTCGTGCCGATCGTGACGCTGCCGCGGCGGCCGGCCTCGTTCGAGCTGTAGTAGCCGTTGGCGCCGTAGATCCACTGCGTCGAAGGCGTGAAGGCGGGTTCGTTCGTCACGATGTTGACCGTGCCGGCGAGTGCGTCGGAGCCGTAGAGCACGGTGCCGGCGCCGTTCACCACTTCGATGCGCGAGATGCTCTCCATCGGGATGAGGCCCACTTCCGCGCCGGTGCGGTCGGTGGCCTGGCGCGCCGTGTTGAGGCGTTCGCCGTCGACGAGCACGAGCATGCGTGTCGAGTCGAGGCCGCGCAGACGGGGCCGCACGCCGAACGGGCCGTTGCCCACCTGGGTGACGTTCGGCGCCATCGCCAGCGCGTCACCCGCCGAGAGCGGGTTGGCCTGCACGAGTTCGGCGGCGCCCATCGTCTCGATGTGCAGCGGGATCTGCTTGATCTCGCGTTCGGCGCGTGCCGCGGTCACGCTGACCGCGCTCGCGAACGAGCCGATCTCGAGCGAGATCGGCACCTCCACCGTGGCGTCGTCGGTGTCGATGGTGACCGTCGCCGCCGATTCCGCGAATGACGCGCGTTCGGCGATGACGAGGAACGTGCCCGAACCCGCCGTCGTGATCTCGAAGCGGCCATCCGCGCCGGTCTGGGCCTCGATCTCGCGGCCCGTCGCCACATCGCGCACGACCACGCGCGCATCGGGCAGCGGAGCGCCGGTGGTATCAGTGACGATGCCGCGCACCGTGGCGGCGGATGCGGGCAGGGCCCACAGCAGAAGAGCGATCAGAACTCCGAACACTCGCGTACGCATGACGTGACTCCGCAAAACGAAAACCTGCGCCAGACAACCGTCGCGCGAGAACACGCGCGCGGACGCTGACGGCTCAACCAGCCGAAGAGAGAGGGGAAACGGCGGAAGCGGTCTACGAGCGCGGAGGCGGACGGGGCAGGACGCCCGACGTGCGGAGCGCGGAGTGGACGCCCGTGGCAACGGGCGCGGCCGGCAGCAGAAGACCAGTGCCGGCGTGCGCGGACCACAGGGTCAGCGCGAAGAGCGCGAGCAGCGCCAGGCCCACGGCCGAGATCGCCGCGGCGGCCTGCGCCACCGTGGCCACGACCTCTGGCAGCGCCGGCGTGGCGAAGCCATCGACGTCGTTGCCAAGCGCGGGCCCATGGAGCACCGCCGCCAGCACCCACATCGCCACGGCCTGACGGCCGAAGAGCGACCCACCGCGGCGCTTGATGGCGACGAGACCGGCGCCCAGCGCCAGCGCGATGAGCCAGCGGAGGATGACGTCGGGTTCGGACAGTTGCCCGTTCCACGCCTGGTTGGCGAGCAACCAGAGGTGGAACCCGCCCAGAAGGGCGCCGAGGCCGACGACTGACCGGCGGAGCATCGTCGGCTATTGTAGCAACTGCCATGCCCGCCCCAGAACAGTCAGGCCCAAACCAGAGTGGGGACAGTCCCCGTTGCAGGAACTGCGAGGTCCTCGTCGTGGGCGGCGGGCCGGCCGCGGCCACCGCGGCGAGACTGCTCGCCTCGTGGGGCCGCGACGTGCTGCTCGTGGCCCGTGCGGACGCGGACGAGCCGGAGCTGTCGGTGTCGCTCACCCCGTCGTGCCGGAAGTTTTTCGACCTGATGGGGATTTCGTCCGCTATCGAGGCCGCCGGTTTCATCCCAAGTCGCGGCCACACGGTGTGGTGGGGCGGCAGCGAACGGGTGGAGCCCTTTGCCGAGGGGCAGCACGGCTGGCAGGTCTCGACCGGACGCCTGAGCCGGGTGATGCTGGCGACGGTCGAGGCCGCCGGCGGACGCGTGCAGCGGGCCACGCTGACTGCCGACGAGGTGCTCGCCTGGCCGGCCCGCGTGCGCATCGACGCCACCGGCCGGTCCGGCGTACTGGCACGGCCGCTCGGCCGGCGGCGCTACGAACCCGGGCACCGCACCGTGGCCCTCATCGGCCACTGGCGGCGCACCGGCGCCTGGCCGCTGCCCGACCCGTCGCACACCCTGCTCGAGTCGTACGCGGACGGCTGGGGATGGTCGGTGCCGCTCGGTCCCGACACCCGCGCGCTTGCCGTGATGGTCGACCCCCGCACCACCAGTCTGGTGAAAGGTGAAGGGGCCCGGGCCGTGTATCTGGCTGAAATCGCCAAGATGTCGCACCTGACCGAGGCGTTTCGGGGATCTGACCTCATCGCCGGCCCGTCCGGCTGGGACGCCTCGATGTACGTGGCCGAGCAGATGACCGGCGACGGCTGGCTGCTCGCCGGCGACGCCAACGCCTTCGTGGACCCGCTCTCCTCCGCCGGCGTGAAGAAGGCGATGGCCTCGGGGTGGCTGGCGGCGGTGGCAGTCAACACGGCGCTGACGCAGCCGGCGCTGGCCTCGACCGCCTACGACTTCTTCGCCGCCCGTGAGCGCGCCACCTATATCCAGTTCCTGGCGCTGACGCGGCAGTTCCTCCTCGACGGCGCGCCCGCGCCCGACCACCCCTTCTGGGCCGATCGCGGCGCCCCGGCGCCGGCCGACGACCGGGCCGGCGTCGTCGCGGCCTGGGATCGCATCCGCGTCGCCGGCCACCTCAGCGTGCGCCTTGCCCCGGACGTGACGTTCGCCCCGCGCCCGGCCCTGACGGAGCGTGCCATCGTGCTCGAGGAGCGCCTGGTCACGCCGCGCGTCCCCGGCGGGGTGCGCTTCGTGGACGGGGTGGACGTGGTCACGCTCGTGCGTCTGGCCCCCCGTCACGCCGAGGTGCTGAATCTCTTCGAAGACTACGTGCGGTGCGCCGGTGCCATCGACCTCGCGGCGTTCCTGAAAGCGCTGGCGACGGCGGTCGGGAGCGGCTGGCTTCTGGGCGTCTGAAGTGATATAGGTACGGTTTCAAAACTATGGCTAAGACCGTCCGCCTGTCCGCAGTGGCCCTGTCATCCGCGTGGGCCGTGACACTGATGCTGTCGGCCTCGCCCTCGGCGCAGGCGCCGGCCGCCACGGCGAAGCCCGACGTGGGCATCCCGGTCACCGACCAGGTCGTCATCAAGGCCTGCTCGGGCTGCCATCGCCCCGACGACAAGCAGCAGCTGTCGCGTATCTCGTTCCGCCGCACGACGCCCGAAGGCTGGGAGCGCACCATCACGCGGATGATGGCGCTCAACAACCTGAAGATCGATGCGCAGACGGCGCGCGCCGTCGTGAAGTCGCTCTCGAACAGCCACGGCCTGGCGCCGGAAGAAGCGCGCCGCTCGCTCTACGAAGTCGAGAAGCGCCTCGGCGACGAAAGCTTCAAGGCCGAAGAGCTGAACGGCATGTGCGACTCGTGCCACGCCCTCGGCCGCGCGCTCGGACAGCAGCGCACCACGCAGGACTGGCACCTGCTCATCTCGATGCACCGCGGCTGGTACCCGACCATCGACCGTCAGACCTTCCGCCGCATGGGCCCGGCCCCGCGCGATCGCGACGCCTCCGGCCGCCTGCCGGACCTGCGTCATCCCTCGGAGAAGGCCGCCGACTTCCTCGGTGAGCGTTTCCCGCTGCAGACGAAGGAATGGTCGGCGTGGAGCGCGTCGATGCGTCCCGCGCGCATCGACGGTACCTGGGCCCTGTCCGGCTGGGAAACCAGTAAAGGCCCGATCTACGGCAAGCTCGTGCTGACCCCGGTCGCCGGCTCGACCGACGAATTCACCTCCACGACCACCTATATCTACGCCCGCAGCGGCGAGCAGGTCTCACGCACGGGGCGCGTCTCGGTCTACACGGGCTTCCAGTGGCGCGGCCGCTCCACGGTGGGCGGCGCCGACGCGTCGGCCCTGCGCGAGGTGATGTTCATCGAGCCCGACTGGAGCAGCATCTCCGGCCGCTGGTTCACGGGCGGCTACGACGAGATCGGCCTCGACGTGACGCTGCAGCGCGCCGGCGCGGCGACCACGGTCGTGGGCCTCGACCACACGGGCCTGCGCACCGGCGCCAGCGGTCAGACCCTGAAGATCTACGTGGCGAATCCGCCGGCCTCGATTGCACCTCGCGATCTCGACTTCGGTCCCGGGGTCACCGTCGCGGCCGCGACGGTGGCCGGCGACGCCATCAGCGCCACGGTGGACGTGGCGGGCACGGCGGCCATCGGCCCGCGTTCGCTCGTGGTCGCCGGCACGGTAACGCCGGCGGCGGTCACCGTCTACGACAAGGTCGACTCGCTGCGCGTGACGCCGACCTGGAACATGGCCCGCGTCGGCGGCGTCGTAATTCCCAAGATGCTGGCGCGCTTCGATGCCTGGGCCTACAACAACGGCGCCGACAAGAAACCCGGCACCGCCGACGACCTGAAGATCGAGGCGGTCGTGGCCACGTGGGCCGTGGAGGAGTACAAGGCCACCTTCGACGACGAAGACATCAAGTTCGTGGGCAGCATCGATGCGGCCACGAGCGTCTTCACGCCGAACGTCGACGGCCCGAATCCGCAGCGCAAGGGCGAACGCAACAACATGGGTGATGTGTGGGTGGTGGCGAGCTACACGCCGCCGGGGGCCTCGGCGCCGCTCAAGGGCCGCTCGCACCTGCTCGTGACCGCGCCGCTCTACATGAAGTTCGATCCTACGGTCACTCCGTAACCGAGGCTGGTACCGCCACCATGAGTGCTCTCGCCGAGACCACCACTCCGACCCGTCAGCTGGGCGTGGGGGAATTCCACACGTTCGAGGCGTCGGGACAGCGTTTTGCCTACATGGTGCCGAGCGCGGCCGTGTTCGCGATGGACGACTGCTCGGTCGCCGTCGTCGAACTGCTGAAGACGCGGCCGCACGCACCGGAGGAACTGCTGGCCGCCCTGGCGCCGCGCTTCGGCGAGCAGACGGTGAAGGACGCGGTGAACGAACTGAACCGTATCCGCGCCATCGGCGACATCGCGGCCAAAGCGCCGGCGCCGAAGATCATCCCGCTCAAGCCGATGCCGATTCAGACGCTGGTCGTGAACGTCACGAACCAGTGCAACCTGAGCTGCGAGTATTGCTACGAGTACGGTGAAGACAAGATCGTCGACACCGAGAACGGCAGCCAGCCCAAGTTCATGAGCGCCGAAACGGCACGGGCGGCCGTCGATCTGGCGCTGCGCGAGAGCAACCCCGGCAAGACGGCGCACATCACGTTCTTCGGCGGCGAGACGCTGATGAACTTCAAGGTGCTCAAGAGCACGGTGGCCTACGCGCGTGAAACGGCGAAGGCGCTCAACCGCGAGGTCGACTTCAGCCTGACGACCAACGCCACCCTGCTGCAGCCCGATGTCATCGACTTCCTGGCCGACGAACGCATCGGCGTCACGATCTCGATCGACGGCCCGCAGGAGATCCAAGACAAGTTCCGCGTCTTCAGCAACGGCAAAGGCAGCTACGACATCGCGGCGCCGAAGATCAAAGCGCTGCTCGCCCGCCACAAGAGCCGCCCGATCGGCGCGCGCGTGACGCTCACGAAGCAGACGCTCGACGTGAAGCGGATCTACAAGCACCTCTTCGAGGACATGGGCTTCTGGGAAGTGGGCTTCGCGCCGGTCACGACGGCGCCGCAGCGCGGCCACGCGCTCGAAGCCGGCCCCGGCTACGACCATCTGCTCGAGCAGTTCCGCGCGCTCGCCGCCGAGTTCCTCGAAGCGTCGCTGCAGAACAGGCACCACGGCTTCTCCAACGTCCGCGAGACGCTGCAGGAAATCCACATGGGCCACGCCAAGGCCTACCCGTGCGGCGCCGGCATCGGCCTGCTGGGCGTAGCCACCGACGGCGAGGTCTCGCTCTGCCACCGCTTCGCCGGCTCCGAGAACCATCGCTTCGGCTCGGTCACCGAAGGGATCGACCGGGCGAAGCAGGCGACGTTCCTCGATGAGCACCACATCGCCAACAAGACCGACTGCGCCACGTGCTGGGCCCGCCCGATCTGCGGCGGCGGCTGCTATCACGAGGCGCACACGCGCTATGGCGCCACGACCCAGCCCAATCTGCACTACTGCGAGTGGATTCGCGGGTGGACGCACACCTGCCTCGAGATTTACGGCGAGTTGGCCGTGAAGAACCCCGCCTTCCTGCGACAGTTCGACGGAGACGACGATGAAGCACATCAACGCCATTAACCGCAAGGCCGCGCTCGTCGTGGCTTCGACCGAGGCCGATGTCGTGGCCCTGCAGCAGTCGGGCGGCGGTCCGCCGCAGCAGCCCGAGAAGCCGCACATTCCCCCCGGCTGCTCGACCGTGTTTTCGCCGGGCTGGGAAGCCGATCACGCGGGCGGCACGGCGGGGCTCTGCTCGCCGGTCGAACGCGACCTCTTCGACTGTCACATGGGCTGCTTCTGGCCCGCGCAGGTACCGGATCAGCTCAACCACGCCCCCGACTGGACGGCCAAGTGCGCCGTGGCCCAGAAAGACTGGCGCAAGATCGACCTGGTGTTCCCGGGATGAGGACTTCCATGCGCCGTCTCGTCGCGGTGGCCGCTGTCTGCGCGGCCGCCCTCACCATCCCGCCCGCCGTGCAGGGCCAGGCGCGCGGCGCCAAGGCGCCGGCGCTCACCGGCGGCACTGGTACGCTGTACATCGGCACCTACAAGGGTGAGATCGAGATGTACGACGAGGCCACGGAAAAGCTCGTCGGCACGATCAAGCTGAAGACGGGCATTCCTCGGTCGATGACCTTCTCGCCCGATCGCTCGCGCCTGTACACGATCGATTCCCGCTTCGAACAGGTCGAGATCGTGGACGTGGCGACGAAACAGACGATCGACAGCTTCAAGCTGAGCAGCGGCAATAAGAACGTGCGCATCGGCAACCTGCAGCCCGATCCGTCGAACAAGTACCTGATCCTGATGTATCGCACGGCAACCAAGCTCATCGATCGCTGGGAGATCGGGCCGCCCACGCTGCAGAAGTATGACCTCACCACGCACCAGTTCGGGCAGGTCATTCCCTGGCCGCGTGGCGACGAGCGCGAGTCGGTCAACATGCGCCTTGGCCCCGACGGCAAGCACCTCTTCATCTTCGGGGAAGAGGTCACGGTACTCGAAACCGAGAAGTTCACCGAGGTGGAGTCGTGGCCGTACAGCCAGCCGACGGAAACCGGCCTGGGCCGCGTCAACATGGGACCGGTGCACGACTTCAATGACCCGCCCGGTGTCTTTACCGGCCTCTTCACCATGGCCGACCCGGAACGCGCGCGGCGCACGATGGGCATTGGCCGCGTCGACCTCAAGGCCCGGAAGCTCGACTTCCAGCCGATCGGTCCCGCCTCGAACGTGGCGCCCTTCGCGCAGTCGCCCGACCGCAAGCGCGCCTACGGCATCACGCAGGAAATCCAGAACTACGAGTTCTGGACGTTCGACCTCGAGAAGAACACCGTGCTGATGCGCACGAAGTTCGAGGGCCGGCCTCGCCTCGGCCTGCGGCCGAGTTCGAACGGCAAGCTGTTCTACATCTACGTGGCCGGCGCCACGCTGGATGTCTACGAGGCAGCGACGCACAAGTACCTGCGCACCATCTGGCTCGGCGGCGACCAGACCACCGAACTCTTCGTCCTGCCGGCGACCACGCCGGCCACGACCACGGCGCGCTGAGGCGCGCCATCGGCGGACGGCTTCCGGGCCGTCCGGCCGCGAGGCCCACATCGTGACACCCGAACCGCCTGACGCCGACCTGCGTCGGGCGTTCGTGTTTCTGGCGCCCTACTGGCGCCGCCTCGTGCTCGTCATGGCCATCAGCCTCGTGAGCACGGGCCTCTCGCTCGTCTCGCCCTACCTCTCGAAAGACCTGGTGGACCGTGCGCTCATCGGCCGCGACATGGCGGCCCTGTGGCGTATCGTCGGCCTCTTCGCGCTGCTCGGACTCTCCGGCTACGTGCTGAACGTGGTGAGCGGCCTGCGCTACACGCGCGTGTCGGCGGAGATCCTCTTCGACATGCGGCTGGCCGTCTACAGCCATCTGCAGCGCCTGTCGCCGCGGTTCTACGCGCGCACGCGCATGGGCGACATCGTATCGCGACTCAACAGCGACATCGGGGAGATTCAGCGCGTGGCCGCCGAAGCGGCCCTCGCCTGGGTGGGCAACGTGCTCTTCCTCGCCGGCTGCATCGTGATGCTGGTGTGGCTCGACTGGAAGCTGGCGCTGCTCTCGGCCGCCGTCATGCCGATCAGCCTGTGGACGCTCGTCCGTTACCGCGCCCGCCTCGAAGCGCGCGTCGCCGACCTCCGGCAGCGCAGTGCCGACATCGGCAGCTTCCTCATCGAGACACTGCAGGCCTCGACGCTCGTCGTCACGTCGAACGCGCAGGCCCGCGAACGCGGCCGCTTCACGCGCCTGAACGATCGCTTCATCGACGCGCTGATGGGGATGCAGCGGCTCACGTATCTGGCCGGCGGACTGCCCGGGCTCATCGTGTCGCTCGGCGCGTCGGTGGTGTTCCTCTACGGTGGCTCGCGCGTGGTCGATGGCACGCTCACGCTCGGCACGTTCGCGGCGTTCATCGCCTACCAGTCGCGCGTCAACGCGCCGGTGCAGGCGCTCATGGGCCTCTACACGTCGCTCGCCACGGCGAAGGTCTCGTGGCGCCGCGTGCTCGAACTGCTGGACGCGCCGCTCGACGTGCAGGACGCGGCCGGCGCCGCTGCCCTCACGCAGGTGGCCGGCGCCATCACATTCGAGGGCGTGACGCTGCGCACCGAGCGCGGGCTGGCCGTGCTCGAAGACTTCACGCTGACCGTGCCGGCCGGCACGTCGGTGGCGCTCGTGGGCGCAAGCGGCAGCGGCAAATCCACGCTGGCCTACCTGCTGCTGCGGCTGCTCGATCCGGATGCCGGCGTCGTGCGGATCGACGGACGCGACGTGCGCGCGCTGAAGCTCGACGACATCCGCCGCCACGTCGTGTTCGTGGAGCAGGAGCCGACGCTGCTGCACACGACGGTGGCCGAGAACATCCGCTACGCGCGGCCGGAGGCCGGCGACGACGAGGTGACGCGCGCCGCCGACGCCGCCGGCCTGGGCCCGTTCCTCGCACGCCTGCCGCAGGGGCTGGCCACCGTGGTGGGCGAACGCGGCGCGCAGATGTCGGCCGGCGAGCGTCAGCGGATCGCGATTGCCCGCGCCTTCCTCACGGAGCCCTCGGTGCTCGTGCTCGACGAGCCCACGGCGGCGCTCGATCCAGCCTCGGAGCGTCAGGTGATCGAGAGTTACCTCGCCGCGATGCGTGGCCGCACGTCCATCGTCATCTCGCACCGCGCCGCCGTGGCGGCGGCCGTGGACCTGGTGGCCGTGCTCGACGGCGCGCGCCTCGTGGAGACGGGGCGGCCGGCGGATCTCGCCCGCGCCGGCGGCGCCTTCGCCCGCCTCTTCGGCGACGGCACGGCCGTGACGAGCGCACCTGAGGGCACGCCCGCATGACCCGCGCGCTCGCGGGCCTCGAGACGGGCCGCCTCGCGGCGGACGCCTTACCCGGCGCGACTGGCGCCGGGGTGCGCGTGGCCGTCATCGACAGCGGCGTGCACGCGGGGCATCCGCACGTGGGCACCGCAGAGGCGGGCGCCGCGTTCGACGCCGCCGGCGTGTGTGGCCACGACACGGTGGATCGTCTGGGGCACGGCACGGCGGTCGCCGCCGTGATCCGCGAGAAGGCGCCAGACGCGACGATCGTGCCGGTGAAGGTATTCGACCGCGAGCTGCGCGCTACGGTGGAGGCCCTCGTCGCCGCCATCACGTGGGCAATCGAGGCGCGGGTCCACGTCATCAACCTGAGCCTCGGCACCGCCAATCCCGCGCATCAGGCGCGACTCGGCGAGGCGCTCGTGCAGGCGGCACGTGCCGGCGTGGTGCTCGTGGCCGCCGCGGAGCAGGACGCCACGCGCTGGCTGCCTGGCAGTCTGCCGCTCGCCGTGGGTGTCACGCTCGACTGGGACTGCCCGCGCGAACAGGCGATCATCGACGTGACGCAGGAAGGGGCCGTACGCCGCATCCGCGCGCGCGCGAGCGGCTACCCGCGTCCCATTCCCGGCGTGCCGCCGGCACACAATCTCAAGGGCCTCAGCTTCGCCGTGGCCAACGTGAGTGGGCTGCTGTGCCTGCATCTCTCGCGGGAACGCGCCGCATGACAGTACCCGACGTGTACACCCTCACCCGCCGCGGCCTGTGGCAGGGGGCCCGCGCCAGCGTGCCGCTCGGCGTGGCCTCGGCGGTGCTCGGCGCCGGCTTCGGCGTGGCGGCGCGCCAGGTGGACCTCGCGCTCTGGGCCACGCTCTTCATGAGCGGTTCGGTGTTCGCGGGCGCGGCGCAGTTCGCGGTGCTGCCGCTCTGGAGCGCGCCGCTGCCGCTTGCGCCGATCTGGTTCTCGACCTTCGCGGTGAATGCACGTTTCGCGCTGCTGAGCGCATCGCTTACGTCGTGGCTGCGCCATTATCGCGGCGCGACGCCGTGGGTCACGGCCGGCCTGCTCGGCGAAGGTCAGTGGGCCATCGCGATGGGCGCCTACGCGCGCGGCGAACGCGATCTGGGCGTGCTCGTGGGCAGCAGCGCGGTCGTGTGGCTCGTGTGGATGACCGGTACGGCCACCGGGTATCTGGCGGCGCCATCGCTCGGCGATCCGCGACGCTTCGGCCTCGATCTCGTGCTGGTGCTGTTCTTCGCCTCGACGCTCACCTCCGGCTGGCGCGGCCCGCGGGACCTCGTGCCGTGGGGCGCGGCGGCGCTCGCCACGCGCATCCCGGCGGCGATCGTGGCGCCGGAGTGGCAGGTGCTGGTGGCGGCGCTCGTCGGGGCGTCGGTGGGAGCGTGGCGTGACACCAGACGCTAGCAGCACCGCCCTCGCCATCGGCGGCATGGCGGCCGTCACCTACGTGGCCCGCGCCGGCGGCCTGGTCGTCGCGCGCGTGCTGCCGTCCACGCCGTTCATCACGGCGTTCCTGAAGCATCTGGGCACGTCGGTGATCGTGGCACTCGTGGTCGCCACACTGGCGAAAGGCGACGGCCCGGGGTTCCTCGCCGCCGCGGTGACCGTGGCGATTGCCGCCCTCGGCCGGCCTACGACGGCCCTCCTCGTGGGCATGGCGGTGGCGGCGCTCATCCGCGCCCTGTAGTTGTAACCGGGTCTGTCACCGTCATCGTGACATGGAACAAACAGGCCAGGAACGTCGTCGATTCGTGACCGTGACAGACCCCCGTTACAAGTGATGGCCGTGACAGACCCCGTTACAAGTGAGCGGGGTAGCGGCGGGCGGCGAGGCACCAGGCGCGGAGGCGCTCGGCGCAGGCGACCCACTCGGGCGCGTCGCGCCAGCCGTCTACCGGCTGCGCCACGCGCCACGTCCAGTTCTGGTCGTTCACCGTGGCCGGCGTGTTGATGCGCGCGTCCCAGCCGAAGACGTCCTGCAGCGG
The DNA here is from genome assembly GCA_044347565.1 of Vicinamibacterales bacterium. GTDB lineage: Bacteria > Acidobacteriota > Vicinamibacteria > Vicinamibacterales > UBA2999 > CADEFD01. The sequence continues at coordinate 3,847 of JBIKUN010000063.1, read as the reverse complement.
CAGCATCACGGTGCGGGCCGCGCCGGCGATGAGCGCGCCGACGACCGCATCGCGAACGTCGGGCACGAACGGCGACGCCGCGGTGACGCCGCTCGCCGCCAGACTCGGCAGCGCGAGGAACGCCGCACGATCGTCGTCGGCGAGCTCGCGCCACCACTGCGCGAGCGGCTCGGTGTCGTGGGTGCCAGAGAGCCCGACCGACACGTCGGGATACTCCGCGGGGTCGACGAACGGCTTCCCGTCCGCGTCCCACGCGCGTTCCCAGCGCATCACCTTGAAGCCAGGCACGCCGAGCCGGGCCATCGAGTGGCGCACGAACGGCGGTACGGTGCCGAGATCTTCGGCCACGACCTCGATACCGCTCTGCAGGTAGAGGCCGAGGATCTTCGCGCCGAGCAGACTCTGCGCCGGCTCGTCGGGCGGCGAAAACACCTTGTCGCGGGTCGTGTCGGTCGGACGGACGTAGATGCGGTAGAGCCCCACCAGATGGTCGATGCGCACGCCGTCGAAGAGCGCGGCTGTGCGACGGGCGCGAGCGCGCATCCACTGAAAGCCGGTGCTCTGCATGACGTCCCAGCGCCATGGCGGCAGGCCCCAGTCCTGTCCGGTCTCGCTGAAGGCGTCCGGCGGCACCCCCACCGTGGCATCGAGCATGAACTGCTCGCGCCGCGCCCACACGTCCGGGCTGTCGCCCGAGATCATGAACGGCAGGTCACCGAGCACGCGCACGCCGGCCGCCTGACGCGCTGCCTGCCATTGCGCCTCGGCAATCCACTGCAGCCAGGCGCGGTAACGGCGCTCCTCGGCCAGCGCGGCCCGCGCCTCGCGAATCGCCGCCGGGTCGCCGTTCGCGAGGGCCGACGGCCAGTCCCACCACGCACGTCCCTCGTGCGCCGCATGCAGCGCCCGGAACGTGGCATACGCGTCGAGCCACCACGACTCTCGTGCCTCGTACGCCGCGAATGCGGCCGCCCGCGCCGTGCCGCGGGCGATCTCCTCGGCCACGAAGCGCGCATGGGCACGACGCAGCACGCGCGACTTGAGCGCGCGCACGTCGGCGTATCGCACGCGCTCCGACGCGCGTACGGCGTCGAGCGCCGCGCGGTCGTCCGCGGGCAGCGCCGGCTCACCGCCCAGCGCGATGACGTCTTCCACCGCCGGCACGTGAACGTAGATGGGATCGAGCGCCATCGCCGTCATCGACGAATACGGCGACGTCTCATTCGGCGAGATCTCGTTGAGCGGCAGGAGCTGCACGTAACGCTGCCCTGCCGCCTGACACCAGCCGCCGAACGCCGGCAGATCCGCGAACTCGCCGATGCCCCAGCTGGCCGACGACGGAATCGAGAAGAGCGGCACGCCGATGCCGCATTGCCGCGACGACACCGCCATCACGCGGCCTCCGTCACGCGCGCGAGCACGCGGGCCACGCCAGCAGCGAATTGCTCCGGCGCCACGAGCAGACTCACCACCACGAACGCCTCACGCGGAAAATCGAAGAAGTAGCCGGGATGCACGAGCACGCCGTCCTGCTCGACGAGTGTGAGCACGAGCGCTTCTTCGTGACGCATCGACGGCACCTGCAGCACGGCGCACCAGCCGCCGGCCGGCGCCAGCAGCGTCACCGCCGGCACGGCAGCCACCGCGGCGGCGAGCGCGGTCAGATTGCGCGCGGTGCGGGCTCGGATCTCGTCGCGCACAACGGCGCCGCGTGCGAGCAGATCCGGCAGCGCCACCTGCGCCGGTGTCGAGACGGACAGGAATGTGTCGGCGATGATCTCGAGCCCCGCCATCACGCGGCTGGCGGCACTGGCCGGGCCGCCCACGGCCATCCATGCCACCTTCACCTGCGGCAGCCCCACGGACTTCGACAGGCCACCGAGCGACACCGCCACCGCGCGATCCTGCTCGATGACGGACGGCGCTGGCGCCGCGCCATCCAGCCGGTAGTCCGCGAACACTTCGTCGCCGATGAGCACGAGATCGTGCGCCGCGCACACGGCCGCGAGCGCCTCGAGCTCCGCGCGGTCGATGACCGAGCCGGTGGGATTGTTCGGCGACACGACCAGCACGGCCTTCGTGCGGTCGTCGATCTGCCGAGCCAGCGCGTCCACGTCGATGCGCCAGTGCCCGTGCAGGTCGAGCTCGTAGGGCGAGGCCTCCACACACTCGAGCGCCGTCAGATGTTCGAAGAGCGGATAGCTGGGCCGCGGCACGAGCACACGGTCGCCGGGATCGCAGAGCAGCTTGAAGAGCCACGCGTACGCCTCGCTCGTGCTCGCTGCCAGGCACACGCGATCGAGATTCGTGGCCACACCACGCCGTGCGTAGTCGGCCACCACCGCCGCGCGCGCCGACTCGAGCCCGAAGGGCTGCGGCGCATACGCCAGCCCAGCGGCACTGGCGAGCGGCGCCAGCAGATCGGGCGGATTGGCCAGCCCGGCGCGCGTGGGATTCGACTCCGTCAGGTCGATGAGCCCGCCACCGCCGGCACGCCGCTGCGCCACCGCCTCGGTAAGGCGGTTCGGAGCCAGGTCGGCCGGCAGCCGCGAGGAGCGCATCGTCACCGGCGCGGCGCGTCCACGAACTCGACCTTCGCCATGACGTCGCCCTCGAGCACCGTATCCGCCACATCCATGCCGCGCTCGACGACGGCGAAGACCGTGTAGGCGTGATCGAGGCGCGGCGAGTCGATGAGGTTCACGAAGATCTGCGCGTCGCCGGTGTCACGTCCGCGCGTCGAGATGCCGAGCGTCGCGCGGTTGTGCGCCACGCCGGGCTCATCGCGCATGTAGGGCCCATCGCCCATGAACTCGTTTGCGCCAGGACTGCCCCCCTGCAGCACGAAGGTGGGCTCGACGCGGTGGAACGTGAGCCCGTTGTAGTGGCCCTTGGCCGCGAGCGACGCCACGCGCGCCACGGTGGCCGGCGCTTCGTCCGCCAGCAGGCGCATCTCGATGACGCCGCCCCGCGCCATCGTGATCCGCAGACGCTGCGTGCGCGCCTTCGCCAGCACGGCGAGGTCAGGCGGCTGGGTGGGCCGCGGCCGGGCCGACGCCTCCCTGGGCTGACCCGTCCACTTCGTGATCGCCTTCGCCGCGGCCTCGGCCACGCGCGCGTCCCAGTCAGACAGGAAGGGCGTCACGGCATCGACGTCGGACGTGCTGCCGATCTCGGCGAGCGTCGTCAGGATCGCCACGCGCGGATCGCGCGACGTGTCCTTGCCTTCGAGCGTGAGCCGCAGCAGCGCGATCGAAAGCGCCTTGGCGGCCCTGGGACGCTCCGTCGCGGCGGCGAGCGCGCGCGCCGCCGTCATCACGAGCTGATAGTCGGGCCGCGTGAGGGCGTCGTAGGCCACGGCCAGCGCCTCCGGACGCTGCAGGCGCGCGAGTTCTTCGAGCGCCGCCTCGCGCACATTGTCGTGCGCGTCACCGCCCAGTCGCACGAGTGCTTCGGTGGCGCCGGTCTCACCCGCCGCGCGCGCCGCATACACCCGCACCTGCCAGGTGGCGTGACCCACGAAACGTGGCAGCAGGGTGCGCACGTCGGCCGGCGACGCCTTCGCAAGGCTCACGATCGCGTGCGCGGCACGGTGCCACGTGAAGCCGGACGCCGGCAGCGCTTCGGCTTCCTTCTGCAGGACCTGCGAGACGGAGGTGGTGCCGCAGCCGGCACCGAGCGTGTCGATGGCGGCGAGCGCCACGTGCGGGCTCGGGTCGTTCACCGCCCGCAGCACCGGCTGGCAGTCACCCGCCTGCAGATGGCGGCCCCAGCCGCGCACGGCTTCGTAGCGCACGCGCGGCTCGGTGTCTTTGAGGCCGGCGGCGAGCACGGCGTCACGATCGGC
>JBIKUN010000005.1:0-74936 GCA_044347565.1 Vicinamibacterales bacterium | reverse complement strand
AGCGCGGCGACGCTGGCCAGGGCCGCCGCGACGAGCGCCGGCGCGGCGAGACGGAGGGCACGGTGTGACTGGGACATGGCAGGTGTTCCCTGGCGGACCATCAGAGGTAGGTGAGCGGATCGATGCCGACGTCCTTCGGATCGACCGGCGCCACGATGTATTTCGGGCCGGCGGTGTCACTGTCGACGTCCCACAGATTCACGTCGAAGGGGCGCGCCAGGCGGTTGCCCGCGGCGTCGATGATGACGCGCACGCGCGGCCGCCGCGGATCGGGCGCGAAGGTGCGGATGACGACGCCCTCCTGGCCGGTGTCGAGGCGGACCATGCTGCCAGGCGGGTAGAGCCCCATGAGCTGTGAAAAGCGGCGTACCAGGTGCTGATCGAAGTGCAGGCCGTCGTTCTTCTGCAGCACGGCGAGCACGCGGTCGGTGGCGTGCGTGCCCTGGTAGGCGCGCTGCGAGCGCATGGCATCGTAGACGTCGGAGATGCTGCAGAGCATCGTGCCGAGGTTGAGCGAGGCGCGCTTGATGCCCAGCGGGTAACCCGAGCCATCGATGCGCAGATGATGCTCGAAGGCGACCACCGGCGCGAGCGCCGGAATCTCGGGCGTGCGACGCAGGATCTCGGCGCCGTCCACGACATGCATCCGCATGATGGCGAATTCCGATTCGGTGAGCCGATCGGGCTTCGTCAGGATGTCGAGCGGCGTGCGCACCTTGCCGATGTCGTGCATCAGGGCGGCGAGGCCGAACTCGCGCAGCAGGGCGCCGTCGATGTCGAGGCTGCGGGCCTGCGCCATCACGAGAATCGACACGTTCACCATGTGGGTGAACGTGTAGTTGTCGTAGTCCTTGAGGGCGGTGAGCGCCATGAGCGCGGTGTGGTTCTGCGCCACCGCCTGGGCCAGCGAGTCGACGAGCTGCCTGGCCTGGTTGGGATCGGGCATCCCTTCCTTCTGCGTCATCTCCCAGAGCGCGCCGGCAATCGAGACGCCGTCGGTGTAGAGCCGCCGGATCGTCGCCACATCGGCCGCCGAGGCTTCGACCCGCTCGTCGAGCGTGAGACGCCCGACGCGGATGCGCGTGAGCGCGCCGAGCACGGCCAGCGGCTCGGGGATCCGGCCGGGCGTGGTGACGCCGGCGCGTTCCGGATGCGCGAGGGTTTCGATGAGGAGGGCCAGCTCGTCCGGCGGCACGCCGCGGTCGAAGGTGATGCGCTCGATCCCCACCTGGCGCACGCGGCGCAGCAGCTCCGAGAAGGCCTCGCCGGCGTGCACGAGCGGGATCTCGCCGACCACGACTTCGTTCTCGATGAAGCCCACGGCGAGGCTGGCGTTGTCGACGAGCATCTGGCTGGCCGATTCGGTCAGCGCCTTGAGCGCGCGACCGGCAAGCGGATGCGATGGCGCGTAGAGCTGGTTGGCGCGGACCGCCGCGGTCAGCCGGCGAATGAACTCATCGGCCTGGCGCAGCTGGCGTGCGGCATCGCTCACGACTCACTCCTGGGCGACTCCGGCGGATCCGGCGCCGCCTCTGGCGCGTCGGGATCCGCCGCGGCGGGGGCGGCAGCATCCGTCGCCCGCGGCGACGGACGGGAGGTGGAAGCGAGAGCGGCCTGCGCGGCGGTGTTCGCCCCGTAGGCGCCGGAGCGGGCGAGTGTGTCGAGCGCGGTGATGGCCTCGGGCGAGCCGATGACGCGCAGCGCCTTCACGGCGGCAGTGCGCAGCCGCCTGGCCTGGACGGGATTCCACCACACGCCGCGGCCGGCGGCGTCCACGAGCGCGCCGATCGTGATCTCGTCCGACACGCGCAGCGTGCCGAGCGCTTCGACCGCCGACAGGAACACTTTCTCGGCGCGGCCGCGGATCTGGCCCTGGCGCACGATGAAGGCGAAGAGCGGCGCGGCGCGTTCGTCACGCAGCGTGCTGATCGAGCTCGTGATCATGTCGCGCGTGCGCGGCGAGGCCGATGTGAGGGCGTCGCGCAGCGCCGGGAACGCCTCGTCGGAGCCGGTCTGCACGATGGCGCGCAGCGCGTCGCGCTGCACCTGCAGTTCCTCGTCATCGAGCAGCTTCAGCAGCAGCGGCAGCGCCTCGGGACCGCCGATGGCGCGCACGAGCTCGATGGCCGTGCGCCGCACCGACGCGTTCGGCGACGCACACAGCTCGGCGACGCGGGTGCGGACCGCCGGGCCGAAGGCGATGAGCACTTCGCGCAGGCGCCGGATCGTGCGGGCGCCGTCTTCGGCGAGCAGCGCGTCGATGAGGCGGCCGACGACGCCGCGCCCGAGCGACAGGCAGAAGCGGGTGACCCGCGGCATGTCGCCGTCCTCGGCCTGGCGGATGAAGAGCAGCACGTGCGTCATGATGTCGCCCGAGGCGAGCGTGGTCACGCCGTCCTTCGCCGCGCCGGCAAACGGCGACGCCTGATCGCGCGAGACGTGCAGCAGCGTGTCGAGCAGGTCCTGCGCCGGCGCGAGATCGCCGACGAGGACGAGCTGTTCGATACGGCCGAGCGCCAGCACGAGCATCTTGCGCCACTCGTCGGGTCGCGACTCCACGATGATGAGGTCGCCGAGCACCTGCTGGTCGAGCCGGCGCACCTGCTCGTCGGAGACGGTGGCGACCCAGGCGGCGACACGCTCGGGCGGGTCGTCGCCAATCCTGTCCATCTCGACGGCGATGACGCGGGCCTGGCTCAGATCGCGGGCATACCCTTCGTCGACGAACGTCTCGTCCGAGTACGACGACAGGATGTCGGCGGCCTGGCGCCAGAGTTCGGTGAACTGCGGCTCGCGGCCGAGTGGCCCGGCCGCTGCCTGGCTCGACGCCAGATCGATCACCCGGTCGCGCTGCGTGTGGTCGGGGACGAGGGTCTGGAAAGCCTGGGCGAGGCGTGCCGTGGCGGCGCGGTCGCGCGCCATCGACTGGGCCACGAACTTCGCCACGAGCGTTTCGTCGACCCGCTCGCGCAGCTCGGTGGCCAGGTCGATGCCGTCGGGCTGGCCGTCCGCGTTCACCGGCTGCGGCTCGTCGAGCAGCGACATCACCATCTCTGGCGACATGCGGGGCAGGCTGCTCGCGATGTTCCGCAGCACGCGGGCGAGCTGGCCGGGATCCGTGCGCGTGACGAAGGCCGCGAGCGCCTGGAGGAGCGTGGCGAGCTGGGCCTTCTGTGTGCTCAGCCAGTAGCCTTCCTGCGTGCCGCGCTCGACGATGCTGTCGACGAAGGTCGCCAGCCGCTGCGGTTCGTTGGCAATCTCGAGCAGCGTCGAGAGCATCGAGTCGTCGATACCGGTCTGCTCGCCGGCCAGGTACGCCGCGAGGAGGTTCTCCCAGTCGGAGTTCTCGGTGCCGGCGCGTTCGCGCAGCACTTCGCTGTAGTCGATCTGCCGCACTTCGAGCGGACCGCCGCCGCCGGCTTCCCACGCCCGCATGATGCCGCCTTCATCACGGATGTCGGCCGGCGATTGCGCGATGAGCACGAGGAAGGCGTGCCAGGCGGGGGCTTCGAGCGGGCCGACGATGTTCAGCTCGCCGACGCTGTGGGCGTGCAGCATGCCGGCCAGTTCCGCGACCGCCTGGTCGGGGCGGGCGAGCGCGCGGCCGCCGACGAGCAGCGTGTCGGGCATCACGGTGATGAGGAACGGGCCGTCGGCGACGGCGCGGCTGCCGGCCGTGGTGATGCGGGCAAGCGCGTCCTCAATGGCGGGGTGCGTGGCCGGGTACATCGACACGACACGGGCCGCGGCCTTGCAGGCGCGGGCCAGGTCCAGCAGTGTGCTGCTCGTGTCGGCCGACAGCGGCTCGGTCTCGTATGACATGTACGCCGCGGGCAGGGGCGGGCGAAGGGGGATCCGCCCCGGGGAGATTATAGACGTCAACCGGCTGCTATACTGCGCGCAGGTTCCATGCGCGCCGTCGATATCATCCGCGCCAAGCGCGACGGCGAGGTGCTGAGTCCCGAGGCGATCGGCGCCTTCATCGCCGGCGTGCTCGACGGCTCGTGGGCCGATTACCAGACCTCGGCCCTCCTCATGGCCATCGTCCTGCGCGGCATGACCCCCGGAGAGACGGCCGCCCTGACCGATGCCATGCTGCGCACCGGCCGCCGCGTGGACCTGAGCGGCCTGCCCGGTGTGAAAGTGGGCAAGCACAGCACCGGCGGCGTCGGCGACAAGGTGTCGGTGGTGCTGGCGCCGCTCGTGGCCGCCTGCGGCGTCATCATGCCGAAGATGTCGGGGCGGGGCCTCGGCCATACGGGCGGCACCCTCGACAAGCTGGAGTCGATTCCCGGCTTTCGCATCGGCCTCTCGGTCGACGAATTCCTCGCTGTGCTCGGCTCGGTCGGCTGCGCCCTCATCGGCCAGACGGCTGATATCGCCCCGGCCGACAAAGTGCTCTATGGCCTGCGCGATGTCACGGCCACGATCGAGAGCGTGCCGCTCATCTCGGCCTCGATCATGAGCAAGAAGCTCGCGGAAGGCAGCAGCGCGCTCGTGCTCGACGTGAAGTGCGGCCGCGGCGCCTTCATGAAGACGCTGCCCGAGGCGCTCACGCTGGCCCGATCGCTCGCCGCCATCGGCAAGGCGCACGGCGTGCCTACCGAGGCGGTCGTGACGAGCATGGACGCGCCGCTCGGCCGCGCCGTCGGGAACGCCGTCGAGATTCGGGAATGTGTCGAGACGCTGGCGGGGCAGGGCCCGCCCGATCTGCTCGAAGTCGTGGAGGCGGTCGGCGTGCGGGTGCTGCGCCTGGCCGGCCGTGCCACTGACGACGCGAGCGCGCTGGCGCAGCTCCGCGCCGCCATCGCCTCGGGCGCCGGCCGCCGCAAGTTACGCGACATGGTGGCGGCGCAGGGCGGCGACGTGGCCGTCATCGACGATCCGTCGCGGCTGCCCGCCGCGCCGCTCGTGCACACGCTCGAGGCCGGCGCCAGTGGTGTCGTCTCTGCCATCGACGCCGAACGCATCGGCCGGGCAGCCGTGCGGCTCGGGGCGGGCCGCGAACGCAAGGGTGATCCGGTGGATCACGCCGCCGGCATCATGCTGCGCACGACCGTCGGCGCGACGGTGACCGAGGGGCAGCCGCTCCTCGACCTGCACGGCGCCGACGGCACGAAGATGGCGGCGGCCCGCGAGGTCGCCATGCGGGCCGTACGCATCGGCGGCGAGATGACGGTGGCGCCGCTCGTGCGGGCCTTCGTGTCGCCTGACGGCGACGTGCGCGAGCCCTGAGGGAGACTGCATCGTGTCCGACTACACCGACCGCATTGCCGTAGCCGCCGCCGCCCTGCGCGAGCGCGGCATCACCGGCGCCGACGTGGCGATCGTGCTGGGGTCCGGCCTTGGCGCCTTCGCCGAGGCCATCGAGGGTGCCACACGCGTGCCCTACGGCGAGATTCCGCACTGGCCGGCGGCGAAGGTCATCGGCCACGCCGGCGTGCTCGTGGCCGGCCGCCTCGCCGGCCGCACCGTCATCACGCTCTCGGGCCGCGCCCACTTCTACGAGGGGCATCCGCTCACCGACGTGACCTTCGCCATGCGCGTCCTGGGCGCGCTCGGCGTGCCGCGCGTCATCCTCACGAACGCCGCCGGCGGCATCAACACGCGGTTCGCCACCGGCGCGCTCATGCTCATCGACGACCATATCAACCTGATGGGCAGCAATCCGCTCATCGGGCCGTTCGACCCCGCGCTCGGCGCCCGTTTCCCCGACATGACCGAGGTCTACTCGCGGCGCCTGCGTGCGCTCGCGACGGAAGTTGCGGCCACGGCCGGCATCGCCGTGGAACACGGCATCTACGTGGCGGTGCACGGACCGAGCTACGAGACACCGGCCGAGATCCGCGCCTTCCGCGTCATGGGGGCCGATGCCGTCGGCATGTCGACGGCGCCCGAAGCCATCGTGGCGCGCCAGATGGGCCTCGAGGTGCTCGGCATCTCGTGCATCTCGAATCCGGCGGCTGGTGTCGTCGACGCGCCGCTCAATCACGAGGACGTGATGGCGGTGACGGCGCGGGTGCGTGGCCAGTTCATCCGGCTCCTGGAGGGCGTGGTTGGCCGGCTCTGACGCGCTCGTCGAGGCGGCCCGCGCGGCACGGGCGTTCGCCCGTGCGCCCTATTCCGGCTTCGCCGTGGGCGCGGCACTCGAGTGCGCCGATGGCACCGTCGTGACCGGCTGCAACATCGAGAACGCCACCTACGGCCTCACGGTCTGCGCCGAGCGTGTGGCGCTCTTCAAGGCGCTCTCGGAGGGCCGCGACCAGTTCGTGCGCATCGCCGTCGTGGCCGATACCGAGGCCCCGACACCGCCCTGCGGCGCCTGCCGCCAGCTGTTGTGGGAATACTGCGGCGACATCGAGGTGGTGATGGCGAACCTGACACGCGACACCGGCCGCCACCAGCTCGCCGCCCTGCTCCCGTTGCCGTTCGACGCACGGCTTCTGGACTGACGGGGCTCGGGGCCCGGGACCCGGGCCCCGTAGAATGTAGGGATGCTTCCGACGATCGCCTGGGATGGCGACGACATCCTGATGATCGACCAGCGCAAGCTGCCTGGTCGCGAGATCTACGTGCGCTGCCGGACCGGCAACGAGGTGGCGAAGGCCATCACGACGATGGTCATCCGCGGCGCCCCGGCCATTGGCGTGGCGGCGGCCATGGGGCTCGCGCTCGGCGCCCGCCGCAGCACGGCCACCGGCACCAAGCAGTTCGCCGTGGACTTCCAGCGCCTGGCCGACACACTCGCCGCCACCCGGCCCACCGCGGTCAATCTGTTCTGGGCGATCGAGCGCATGAAACAGGCGCTCGCCACCGGTGTGCAGGCCGGAGAGGGCGTGGTGGAGCTCGTGGCGCGGCTGCGTCAGGAGGCGGACCGCATCCACGACGACGATCTCGAGAGCTGCCGCGCCATTGGGCGCCACGGCGCCGCGCTCGTGCCCGACGACGCGCGCATCCTCACACACTGCAACGCCGGGGCGCTGGCGACCGCCGGCTACGGCACGGCCCTCGGTGTCGTGCGCGGCGCGGTCGATGCCGGTAAACGTGTGGCGGTCTACGCCGACGAAACGCGCCCCTTCCTGCAGGGCGCGCGTCTCACGGCGTGGGAACTCGTGAAGGACGGCATTCCCACCACGGTCATCACCGACAACATGGCGGCCGCGATCATGGCGCGTGAGCGGGTCGACCTCGTGGTCGTCGGCGCCGATCGGATTGCCGCGAACGGTGATGCCGCCAACAAGATCGGCACCTACGGGCTGGCCATCGCCGCCCATGCGCACGGGATCCCGTTCTACGTCGCGGCGCCGTGGTCCACGATCGATCTCGCCACGCCGACAGGCGCGGAGATTCCCATCGAGGAGCGGAACGCGAAGGAAGTCACGCACATGGCCGGCACGCAGGTGACGCCCGACGGCGCCTCGGTGCGCAACCCGTCGTTCGACGTGACGCCGCACCGCTACATCACGGCCATCGTGACCGAACGCGGCATCCTGCGGCCGCCCTATCTCGAGGCGCTGGCGGGCGCGCGGTGATCGTTCTCGGCATCGAGACCTCGTGCGACGAGACGGCCGCCGCCGTCATCGAGTCCGCGCCTGACGGCCGGTGGCACACGCGGGCGAACGTCGTCGCCTCGCAGATCGCGATCCATACGGAGTGGGGCGGCGTTGTGCCCGAACTGGCATCGCGGCAGCACGTGCGCGACATCTGCGGCGTGGTCGACCGCGCACTCGCCGATGCCGGCCTCGGCTGGCCGGATCTCGACGGGGTGGCGGTGACCGAGGGGCCCGGCCTGGTGGGGTCGCTGCTCGTCGGCGTGAGCTTCGCGAAAGCGGCCGCGTGGGCGCGCGGCCTGCCGCTCGTCGGCGTGAACCACATCGCCGGCCACATCGAGTCGCTGTGGCTGGCGCACGGCCCGCTGCCGCTGCCCGCGGTGGTGCTCGTCGTGTCGGGTGGCCACACGAGTCTCTACCTCGTGCCCGAGGCCGGCGTGTACCGCCTGCTCGGACGCACGCGCGACGATGCGGCTGGCGAAGCCTACGACAAGGTGGCGAAGCTGCTCGGGCTCGGCTATCCGGGCGGCCCGCTCATCGACCGGCTGGCGGCGAGCGGCCGCGACGAGGCCGTGGACCTGCCGGTCACCCGCCTTACGCATCCGGACCGGAACGCGCCCGATCGTGATCCGACGTTCGACTTCAGCTTCAGCGGCCTCAAGACGGCGGTGCTGCGGCATGTGCGGCTGCGCCAGGCGGCGCTCGGTGTGGAGACGCTGCCCGAGGCCGAGATCGCGGACGTCTGCGCCAGCTTTCAGCGGGTGGTCGTGCGCACGCTGCTCACGCGCACGTTCGACGCGGCGCGCGCGCACGGCGCCCGCGCGGTGGGCGTGGCCGGCGGCGTCTCGGCGAACGCCCGCCTGCGCCGCGAACTCGAGAGCCGCGGCGCCACGCGGCACCTGCCGGTGTTCGTGCCGCCGATGAGCCTTTCCACGGACAACGCGGCGATGATCGCCGCCGCCGGGCTGCGCCGTTTCGCGCGCGGGGAGCTCGCGACCGACCGGCTGAACGCGGTGCCGTCGCTCGTGCTCGGCTGATCGATGGCTCGCGACTATCCCGACGCGCCGGTCGCCGCCGTGGGCGGCGTGGTCATCGCCGACGGCGCCGTGCTGCTCGTGCGCCGGGCGTTCCCGCCGCGCCAGGGGGAGTGGTCCCTGCCCGGCGGCCGTCTCGAACTCGGCGAGTCGCTCACCGACGGCGTGGCCCGCGAGGTGCGCGAAGAGACAGGCCTCGAGGTGGAGGTCGGTGCGGTCGTGGACGTCTTCGACCGCGTGCATCGCGACGAGGCGGGCCGCATTCGCTATCACTTCGTCATCGTGGACTTCCTCTGCCGGCCCAGGGGCGGCACGCTCGCCGCCGGTGACGACGCGGCGGACGCGCGCTGGGTGCCGCGTGCGGAGGTCGCCGCGCTCGGCGTGAACGCCTACGCCGTGGGCGTCATCGAGCGCGCTTTTCGCCTGCACGCCGGCCCGCAGGACGGGTAGGATTGACGGCCATGGCTCTGGATCGTGCGGCTGCCTGGCAGCTCCTCACCGAATGGACCGCGAGTGACAGCCTGCGCAAACACGCGCTGGCCGTCGAGGCCGCCGTGCGCGGCTACGCCCGGCTCGCCGGCGCGAACGAAGGCGACTGGGGCGTCGTGGCGCTGCTGCACGACTTCGACTACGAACGCTTCCCGACGCTCGGCGACCACCCGAACAAGGGCTGCGAGCACCTGCGCGGTCTCGGCTATCCGGAGTGGGTGATGCGGGCCATCCAGGCGCATGCCTGGGAAATCACCGGCGTTGACGCCGAATCGCCGCTTGAACGGGCGCTCGTCGCCTGTGACGAGATGGCCGGCTTCGTCACTGCCGCGTCGCTCGTGCGCCCCAGCCGCAGCGTGCTCGACCTCGAGGCCGCTTCGGTCATCAAGCGGATGAAGGACAAGGCGTTCGCCCGCGCCGTGCCGCGCGAGCACCTGAAGAAGGGCGCCGAGCTCATGGGCCTGCCGCTCGACCAGCACGTCACCAACGTCATCACCTTCATGCGCGAGAAGGCCGACGACCTCGGTCTGCGCGGCACGCTCTAGGCGTCCCGGTCGAACGTCGTCCGCGGCACTCTCGTATCTACCAGCGAATGCAGGCGCCCGTACCCTCCCACGACGGCTCCGGCCGGCCCGACGGCGCCGCCGTCGTCGAGCTGCGTGGCGTCAGCGTGATCTACGGCCGGCAGATGGCCCTGCGCGACGTCTCGGCCAGTTTCCCGCCCGGTGCCGTGGGCCTGCTCGGCCCGAACGGGGCGGGGAAGAGCACGATGCTCAAGGCGCTGCTCGGCTTCGTCGTGCCGTCGCAGGGCCAGATGCGTGTGCTCGGGCTCGACGTCGCCACCTCAGCGCTCGATATCCGGGCCCGGCTCGGTTACATGCCGGAAAGTGACGCCCATATTCCCGGCATGTCGGCCGTGGCCTTCGTGGCCTACTGCGGCCAGCTCGCCGGGCTGCCGCCGGCCGATGCCATGCAGCGCGCCCACGAGGTGCTCTACTACGTAGGCCTCGGCGAGGCGCGCTACCGCAACGTCGAGACCTACTCGACCGGCATGAAGCAGCGCATCAAGCTGGCCCAGGCGCTCGTGCACGACCCGGATCTGCTCTTCCTCGACGAGCCCACGAACGGCATGGACCCGAAGGGCCGCGACGAGATGCTCGAGCTCATCCGCGATCTCGCGCACAACAAGGGCGTCAATCTCATCGTGTCGTCGCACCTGCTGCCCGACATCGAGTTCACCTGCGATCACGTGATCGTGATGGACAAAGGCGCCGTGGCCACCCAGGGCGCGCTCGACGCGGTGCGTGGTCCGCAGGGCCGCGTATTCGAACTGCGCGTGAAGGACGGCGCCGAGCGCATGCTCGAGCTCCTCACCGCGGCCGGCTACGAGGTGCACGACACGCAGGAAGACGTCATGCGCGTCTTCGTGCCGGGCGAGGCCGGCGCCGAGCCGATCTTCCGCCTCGCCGCCGCCAATGGTCTGCAGGTGCGGCATCTGAAGCAGAGCGTGCCCACCCTCGAAGACGCGTTCGCGCGCGCTGTCGGAGCCGAGTAGATGCCCATCCACGACCAGGGCTATCAGCGCTACACCGGCGACCGCGCCCGCACGGGCACGGCCTGGCAGGTGATCGCACGCGCCGGCATCCGCACGGTGCTCGCCGAACGCAAGTTCCTGGCGCTGCTGCTCCTGGCCTGGGCGCCGTTCCTCGTGCGCGCCGTGCAGGTCTACGTGGCCGCCAACTACGCGCAGGCCTCGTTCCTGCAGGCGAAGGGCGAGACGTTCCGCGAGTTCCTCGAGACCCAGGCCGTCTTCGTCTTCTTCATCACCATCTACGTGGGCGCCGGGCTCATCGCGGCCGACCGCCGCGCCAATGCCCTGCAGCTCTATCTGGCCAAGCCGCTCTCGCGGTGGGAATACGTGGCCGGCAAGATGGCGGTGCTGCTCACGCTGCTCGTTTCGGTCACGTTCCTGCCGGCGATGATGCTGCTCGTCGTGCAGATTGGCTTCGCGGGCTCGTTCACCTTCCTCACGAACAACATCTACCTGCTGCCCGCCATCACGCTCTACTCGCTGGCGCAGGTGCTGCTGGCCTCGTCCACGATGCTCGCGCTCTCGTCGCTGTCGAAGAGCAGCCGCTTCGTCGGCGTGATGTATGCCGGGCTCATCTTCTTCACCGGCGCGCTCTTCAAGGCCGTGCAGGGCATCACGGGGCAGTCGTGGCTGGCGTGGCTGTCGCCGAGTGACGCGCTCGAGCAGCTGGGCGATGCGATCTTCCGGCTGCCGCTGCGCTACGACCTGCCGCTCTGGGCGGCCGCGGCCGTCGTCGTGGGGCTCATCGTGGCCTCGGGCGTCGTGCTCGAACGCCGGGTGCGGGCGGTCGAGGTGGTGAGCTGATGGCCGACCAGACCACGGCCGTGACGCCGATCGTGCAGGCCGAGCACCTGTCGAAGTGGTACGGCCAGGTGAGCGGGCTGAACGACGTCACCGTGTCGATTCCGCCCGGCATCACCGGCCTGCTCGGCCCGAACGGCGCCGGCAAGTCGACGTTCATGAAGCTCATGACGGGGCAGCTCGCACCGAGCCAGGGCACCATCCGCGTGCTTGGCTCCTCGCTCCGGGATACCCCGGCCGCCTTCTCGCGCATCGGGTTCTGCCCCGAGCAGGACGCCTTCTACGAGCGGATGACCGGACTCGAGTGGGTGACGGCGCTCGTGAAGCTGAACGGGCTCTCCGAGACCGAGGCCGAGGCCGCCGCCCGCCGCGCCCTCGACATGGTCGACCTGACGGACGCCGCCGGCAAGAAGATCGGCGCCTACAGCAAGGGCATGCGGCAGCGCGTGAAGCTGGCGCAGGCGCTCGTGCACGACCCCGAGGTGCTCATCCTCGACGAGCCGCTGACCGGCATGGATCCGCTGCAGCGCCGCAAGACCATCCGGCTCGTGAAGGACTGGGCGAAGCGCGGCCGCCACGTGATCGTGTCGAGCCACATCCTGCACGAGATCGAGGTGATGACCTCGAACATCCTGCTCATCACGAACGGCCGCATCCTCGCCGAAGGCAACGTCCACCAGATCCGCGAGCTCATCGACACACACCCGCACACCGTGCACGTCAAGGCCGCCGATCCGCGGGCGCTGGCGGCCCGGCTCATCCACGACGAGGGCGTGACGCGCGTCGCCTTCGACAGCGATGCGCTCACCGTCGACACCCGCCAGCCGGATGCCTTCTACCGGCGAATCACCGACCTGGCGGCGTCCGGCGAGGCCGGCGCGATTGCCGAAGTGACCTCGCCCGACGACAACCTGCAGGCCGTCTTCTCGTATCTGGTGCGCCAATGAGCGAGTCTGCCGCGCGCCCCGCTCCGCTCTCGACCGCCGCCGCCGCGCGCCGCGTGTTCGAGCTCTCGTTCGGCGAGATGTTGTGGTCGCGGCGCACGATCTTCATGGCCCTCGTCGTCGGCGGGCCGGTGCTGCTCGCCATCATCTTCCGCGTCGTCGAAGCGTTCGGCGCCCCGGCGCTGCGCGTGAACGGCGCCCGCGTGGCCGGCGGCAGCGTATTCGGCGTGATGATCTGGATGCTCTACATCCGCTTCATCGTGCCGGTGCTCGGCCTCTTCTACGGCACGGCCCTCATGGCCGACGAGGTCGAAGACAAGACCCTCACGTATCTCTTCACGCGGCCGATTCCGCGCGGCTCGGTGCTGCTCGGCAAGTACCTGGCGTATCTCGCCTGCACGTCGCTCGTCGTGCTGCCGTCGGTGATGCTGACCTATTTCCTGACCGTGCCGTTCGCCCAGATCGCCGCGACCTTCCGGTCGCTGGTGCTCGACCTGGCGCTCCTCGGCGCCGGGCTGGCGGTCTACGGGGCGGTCTTTGCCTTCGTGGGCGCCCGGCTGAAGCGTCCGCTCGTGAGCGGGCTGGTCTTCGCGTTCGGCTGGGAGCAGCTCGCGCTGGCCCTGCCGGGCTACCTGCGGCAGTTCACGGTGGCTCACCACCTGCAGTCGCTCGTGCCGCACACGATGCCGGCCGACAGCACCCTGAGCGTCATCCAGGGCCTGTTCCGGCAGACCACGTCGGTGTCCGGGGCCCTGACCGCCCTCGGACTGATGCTGGTCGTGTTCCTGTGGCTGGCCATGCGCACCGTGGCCCGTCGGGAGTACGTGCTCGAGCAGTAGCCGCCGCGCGCCGGCGGCGCCCATGGGAGGGGCGCGCCGGCTGGGACGAACGGCTGAACCTGCCCGGGAGCCCGCCCGTATAATCCACCAAGGGGGAAGACCCACATGGCCGCGAAGACCCGTTACTTCGTGCTCACCGCCGCCGGCATCCTCACCGCCGGCCTTACGACTGGCCTCGTCGCGTCCTATATGGGCGGGCTGCCGGTCGCGCTCTCGCACCAGGCCGGTCCCGAGGACCTCGCCTTCGTCCCCCCGGATGCCATCGCCGTTGGCTACGCCAACGTGCAGGAAGTCATGGTGTCCGAACTGCGCCAGCGCCTGCGCCGTCTGCAGGACGCCAACCCCGACAGCCCGGATCGGCACGATTTCGAAGAGAAGACCGGCGTCAATGTCGAGCGGGACATCGACGCGGTGGTGGGCGCGCTGCTCCCGGCCGCCGGCGACAAGAGCGGCAACCCCCTGGTGGTGGCCCGCGGCCGCTTCGACCAGGTGCGCATCGAGGGGCTGGCCCGCGATCACGGCGGCGAGGTCAGCGACTATCAGGGGGTGCGCGTCATTGCACACACCGGTGACGAGACGACGATGGCCCTCGGGTTCCTGGCCCCGGGCATCGTGGCGGTGGGCAGCATCGAGGGCGTCAAGGGCGCGATCGACGCGAAGCGCTCGGGCCGTAACGTGATGTCGAACACCGAGATCATGCGGCTGGTCGGCGAACTCGACGGCAACAACGCCTGGGCCGTGGGCCGCTTCGACGCGATGGCCTCGAGCACGGGCCTGCCCGGTGAACTCCAGCAGCGGATGCCCACGCTGTCGTGGTTCTCGGCGGCCGGCCACCTGAACGGCGGCATCACTGGCACCCTCAAGGCCGAAGCCAAGGACGACGAGGCCGCAAAGAACCTGCGCGACATGATGCGCGGCGTCGTGGCGATGGTGAAGCTGCAGGCTGACAGCAGGCCCGAGATGCGCGCCTTCGTCGACTCGCTGCAGCTCGGCGGCGAGGGCAAGACGGTGGCGGTGGGTTTCTCGGTGCCGGCGGAGATGTTCGACGCGCTCGAGAAGATGCACGAAGCGCGGCGCCCGGCCGAGGTGCGCTAGCGGAACGGCCGGCGCGGACCCGCCGGCCACAACAGACGGGAACGGCTGACGCCAGCCACCAGCGCGCTACGGCGCGGAGGTGCGCTGGCGTTTCAGCGTGTCGATGAAGGTGGCGAGCACCTGCGACACGGGGTCTGACAGGTCGACGAACTCGATGCCGGTGTGATAGCTGACGCCCGACGTGGCGACCGTGCCGATGTGCGAGTGCACGACACGCGCCTTCACCACGACCGACCGGTCGCCGAGCGCGAGGCGGAAGTCGTGCAGCGAGTTGAGCTGGAGCGGCACGCCGATCTCGATGAGCGCGCCACCACCGCTCAGCTGGCGGATGGCCATCGAGTGGTAGGTCTTCGCTTCCCCGGTTGCCGGATCGGGCAGCTCGAGGCGCTCGTGGGTGCGCTTGCCGTCGTCGATCATCCGGCAGAAGTCTATAACATCAGTGCCGGTCGAGCCGGCTTGGCGTGCGGCCCAGGTGGCGGCGGCGTGGTGTGACGTCGTCCACGCCAGGCAGTACCTGGCCTTCGGATTCGGTGGTGTAGGTCAGCACCGGCAACTGGCTCGTGGCCGGGTCGATCCGCAGCATGCTCAGGAACTGGAACGACGCGGCGTCTTCGATCTTGAGGCAGACGACCAGCAGATCGGGTGTGTCGTCGAGGATGCAGCCGTAGGGCTCCTGGTCCATGCCGACGAACTCGACCTCGTAGGCTCCGGCGGGCAACATCGGTTCGACGCGCGGCAGCACGGCGGGGCCGCCGCCGA
Organism: Vicinamibacterales bacterium; assembly: GCA_044347565.1. Classification (GTDB taxonomy): domain Bacteria; phylum Acidobacteriota; class Vicinamibacteria; order Vicinamibacterales; family UBA2999; genus CADEFD01. The sequence goes on along the minus strand of JBIKUN010000005.1, from coordinate 59,834 downwards.
CCACCATCACTCGCAGTGCCTGATTCGTGTGGCTGTTCGTTGTCACTGGCATCACCCGGTTCCCGTCTTCCTCAGGTATCAAGAAATGGGCCAACCAAGGAATCGGCGTCTGCGGCGAGAAACGCAGGGGAATTCGCGAGAAGGAACCGGCGGGAGGCGCCGGCGTGGCGCCGGACGGACACTCCCCGTGACGCCCGCATGGCACGGGTTGCGTACTCCGGCGTGTCACGACCGGCCCACGCCCTCCCTGACGCAGACGCGCGCAATCGCATCCGGGTGAATTTGAACGCTCGATTGATATCATCCGGGTCCAGAGGGCCCCATGAAGACGATTGGCGTGCTGGGTTGCGGGTTGATGGGCGCGGGCATCGCGCAGGTGTCGGCGGCCGCCGGCCTTCGCACGTTCGTGCTCGAGGTGAACGAGGCGGTGCTGGCCAAGGGGCTGGGCCGCATCGAGAAGTTTCTCGCCGCCAGCGTCGAGAAGGGCAAGATGACCGCCGACGAGAAGGCGCGAGTGCTGGCGAATCTCTCCGGCACGACGGCCTGCGCCGACCTGAAGGACTGCGACCTCGTCATCGAGGCCATCGTCGAGAACGTGGACGTGAAGCGCCAGGCCTACGCGGCCGTCGAAGCGGTGGTCGGCCCGCACTGCCTCATCGCGACCAACACGTCGTCGCTCTGCGTCACGGAGCTGGCGGCGTCGACGACGCGGCCCGACCGGTTCGGCGGCCTGCACTTCTTCAATCCCGTGCCGCTCATGACGCTGGTCGAGGTCATCCGCGCGCTCACGACGAGCGACGCGACGCACCAGGCGCTCTTCGCCTTCGCGCAGACGCTCGGCAAGGAGCCGGTGACGGCGCCCGATCGCGGCGGCTTCATCGTGAACCGGCTGCTCATTCCCTACATGCTCGACGCCATCCGCTGTCTCGAAGGTGGTCTCGGCACGGTCGAGGACATCGACACCGCGATGAAACTCGGCTGCGGTCATCCGATGGGGCCGTTCACGCTCACCGACTTCGTCGGCCTCGACACCACCTACTTCATCGCCAACATCATGTTCGAGGAGTACCGCGAAGCGCGTTTCGCGCCGCCGCCGCTGCTGAAGCGGATGGTGCTCGCCGGACACCTCGGCAGGAAGAGCGGCCGCGGCTTCTACCAGTACTGATCGGCGCCCGCGCCGCGCCCGCTTCAGCGGCCGAGTGTCGCGAGCAGCGTCCGCGCCTGCGCCTTGAAGCGCGCGTCCTCGGGCGCCCACGCGGGGTCTGGTGCGGCGCCGAGGGCGGCCTGCAGCGTGGCGCGCGCGTCGGCCGTGCGATCGAGTTCGATGAGGGTCTCGGCGAGGAAGATGAGGGAGATGATGCTGTCGGCCTTGTAGGTGAGCGCCTTGCGCAGGTGCACCTCGGACTTGCGGACATCACCGCCGAACAGGCCCGGCACCTTGAAGTACCAGCGGCCGAGCGCCCGGTCTGGGGAGCCGTCGAGATACGCGGGCTGAATCGCCGCTGCTTTCTCGAGCGCCGCCTTGATCGGCGCGCGGTATTTCATCCCCTGACGCAGCCCGTGCGCGTCGGCGAGCGCGCCCATGTTGGCGGCCATCCAGAAATGGCCTTCGACCGCCTCAGGGCGCGCCGTCATCGCCGCGCGGCCGGCGGCGATGCCCTGCTCGAGCACGCGCTTCTTCTGGTCGGCGGTGCCGGGACCGTTCGTACCGAGCCAGTAGCGCGCTCTCGCCAGCTTCCATGCGGCCTCGAAGTCGTCGGCGCGCGCCGTCAGCCGATCGGCCCAGACCTTCTCGGCGGCGAGCGCACTCGCCGGACGTTCACGATCGCGATAGAGCGCGTCGGCGTCGGTCGTGGCTGCGCCGGGCGTCGTCTGGGCGGCGGCCGCGTGGACCGCGGGACCAGCGAAAAGCGTCATTACGGCGAGGTAAACTACGAACATGCAGGATCTCATCACGCGTCTTCTGGAGGCCGTCGGGGAAGACCCGGCCCGTGAAGGCCTCGTCAAGACGCCGGAACGTGTCGCACGGTCGATGGAATATCTCACGAGCGGCTACCGCGCCAACATCGACGATGTGCTGAACGGCGCGCTGTTCACGGTGGAATACAACGAGATGGTCATCGTGCGCGACATCGACTTCTACAGTCTATGTGAACACCACCTGCTGCCGTTCTTCGGCAAGTGCCACGTCGCCTACATCCCGAACGGCAAGGTGATCGGCCTGAGCAAGGTGCCGCGCCTCGTGGACATGTTCGCCCGCCGCCTGCAGCTCCAGGAGCGGATGACCAATCAGATCGCCGAGACCATCCGCGACACCATCCAGCCGCTCGGCGTCGCCGTGGTCTGCGATGGCACGCACCTCTGTATGGCCATGCGCGGCGTGGAGAAGCAGCAGTCCACCACGGTGACGAGCGCCATGCTCGGCGCCTTCCGCGACGACGCGCGCACGCGCGGCGAATTCCTGCAGCTCATCAAGACGCGCTGACGCCCGTCACGGCGGTGGCACGGCCTTCACGGGCGCGCGGTAGCCGCCAGCGCTGCGGATGGTCACGCCGTCGGGCCGCGCCGCGATGACCACGTGGCGCCAGGCGCCGTCGCGCACCGGGTTCGTCGACGTATAGCCGACGACGTAGCGCTGGCGCAGCGCTTCGAGCACACGGCGGTACTCGCCTTCGAGCGCCGTGGCTTCGAGCGGGAAGGTGGCAGTGCCCCCCGAGAGCTGGGCGATGCGCTCGAGCGCCGGCCGGTCGACGTTCGATCCGAGTCCGATCGCGTAGACCACGGTATCGGTCTCGCGCACGAGCGCCAGCACCTCGGCCAGCGTGTGCGTGCTGCCGGGCGCCGTACCCGGGTTGTTCTCGTCGCGGCCATCCGACAACAGCACGATCGCCCGCCGTCCGCTGCGCTGCTTCAGCAGCAGCATCGAGTCATGCAGGGCGTCCCAGAGCGCCGTGCCGCCCACGGCCTGCAGGCGGTCGATGGCCTCCGTCGTGGTCTCGCGGCGTTCCGAGAACTCGTGTTCGACGACGACGCGATCGGCAAAGCGCACGAGTGCCAGCGGGTCGGCCGGGCGGAGCGAGGTGACGAAGCTGCGGGCGGCGGCCTGGGCCACCGGCAGCGCGCGCCGCATGCTGCCGCTCGCATCGAACACCATCGCGATCGAGATGGGCGACACGGCCTCTTCGAACGACTCGACCTGCTGTACGACGCCGTTTTCCACGACGATGAGATCGCGGGCCGAGAGCGAGCCGGCCGCGGTGGCGGCGTAGGTGGCGCTGAACTCGATCGTGGGCTTCACCGGCGGTGGCTTCGGCGCGAAGTACCCTTCACGGGCGCGCACGCGGTAGTTCGGGTTCGGCGTGGTGAGGGCGATGGCGCGAAACGAGCCGTCGGCGTCCTGTTTCCGCGGCGTGTAGCTGATGACGTAGCGGTGGAAGGCGTCGGCGGCGACGGCGGCATGCACGTCGGGGAGCTGTTCCTCGCGGATGGGGAAGAAGGCACGGCCGCCCATCTGCGCGGCGATCCGCTTGAGCAGCGTCTCGCCCTTGAGCGAGATGCCGGCCACGCCGCCGATGCCGACGACGTAGACGGTGGCCTGCAGGCGCTGCAGCGCCGTCATCGCGTCTTCGTAGGCGGTGGCGCTGCGTTCGTCGTAGCCGTCGGTCAGCAGCACCACGACGTGGCGGCCTTCGACGTGCGCGAACATCTCCGGCACGGTGGCGAGCGCGTCGAGGATCGCCGTGCCGCCGCGGGCGCGGATGGCATCGATGGCCTCGGTGATCGTCGCGGCGTCGGCCGTCGGGCCGGTCGTCGACTCGACGCTCGTGCGGAACGGCGCGACGATCACGTGGTCGCCGGGCCTGAGCCGGGAGGCCAGGCGCCGCGCCGCCGCCTTCACCATGTCGATGCGGCGGTGCAGGCTCTGGCTGGCGTCGATGAGCAGCGTGAAGGTGGTGGGCAGCGTCTGCAGCTGCACCAGGTCGAGCAGGTGCGGGACGCCATCTTCGGCGAGGCGGAAGTCGTCCTTGCCGAGTGTCGAGACGTAGCGGCCCCGTTCGTCGAGCACCGTGGCCTCGATGAGCACCGACGAAATGCTGGTCTCCTCGATCACCTCGAGCGCCGGCAGCCTCACCGTGTCAGTGGCGACCCCGCCCCGGCCGTTCTCGACGTCGACCCGGATCTCGCGCGCTTCGTAGGGATTGGCGTCCTCCCATTCGACCACGTACGGCGGCCCGTCGAGGTCGTCGCCGATCGACACGCCGTCGACGAAGAAGTGGACGGGCACGATGCCGCGGTCGGTCTCGGTCTGCACCTGGGCGACGACGCGGATGACGCCGGGGACGCCGGTGCGGCCGAGCGGCGAGGTGATGCGCACGGTCGTGGTCTGCGCGGCGGCCGGCCACGCCGCCGCGGTCAGCAGCGCCACCAGGAGCGCGAGGACGTGTGGACGCGCCCGGCCCGCCATCACGCCTGCCCGACGCTCTGTTCGTCGAGGAAATAACTGGCGCACGCATCGCGCAGCCGCTCATCGGAGAGCGTGCGCCCGGTGCCGAGGTAGTCGGCGATGGCGAGCGCGTGCTCGATGAGGTCGCGCGGGTAGCAGCCGCGCAGCGCGATGCCGCGCCGGCGGAAGAAGTCGTTGAGCAGGCGCTCCACCATGGCGTCGTCGCAGGCGAGGCCACGGTCGCGGCAGCAGCGCGCGAAGATGCGCGTGAAGTCGTCAGCCGACGGGTTCTCGGCGAAGACCTTGTAGTGGATGCGGCGCAGGAACGCTTCGTCCACGAGGTCGGCCGGCTGGATGTTGGTGGCGAAGACCACGAGCACCACGAAGGGCACCGGCATCTTCTGCCCCGACTGCAGGGTCAGGTAGTCGGTGCGGCTCTCGAGCGGCGTGATCCAGCGGTTCAGCAGATCGACCACCGAGCAGCGCTGGCGGCCGAAGTCGTCGATGACGAGCACGCCGCCGTTGGCGAGCAGCTGCACCGGCGCCTGATACAGCCGCGAGGCCGGGCTGTAGGCGAGTTCGAGCGACTGCAGCGTGAGTTCGCCGCCGACGGTGACGAGCGGACGCGCGCAGCGCAGCCAGCGGGCGTCGGGCGCGGCGGCGCCGCGGTCGAGCGAGTCGCTGTTCTCGTCCGGCAGCGGCGTGTGCACCGCCGGATCGAAGACCTGCACGAGGTGGCCGTCGAAGTCGATGGCGTGGGGAATCGCCACGTCTCCCGTGAGGAGGCGCGAGATGCCCTGCGAGATCACGGTCTTGCCGTTGCCGGGCGGGCCATAGACGAAGAGCGAGTGGCCGCCGTTCACCGCCGGGCCGAGCTGGTCGAGCACGCGCTGGCTGAGCACGAGATGCGAGAACGCCTGCTCGACCGACTGGCGGGTCACGGCCGTGAACGCAGCGCGGGCGTAGTCGCGCATGTACTGCGCGTACTGCGCGAAGGGCACCGGCGCCGCGCCGACGTACTGGCTCTGCTCGAGGGCCATCGTGGCGCGGTCGCGGCCGGCGTCGGTCACCCGGTAGACATACGACGGACCGCCGAGCGTGCCGCCGCCCCAGACCTCCGACAGGTACGACTGCTTCAGGTGGTGCAGCACGGGCTCGAGCACCGAGTGCACGACGCCGAGCCGTGTGCAGAGCGCGGCGGCGCTCTGGTCCCCGGTGATGTGCAGCGTCTTCAGCACGAGCTGCTGCAGCAGGTCGAGGGTGAGGCCGGTCTCTTCCACCGTGAGCGGCGCGCGCGGCACCTCGGGGCGCGGCGGCGCCAGCGGCCGCGGCGTCATCGCGGCCCCCCGGCCGGAGTCACCGGCCTGGCATACGGCGTGTCGCAGGCAAAGGGCCGGCGCTCCCCGCGGGCGGCCACCGCCGTGCACCAGTTGTGGCGGGCCCACGCGGCGCCGGGCTCGAGCGCGAAGGCGCGCGCGAAGGCGTGCGTGGCGTCGTCGCGCGCGTCGAGGGCCCAGAGCACCGAGCCGAGGACGGTCTGCGCGGCGGCCGAGTCGGGTGCGTAGCGCGCGGCGAGATGCGCGTGCCGCAGGGCCCGTTCAGGCAGGCCCCAGTCGCGCCACAGCCGGGCGACCGCTTCGTGCAGGCCGGCGTGCGCGGGATGGAGGGCGAGGCCGGCGGCCAGATGGTCGTAGGCGCGATCGTGGATGCCGTAACTCATATACGCTGCGGCCGCGTCGAGATGCGCCTCCGGCGTGGGCGAGGCGGCGAGCGCGTCGAGGCGTGCCCTGAGCAGCGGCGACGTGGCTTCGAGCGTGGCGGCGGTGACCGTGGTGCGGGCCGGCGGCGGGCTCGGCGGCGGTGGCATCGGCACGGCGGCAGCCGCCGGATCGGCCATGGCCACCGGCGCGCCCAGATCGACGCTCGGCGGGCCGCGCACTATGAATCGGCCGGCGAACGACGCCGGCCCCGACGAGGCGCAGGCGCCGCCCAGGACCGACGCCACCACGACGGCGCAGGCCAGGACGGCGCGACCCGTGCCGCCTATTCGTGGCGGCTCAGGCGGTCGCTGCGGCGCTTGAAGTAGGCGAGCAGCAGGATGGCGCCCACGACGTACATGATGATCTGCCAGGTTTCCACGATTGTTCCTCCACGTAGTCCCACCGGACGTCCGACGCATGACGGTGACTACTTCGAGCCCAGCCCCAGAATGAACTGCCGGTAGATCTGCACCATCGCCGGGCCAAGAATAACGGTGAAGAATGCAGGAAACAAACAAAAGACGAGCGGGAAGAGCAGCTTGACGCCGAGCTTCGCCGCGCGTTCCTCGGCACGCTGCCGGCGTTTCGTGCGCGAGCTGTCGGCGTGGGCCCGAAGCGCATGACCGATGCTCGTGCCGAAACGGTCGGTCTGCACCAGCATGCCGACGAGCGATCGGGCATCGTCGACCTTGGTGCGCTCGGCGAAGTTCTTGAAGGCTTCCATCCGAAGCTTGCCGGCGCGCGTCTCGGAGCCGATGAGCTCGAGTTCGCGGGCGAGCGACGGATAGGCGATCTGCAGTTCGTCGGCGACGCGCGCAATGGCCTGGTCGATGCCCGAGCCGGCCTCGAGGCACACGATGAGCAGGTCGGTGGCATCCGGCAGGCCGTTGCGGATCTCACGGCGGCGGTCATCGATGCGCCGGCCCAGCCAGAAGACCGGTACGTAGTAGCTGAGGGCGCCGGCGATCGCCCCGAAGAGCACCGGCGAGCCGGAGCCGAAGGTGGCGACAACCGAGACGAACGCCACGACCGGGAGGGCGATCTGCGCGGCCGAGAAGAGAATCGCCGGCCACTCGCCGTGGTAGCCGGCACTGGCCAGCATCCGCTGGATGTGGCCCATGTCCTGCGGCGACTTGGGCACGAACGCGCGTACCCGGCGGGCCAGCTGGCTCGGGCCCTCGGAGACCACCGACTCGCGGCGGCGGGGGGCGGCCGGCGTGCCGGCCACCACTTCCGAGAGGCGGCGCTTCATGAGGTCCGGCTCGCTGACGTGCCAGAGGGCGATCCCCGTGGCCAGCGCCACCGCGATGAAGAGTCCGGAAATCAGCAGCGTCTCCACCCTAGTACTCCACCTGGACGAGCCTGGAGATGATGAGGCTGCCGATGACCTGAAGCACGATGGCGCCGAGCAGCAGCCGGTTACCCAGCGGGTCCTCGATGAGCACCCGGATGAACTGCGGCGACACCACGTAGATGACAGAGGCGAGCGCGGGCGGCAGCAGCGACAGCACCCATGCGGTGATGCGGCCGTGCGCCGAGACGACGCGGATCTGGCGCTTCACCTTGAAACGCTCGCGCATGACCCCCGAGAGGTTGTCGAGCACCTCCGCCAGGTTGCCGCCGGCCTCGCGCTGCGTGAGCACGGCGGTGACGAAGAAGCGGGCGTCGAGCACCGGCACGCGGCGGGCCATCGCCTTGAGCGCATCGGGCATCGCCATGCCGAAGTTCTGCTCGTCGTAGACGCGGCGGAACTCGAGCCCCACCGGCGCCGTGATCTCCTCGGCCGCGATGCCGAGCCCGGTCGTGAAGGTGTGGCCGGCGCGCAGCGAGCGGGCGATGAGGTCGATGGCCTCCGGAAACTGCTCCTCGAAGATGCGCAGGCGCTGCGTGCGTGTGCGCCGCACGTAGACGTACGGCACGGCAATCGTCACGAGGCCGAGCAGCGCGCCGGCGCCACGGCCCGTCAGCAGCACGCCCATCAGGGCCCCGAGCGCCGCCGTGACGGCCGAGCGGGCGAGCAGGCCCGCGGCCGTCCACGTGAGCCCGGCTTCGGCGAGGAAGGCCTGCAGGCCGGCGGCCAGCTTCACGTTGCTCGAGAGCAGCGCGTCGACGACCGACGCCGTGGACACCGGCGTGCTCACCGTGGTGACGGCGTCCTTGACGGCGTCGATGCGCTCGACGCGTCGCGCCAGCTCGCGCGACCGCGCGTCCTCCGGCCGGACGACGAACGCCCAGTAGAGGCCCAGCATTACGGCCAGGCAGATGGCGAAGGTCACGAGGGCCAGGGTCATCGGGCGTGCTCCCTAGGCAATGGCCAGCCGGTGATCGAACAGGTCGGCCGCCATCATGAAGCCCGCCGTGGCGAGCGACTGCGCGCACTTCGGGCGGATGCCGGTGGCGCGGAACACGCCGGTCACGCGGCCGTCGGCGGTCACGCCGTGACGCTCGAACAGGAAGATGTCCTGCATCGTGATGACGCCCTGTTCCATGCCCGTCACCTCGGTGATGGCGGTGACGCGGCGGTGCCCGTCGGAGAAGCGCGACAGCTGCACCACGACGTGGATCGCCGAGGCCACCTGCTGACGGATCGCCCTCTCGGGGATATTGAGGTTGGCCATCGCCACCATCGTGTCCATGCGGTAGAGCGCGTCACGCGGCGAATTGGCGTGGATGGTCGTCAGGCTGCCTTCGTGGCCGGTGTTCATGGCCTGCAGCATGTCGAGCGCTTCCTCACCGCGCACTTCGCCGACGACGATGCGGTCGGGCCGCATGCGCAGTGCGTTGATGACGAGCTGGCGCTGGTGCACGGCGCCTTTGCCTTCGATGTTCGGCGGCCGCGTCTCGAGACGCACCACGTGGCGCTGCCGCAGCATCAGCTCGGCGGCGTCTTCGATGGTGACGATGCGTTCGCGTTCGGAGATGAAGCTCGAGAGGGCGTTCAGGAACGTGGTCTTGCCGGCACCGGTGCCGCCCGACACCACGATGTTCAGGCGCGCCGCCACGGCCGCGCTCAGGAACTCCATCATCGGGCCGGTCAGTGTGAGCCGGTCGACGAGATCGCCGGCGCCCAGCCGATCGGTGCGGAAGCGGCGGATCGAGAGCAGCGGGCCGTCGAGGGCGAGCGGCGGGATGACGGCGTTCACACGCGAACCATCGGCCAGGCGGGCGTCGACCATCGGGCTCGATTCGTCGATGCGGCGGCCGACCGAACTCACGATGCGCTCGATGATGCGCAGCAGGTGCTGGTTGTCCTTGAAGACGAGCGGACTCGGCTCGAGGCGGCCTTCCCGTTCCACGTAGACCTGGTCGAAGCGGTTGACCAGGATGTCGGAGATCGTCGGATCGGCCAGCAGCGTCTCGAGCGGGCCGAGGCCGAAGAGCTCGTGGAGGACGTCGGTGATGAGCGCTTCGCGTTCGAACAGGCTGAGCGGCGTCGCCCGCGACTCGGTGTCGAGCAGCGACGCGATGAGGCTGCGGATCTCGGGCTCCGCCTGCGCGCGGCCGACACGGGTCAGCCGGTCGAGGTTCAGCCGGTTGAGCAGCGCGCGGTGGATGCGCTCCTTGCTCTCCTGGTAGTGCGCCTGACGCACGTCCACGCCGGGGCCGGTTCGCTCGGTGTTCGTCGACATGGTGGCTGCTCCGGTCAGCGCCGGCCCCCGAGCCGGGCGAAGAATCCGCCGCCTTTGGCGCTGTCGCGCTGGGCCGGCCCGAGGCCCGCGAGTTCGCGCGCCGCGTCATCGAATGCGGCGGCGAGGCGGGACGGGGTCTGCAGGACGAGCGGTTCGCCCTTGTTGAGCGCGTGGACCGCCGCCCGGTAGTCGCTCGGGAAGGTGTGCGCGATCGGGCCGCCCATCACGCGCTCGACGTCCTTGCGGCCGATTTCCGATTCCGTATCGAAGCGGTTGATGGCGAGCTTCACCCGGTGCGTGCCGCAGCGCTGGCGCAGCGTGGCCGCCAGCCGGCTGGCGCTGCGCAGCGTGGCCAGTTCCTGGTTCGCCACGACGAGCACCGCGGTGGTGGCGTCGAGCGCCTCCATGAGCGTGCCGTCGGTGCGCGGGCAGTCGAGCACCACCCACGGATAGGTCGTGGTCACGAACTCGATGAGCGCTCGCACGCGCAAGGCGTCGATCGGGCCGAGCTGTGGCCGGTTGGCGGCGGCCAGCAGGTCGAGTCCGGCCTTGGTGGGGGTGACCAGGCCCTTCATGTAGGTCTGGTCGAGGCGGTGGATGTTCTCGAGCGCGTCGAGCACCGAGAAGCGCGGTTCGACGCCGAGGAACACCGACGCATCGCCGTGCGCCATGTGCAGGTCCACGAACAGCGTCGGTTCGCCGGTGGCGCGGTGCAGGGCGGTGGCGATGTTGACGGCCACCGTCGTGCAGCCCACGCCGCCCTTGCCGCCGAGCACGGCGAAGGCGCGGCCGGCCACGGTGCCGAGCACCGGACGCGCCACGCGCCGGATCGCCGTTTCGAGGTTGTCGAGCGCGCCGGGCTCCGGCACCCACTCGCTCACGCCCATGCGCATCGCATCGAGCATGGCGTTCGGGTCGAGCGCCTTGGCCAGGATGACGATGCCGGAGGCGGGGAAGTGGCGCTTCAGGCTGGCGATTTCCCGCGGCAGACCCTGCGCGGCGCGGATGTCCACGACGAACACGTCGGGGCCCTTGGTGCCGGCGACGTGGCTGGCGATCGCGACGCCGAGGTCGCTGTCGTTGACGACGAAGCCGCGGTCGCGGAGGGCCGCCGCGAGGTCGCGTTCGATGGAGCCGAGGAGTGTGACGGTGGGTTGCACGGGACGTTACCTGACCAGCGTGACGCTCGCCACGAACGACGACGACGGGCTGGCGGTCATCGTGCTCCGCGGCAGCACCGGATAGATCATCAACCGGCCGACGACCTCATTGAAGGACGGCGAGTAGCGCTCGACGAAGAACCCGACGATGCGCGTCACGACGACCGTTGCCGCGCCGGGCGGGTTCTGGTTCCACAGATCGGGGTTGTAGACGGGCAGGGCGATGATGCGCGGACTGATCGACGTGCATGTGCCCGCCGAGCAGCAGGTTCCCGACGCCATGCAGCCGCCGGCGACGCCGCCGCGGCCGCCGTGCAGGGAGAAATCCCAGGTGGCGCCGGGGTCGCGGGCGATGAGTTCGGAGAAACCCTGGCCCGTCGCGCCGTTGACGTTCGACAATTCGACCTCGAGGCGGTCCCCCGGTCGTATCACGCGCGGCGAGCACGAGGTGAGGCCATCCAGGAACGGGCCCGGTCCGGCGCCATCGATCTGCACCGGCACCAGCCGCTCGCCACCGGCGAGGTCGATGAGCGGGTTCGGCGACGGGTGCATCTCCAGCCGCTGGCCGTAGTCGCCACTGGTCCAGCTCGACGGGCCGCGCGACAGCCCGGTGCCGTTGGGCCCCGGGACGGGCGACGGCGGATCGTAGCGGTCGTGCACCGGGCCCGGCAGCAGCGCGCCACCGGGGGCGTAGCGCTCGAAGGTGTCCATGACCTCCCACGAGGGCGGCCCCACGTTGTTGCGTTGTTCGTCCCAGCGGTCGGGCACGGCCAGCGGCTTCACGCAGTCGGTCGCGTCGCCATAGAGCACCTGGGCCGTGGCCGTTGCCCGCACGCCCTGTTCGGTGACGCCGACGAGCGCGCCGAACACCGTCGGCAGCGCCGCGTCGTTGTCTTCGTTGCGCAGCACCTGCACCCGCACGCACGTGCCGCTGCCGATCGAGCCGGCCGGGCAGGGCGGGAACGTGACGTCTCCGGGCGCCAGCGGCACGGCGGCCCCCCACACCCGGTTGTTGGCAACGGCGGTCACGGCGTTCGAGAACGCGCGCGCTTGATCGCCCGGTGCTTCGAACGCCAGCGACGCGGCGGCCGCCATGGCCGCGGCGTCGGCGGCATTCTGCGCCTGGCGCCGCGCCGTCCACAGGATGCCGTAGTCCACGATGAAGGCGCTGAGCGCCGTGAGTCCGAGCATCATCGCCGCCACCTGCACGAGGATGGCGCCGCGCTCGGCGCGCAGCCCGGGCGCGGGGGCGCATTCGGCGCGCGTCGCGTGCGTGCGGATGATGCGTCGGGGCGGAATCATGACTAGCGGCGGCCGCCCCCGGGCGGACGCGTCGGCGGTTTCACCGTGCCGGGCGGCACTGGCCGGCGGTTGGCCGGCGGATCGCCCAGGCCCGGCGCTTCGTTCGGGTCCGGCTCGTCGCCGGGCACCCGCCGGTTCTCGTCGTCGGACGGATTGAGGAACGCCCCCGGACGCACCGGCATCGCCGGCACCTCGTCGGGGTCGAGCGCGCGCACGAGCCGCGGCGTGACGAGCACCATGAGTTCGGTCTGGTCGGCGCGCAGCGCCCGGCTCTTGAACAGCGCGCCGATGATGGGCAGGCGGCTGAGCAGCGGCACACTCTGCCGATCGGTCTGCGTGAGGTTGTTGAGCAGACCGGCGATCGCGAACGACTGCCCGTCGCGCAGTTCCACGTCGGTTTCGGCGCGGCGCGTGTTGAGGGCCGGGATGCGGAAGCCCTGGAGCACGATGCCATTCGTGAAGTCGAGCGTGCTCACTTCGGGCTTGAGCTTGAGGCGGATGACGTCGCCGGCGATGGTCGGCCGGAACGTCAGGCGGATGCCGAATTCCTTGTACTGGACGTTCACCTGGCCGAGGCCGGTGACGAGCGGAATCGGGATTTCGCCGCCGGCGAGGAAGCTGGCTTCCTCACCGTTGTAGGCGATGAGATTCGGTTCCGCCAGGCTCTGCAGGAAGCCCCGGGTCTGCAGGGCCTTCAGCACGCCGCCGATGCCCTGCTCCCGCGAGAACAGGAAGACGTTGAGGAAATCGGAGAACTGCAGCAGGTCGATGTCGCCCTGGCGGTCGAAGTCCGGCCCGGCGAACTGCTGCGTCGAGATCCGGCCGGTCGAGTCGGTGCGCGTCGAGAAGAGCGAGAGCCCCGACTGCTGGAGGGCGTTTCTGTTCACCTCCGCGAAGCGCACCTGCAGCATCACCTGCTTGCTCGGCGAGCCGCTCGGGAGCTGCAGCATGTTGATGACCGCGTGTTTCGGCATCGCCGCGCGCGCCAGTTCGGCGCTGCGCAGCATGACGTCGTTGCTCGACACCGCGCCCGAAAGAATCACCGCGTCGTCGGTGACCGACACATTGATGTCCTCACCGGCGAACAGCTGCTGGAAGTTCTGCTGCAGACTCGTGACGCCGGGGTCGACGACGATGTCGTAGTGCTTGCGCTCAGTGGCGCCCCAGACGATGAGGCTCACCGTGCCCGAGCCCTTGCCGTCCACGAGCACTTCACGCTGCTTGACCACGACCGCATCGGCGATCGCCGGATTGGTGACGGCAAGGCGCGTGATGTCGAAGTCGGTCGTGAGCACGGTGGAGCGGCCGGCCGTGAGCAGCACGCGCTGCGGGATTTCGTTCGCCGGCTGCCCGGCCGTCTGGGCGCCAATCGGCGCCTGCAGCAGGAGGGCACAGGCCGCGGCGGCGCCGAGGCACGAGAGCAGGCGGCTCACTTCACCACCTCCGCCGTGCGCTTGGCGGCGCGGATCGTTTCCACGGTGTAGGGCGGCGGGGGCGGCGGCGGTGCGGGCGCGGGCTCCGGCGCGGCGCGTGCCACGCGGGTCACGGCCGGGCGGACCGGGGCGGGGGCGGCTGGGGGCGGTTCGGCCGCGCCGAGCAGGGCGGCCACCTGCGTGCCCTTCGTCTCGGTCGCCGCCGTGTCGAGCGGGTTGCGGAGCGTCAGCGTGATGCGGCCCACCGAGGCGGCGAGCGAGATGCGCTCGGCATCGGCCGGTGTCACGAGCAGCGTGACGACCGACGCACTGGCGTTGCGGCCATCGGTGGCCTGCGTCTGTTCGGCGCGCGTGCCGGCGGCCAGCACCTCGACGTTGCTGACGACGACGCGGGCCACGTTCTGGTCGCGTTGCGTGATGGTGACCACGGCGTCCACGTGCGCGCCGGGCACGATGAAGCCGGCCACACCGACGACGTCGTCGACCTTCACCGAGATGGCGCGCATGCCGGGCGCGATCATCGGCGGCAGGCCGGCGCCGGCGCCGGCGGCCGCGACCTTGGCGGCGGTGAGCGGCTCGTTCTCGGCGACGTTCGCGAGCAGCCCGCGATCCACGGCCGCTTCCACCGAGGGGATGGCGCCGGCCACCGGGCTCGAGGCCGGCCACTGCACGACCTTCACGTCGGCCGCCGTCAGCTTGCTGCCCACGGACAGGGCGCGCGCGGCGACGGCCACGGGCACGCTCTGGACGTCGGCCGCGGCGGGGGTGCGTTGCCCCGCCTGGTACACGAGGGCACTGAAGATGCCCGCGACGACGAGCGACAGGGAAAACACCAGAAGGGTTCGGGTACTGCGGGACATGCTGGGCGCCTCTATGGGCTCACGAGCCCAGCTGACGGCGCACGGTGGACTGCGCGGTCAGCGTGACGGAACTGAAGGAACCACCGAAGAGCCCGGCGATCGGGCCGATGTACTGATACTGGTAGACGTGCCTGACCGTGATGCGCATGCCGGGCCAGCTGCCCGTCGGCCCACCGGGTATGGCAAACGCCTCCGCGGTCACGGTGACGACGCCCGGCACGCCGCCGGTGGTGGCGTAGGCCGTCGCCCGCGCCTGCGCGTCGGCGGTCGTATAGCCGGGCAGCACCGCCACGCGCGCGCCTTCCATCGCCGCGTTGGTGAGCACGAGATACCGCTGGAACAGGAAGCCGAAGTCGACGATTCCCATCACGACGAGGAGCAGCAGCGGCAGGGCGACGGCCATCTCGATGAGCTCGGCGCCCCGTTCGCTCCTCCATCGCGGCTTGGTCGTCATCGCTGCCATAACGTCACAATCAGCCCCGCGAAGATCGGCAGGGCGTAGGGCAATCGCGGGCCGCGTCCGGCCTCGAGCGTCAGCGACGGCTCGGGGCGAATCCCCGCGATCCACCAGAACCGCGCCAGGGCCCGGAGATTGCCGAGCGCCTGACGGAGATACCCGTGCGACAGCGCCACCGCCACTGCCAGCACACCGCCGGCGAGCGCGGTGAAGAGCGCAAGCGACAGCACGGCCGGCCATCCGAGCCACGCGCCGAGCGCGGCCATGAGCTTCACGTCGCCGCCGCCGAGGCCGCCGAGGGCGAAGATCGGGAAGAACACCAGCAGGCCCGCACTGAGACCAGCCAGGCTGGTTCCGAGACCGGCGCCGCCCGGCAGCAGTGCGTGCGCGGCCACACCAGCAACCGCGCCAAGCAGCGTGAGCGTGTTCGGGATACGCGCCGATGTGACATCGGTGACCGTTGCACCGGCCGCCAGCAGCAGGGCGCCGGCGTCGAAGGCGGTCACGACCCGCCGCCCGGTGGCGGCGGCTCCCACAGACCCTGCGTGTTCGCGTCGAGCGCGCGGTACGCGGTGCCGATCGAGGTTGCCACCGCCGGCCACGTGGCAATCGCCACGAGACCGACAGCGGCGGTCAGCAACGCGTACTCGACGAGATCCTGGCCTCGCTGGTCGTCGACGAGCCTCGACCACACGCCGGGCTGGTGGGTCACGACCCGCCGTCCGCGCGCCTCGTGACGCACGGCACCCTTACGAGCCGCCACCGCCGGCGTTGCCGATTGCGTTGACTTCTCCGGTGATGCGTTCGTAGATGCCGATGAGCGCCTGTCCGAGCGTTGGAATCGTCGGAATCAGCAGAACCCCGATGCCGGCGGCGACAAGAGCGTATTCGATGATGTCCTGGCCCGACTCTTCGTGCGCCAGACGGCGAAGCAGATGGTTCATGGTCAAGCTCCAGATCGGGGTGAAGATCCCGGAATTCCCGGCCGTCGCGCCCCGGACGCACGACACGCGGTTCCCCTCACGGTACAGCGGCGACGGCGTCGGCAAAACCTCGCATGAAGACGCCGGATAGCGCCGAGGGGGCAGCGCTCTTGTGAGCGCATTATCGCAGGGTCGGCGCCTGTTGCTACACGTTTCAGCACGCGTATGGCAGAGCCGTGTCCAGAGTAGAAAAAAGACGTTCTCGGGCTTGACTTTATGGTGCGTGTACGGGGGCCGTGGGTGCCGTCAGGCGGGCAGCACTTCGAGACGGTCGCCGCGGCGCAGGGCGGCGGCCAGGCAGGTGCCGGCCGTGAGCTCGATCGCGGCGAAGGCGCGCCAGGCGAGCCGCACACGAGCTGGCGGCACGGCCGCGGCCACGCGCACCACGTGGCCCTCGCGATCCACGAACACAACATCAATCGGGAATCGCATGCCGAAGGTGTGGATTCCCTGCGTGGGGGCGATGACGAGCGCTTCGTCCGCGGCGAGACCGTCCCTGCCGAGCAGGCCCCGGCGCCGCGACGTGCTGTCGCCGGCGAGGATGGCGCGGGCGGCGAGCAGGTGCCCGTCCGGCACGATCCGCAGCGCGAAGCGGCGCGGCCGCCGCGTGACGGCGTCGAGGAAATGCGGACGCGGCCGGCCCGTCATCAGGGCTCGAGCGGCACGCGCATCACGTAGCGCACGGGCTGGCCGTTGAGCTGCGCCGGTTCGAACTGCCAGGCCTTGGCGGCCGCGATGAGCATCCGGTGGCGGTAGAGCGTCTGCCCCGGCGCCGGCGTCTTCGCGCGCAGGCGCACGCGCTCCACCGCGCCGTGTTCGTCGATGAGGAGTTCCAGGTACGGCCAGTCCTCCGGCACTGCGGAATCCGGCTCGAGCAGCGCCGACGGCAACTGCTGGCGGAGCATGACCGGCGGCGCGACGTCGGCGTCGTTCTCGGAGTACAGCGTGGGACGTCCGCGCGGGCCGCGGGGGCCGCGCGGGATCGCCGCGCGGCGGCCGTCGCCCGTGGGCGATGGACCGGCGGAGGGCGTGGGCGCGGGAATCACGATCGGCGCGGCCGCGGGCGGTGCCGGCGGCGGCATCGTGATGGGAGTCACGGGCTCGGGGGCGCGGCGCGTCTCCTCGATCGTGCGCTCGCCGCTGCCATCCGCGGCGGCGCCGGCGGCAGTCGTGACCGTCATGGCGCTCGTGGCACCGGCGGCCCGCGGCGCGCGCGGGCGCGCGGCGGTGTCGGCGGTGGTGCCAGCAGGCGCAGGCACAGGTGCGGTGGCGGCGGGGACACTCGCCGGCGGCGGCGAGCCGACAGTGGCCGGCGTGTCCGCGGCCACCGCGGATGCGGCCGCACCGGTCATGCGTTCCGGCACCGCCGGCAGCGCGCCGCCGCGCCACACCATCGAGACCACCGCGGCGACCATCACGGCCGCGCCACCGAGCACGCGCGGGTCGGGCGAGTCGGGACGCCACGCCAGCCAGTGCGCGAGGCGGGTGAACAGCTGCTGGTTGCGAGCCTCGCGCTCCACGGTGCGCGTGCGCAGGCGGCGCAGTTCGGCGTCGGGCGCCGGTGGCAGCGGGCCGACGCGGCGCGGCGCGCCCGCGGGCTCGCGCGTGTCGGCCACGGCCTGGGCAGAGACGGAGGGCACGGGCAGCGGCGCGGCGTGTGCAGCCACGAAGGGCGGCGCCTGCATGACGACCAGGGGACGCGGCGTAGCCACGAAGGGCGGCGGCATCTGTGCCTGGGGCGCGGGGAAGGGAATCGGCGCCGGTGGACGTTCCGACGGCGGCGTCCAGGCCGGGGCCAGGGCGGCGCTCGGGAGGGACGGCGCGGGTGGCGCAGCAGGTGTGGCCGATGCGGCGGGTGCGGCCGGCGCCGATATCGCGCGCACGGCGAGCCGCGCCAGCACGGCGCGGCGGTTGCCGATCGGAAACGCGGCGAGATCCGTCGAGAGGTCGCGGGTCGAGGAGCCGTAGGCGAGCGCTTCGAGCGGCTCGGGCACGTCGCTGTCGCCGAGCATGGCGCGCAGCAGGTCCGCCACCGCCTCGGGAGACTCGTCGTCGGTCGTCTCCGGCAGCTCGAGATCGCCGGCGCGCGTCAGGAAACACGTGTCGGGACTCACGAGCGACGGACGGCTGTTCATCGCCGCGTTGACGTCGCTCAGCATCGCGGCTTCCTGCGCCACGGCGACGGCGTCCTGCCACGTGAGAGGCACGCCCAGCGCGAGGATACGCGCGATGGAGATACGGGTCGAGTCCATGGTGCGGGCGCCGGGGTCGCAGCCGTCCACCCAGAGCCTACACGATTCGGGCCGCGGCGACCCGGCCGTCAGGCAAATTGCCGGTCCCGCGTGCCAGGAGGCACGCGGGACCGGGCGGCGGGTCAGAAGCGGAACGCGACGTTGAAGCGGATGTTGCGCGGCCCGTAGACCTGCGCGGGCGATCCGAACTGGGGCAGGGTGTTGATGGCCCCGGCCGGGTCGCCGTTCTGGCGCAGGTTGATCGTGCCGCCCAGGGTGCGGGCATCCCAGGCGACGTTGTTGTTGGTGAGGTTGTTGAAGTCGACCGACGCTTCGAGTTCGCGTGCGCCGCCGAAGCGCACCGTCTTGAAGACGCGAAGGTCACCGACGACGCGCTTCGGCAGGCGGAACGAGCCGAGGGGTTCGACATTGACGGTGCTGTTGCCGCCCACGGTCTGGGCCACGACGACCTGTCGCGTGATCGGAATGCCGCTCTGGGCGTTGAAGTTGCCGGCCACACCGATGTCGTAGAACGGCAGCACGTAGGTGCCGGTGACCTTGAACTGGTGCGGCCGGTCGCCGATCTGACCGTTGAAGTTCGTGTTCTGCCCGGCCAGGGGCCCGGTGACATTGAGGAGCGTGTTCGGGTTGATGTTGACGCTCAGGCCCTCGATGCGGCTGCGCGCGTAGGTGTAGCCGGCCACCATCTGCCAGCGGTTCGACATCCGCTTGGTGGCGGTGATCTCGATGCCGTTGTAGGTCTGGCGGTAGCTGCGGTCGTTCGTGAAGAACGTCTGGTTCACCGCCGTCGACCTGCGGTCGTAGAACTGGAACGTGCCATCGTCTCCGGTGCCGAACACGCCGTCGCGGCCGGCGTCGGGCCGCGTCGTGAGGAAGGTGTCGTACGGATTGGCGGGGTTCGAGGTCGCCTGCGGATTGCGCTCGAGGCGGTGCGTGAACACGGCGCTCAGGCGCAGCGCCGGGAACAGTTCGTGGTCGATGCCGCCGGTGAACTCATCCGTGTAGGGCCGCAGGTAGTCGGGATCGACCGAGATGGTCGTGGGGTCGACGCGCGAGATGACCGCGTTGCCCGTCTGCTCGCCGACCTGGAACTTGCGGTCGCCGTTGATGTCGTTCCAGTTGTAGGTCTCGGAGTAGTTGGCGTTCGGGTTCACGCCGTCGAGGATGCCGCCGCCCGAGGCGATCTGGTAGTAGTAGCGGCCGACCGCCGCCTTGAGGGCCGTCTTGCCGTCGCCGCGCAGGTCGTAGGCGCCGCTCAGGCGCGGCCCGAACGTCTTCCAGTTGACGACGTTGCGCTGCTCGGGGAAGGCCCGCGTGAGGCCGGGGAAGAAGCGGCTGGCCGGGCTTTCCTGCTCGGGCAGGTAGCCTTCGAGACGTTCCCAGCGCACACCGGCCGTGACCGTGAGGCGCCCGTAGGAGAAGCTGTCCTGCGCGTACAGCGCCGTGACGTCCACCGCGGTCTTCGTGAAGAACGGCGTGGCGAAGAGGGTGACGTTCTGCGAGAGGCCCGTGGTGCTGTTGTAGACGGGCTCGACGTCGTCGACGCGGGTGGCGCGGTTCTCGACCGGCGAATGCGAGTGGTCGAAGCCGAACTTGAACTCGTGCCGCGCCCCGAGGAGGTCGTCCACGTAGTACTGGCCGGTGGCGTTGGCCTGGTAGCGATCGCGCCAGCGCTCCGTACCGACGTTGAAGTTCCGCGTGCGGATGTTGGTGGCCGAGTCGAGCAGCGTCTGCTCGGCGGTGTTCTGGTAGGTCGGGAAGAAGATCTTGTTCAGCCCGATGCGGGCGTCGATGAAGAACTTCTGCGTGACCACCGAGTTCAGCAGCAGCTGGTAGATGTCGAAGACGTCGTCTTCGTTCACCGTGGATTCCTGCGTCGCCAGGTTCGAGGCGATGAGGAACCGTCGCGGCTTCTTGTAGTACTGGCGCGAGTACAGCCCGGTGAGGCGGTTGTTCTGCGACACCTGGTAGTTGGCGTTGACGAGACCCGACGTGATGTCGGTCTGATCGAGCACGAGCGTGGAGAACGCCGCCGGCACGTTGACATGCACGCGCCAGTCGCGGAACGAGGTGAACATCCGCAGCTTGTTCTTGATGAGCGGGCCGCCGGCGCTGACATTCACGTCCGACACGAAATCGACGGCGTTGGTCGTCGGCCGGAAGCCGTATCTGAGCAGGTTGTCGTCGATGTTCTGGCCCTGCGTCGCGTCACCCAGCCACGCCGTGGTGACGCGGCCCTTCCACGCGTCGCTGCCGCTCTTCGTGACCATGTTCAGGAAGACACCGCTCGTGGGCACGGTGATGTCGTGGGCTCCGGTCGAGACCTGGATGTCGTCGAAGGCATCGAAGTCGTAGTAGAAGCCGGCGGCGCCGATGGCCGCCGGGTCGCCGACGTTGATGCCGTTCAGGAAGCTCGAGTTCTGCGCGCTCGTCGTGCCGCGCGCGTTGAACACGCCCTGCAGGCCGCCCGAGGTGCCACCCACGTCGGGCCGGGTGATGAGCAGGCTCGGCACCTTGTATTCCACGAGCGACCAGATGTCACGGCCGCCCGGCGTGCCCTGCAGCAGCTGCTCGCCGAGATTCACGCTCGTGTTGGCGCTCGTCGTGTCGATGACCGGCGAGGCCCCCGTGACGGTGACCGTTTCGGCCACGGTCGCGAGCGGCATCTGCAGATCGAGCGGCACGGTCGCGCCCACCTGCACGGTGACGTTCTCGCGCACCACCGTCTTGAATCCCTGCAGCTCGAGCCGCACCGAGTAGACCCCGGGCAGCAGCGAGGGGAAGCGGTTGGTGCCCGCGCCGTCGGTGACGCCGCTCATCGATCCGGACACGAGCACCGGGCTCGTCAGCGTGACGGCCACGCCAGGCACCGCCGCGCCCTGGTCGTCGGTCACGCGCACCAGAATCGATCCCGACTGCATCTGCGCCACTGCCGGTCCCGTGGCCGTGAGCGCCAGGAGCGCCGTGAACAGGGCTCGTCGTAAAACTTTCATCGCAGGCCTCCAATAATCCGTGGACGTTCGTGCAAGAGATTGAAGCAAGACAAGGTCGTCACAAGCCCGTCGGGTGTGCGGCCGCCGAACGGCGGGGGAAACAGCGCATCGGTCACCGCGCCCGCGGGGAACGAGCCACAGCGTAGCAAGCACGGTACCGGAACGTGGACACATTCATGGGGCACCAGTCATCCATCTCGCCGGCGCGTTCATCGTCGAAGTCAGTTAAGCTGAGACGCAATGCGCCTCGTCCTCGTCGCGCTCGCGATTGCGCTCCTCGCCGCGCCCGTCCAGGCGCAGACGAAGAAGTCGCCGGCCCGCCGTCCGGCCCCGGCCCGCAAGGCACGGGCGCGTCCGGCCGCGCCCGTGCCGCTCACGCGTGTGCCGGCCACGCTCGTCTGTCCGTCCGAACTCGGCGACGGCGTCACGACGAAGCGCCGCTTCTGCGACGTGCTCACCGGCCTCGACCCGAGCGCCGGGGTCGTCATCACCGTGCCACCGCATCGTGGTCCGGTGACGCTCTCCTTCGAAGTGCACAACCGCCACACCTACTCGGCGGAGCTCGTGAAGAAGAAGCAGGGCTACCGGCACTACACGGCCACGATCGGCGTGCTGCTCATGGACGGCACGCTCATCGACCGCGCGGTCGTCGATTCGGAGTTCCGCACCGAGCGCGATCTCTACGACCGGGTGGGCGGTGGCGCCGGCCCCGGCGGCGTCAAGGCGGTGGCGCCCACCGGCGCCGAGTTCGTCCAGTTCACGCTGCCCGAGGGCACGGTCGAGGCGAGCATCCTCGGCGAGCGCCTCACGGTTGTGCGGCCCGACGGGAATGAGCAGTTCACGGCGCCTGGCCGCCCGGTGGCCACGATCAGCAACGTGATGCTCGAATACCGTCCCGGGCCGCCGCCGAAGAAGCGCTGAACGCGCTCAGGCGATGGCCGCGCGGTAGCAGGCCACGATGGCGGCCGCGGAGCGGTCGATGTCGGCCTCGGTCGTGGACCAGTTCGAGACCGAGATCCGCATCGCTTCGTGGCCCTGCCAGGTCGCGCCGCCCGCCCAGCACGTGCCGTCCGCCTGCACGCGGGCGATCACCTCGCGTGTCAGGTCCGCCGATGACGCGCCGTCGGGGCGGTCGAAGGCGACGAGCACCTGGTTGAGCGCGATGTCGTTCAGGATGCGCAGCCCCGGTTCGGGGCGCAGCCGGTCGGCCATCCGGCGCGCCAGCCGGCACGTGCGGTCGATGAGATCGCGGATGCCCTCGGCGCCGAGCGCCTGGATGAGCGCATAGACGGCGAGCACGCGCGAGCGGCGCGACGACTCCGGCACCCAGTCCATGCCCACGCGCTCCTCGTCGTCGCCGCGCTGCAGATACGACGCCCGCAGGCTCATCGCGGCACGGTGCGGCGCCGGGTGCGCGACGATGGCGAAGCCCGAGTCGTAGGGCACGTTCAGCCACTTGTGCGCGTCGGTGGCCCAGGAGTCGGCGGTGGCGACGCCCGCCACCTGGGGCGCGAGTGACGGGACGGCGGCGGCCCACAGCCCGAAGGCGCCGTCCACGTGCACCCAGGCGCCGCGGGCGTGCGCGAGCGGGATGAGCGCGTCCATCGGATCGGAGGCGCCGGTGCTGACGTTGCCGGCCTGGAGACACACGAGACACGGCCCGTCGATGCCGGCGAGCGCGGCGGCGAGCCCGTCGGGACGCATCCGCCCCTGGCCGTCGACCGGCACGCGCACGAGTTCGCCCGTGCCGAAGCCGAGCATGCGCAGGCTGCCCACGGTGGAGATGTGCACCTCGTCGCCGACGACGACCGTGACGCGGGGCGCGCGCTGCAGGCCGTCGCGTTCGACGTCCCAGCCGGCCCGTCGGAGCACCTCGTGGCGGCCGGCCGCGAGGCAGGTGAAGTTGGCCATGTGGCAGCCGGTGACGAAGCCCACGCTCGCACCGGCCGGCAGCCCCAGCAGTTCCACCACCCAGCCGGCGACGATGTCTTCGAGCACGGCCACGGCCGGCGCCATCACATACAGGGCGCCGTTCTGATCCCACGCCGTGCCGAGCCACTCGGCGGCGACGGTGACCGGCACGGCGCCGCCGGTCACGAAGCCGAAGTAGCGCGGGCCCACCGTGGCGACGAGCCCCGGGTCGATGGCGCGGGCCATGGCGGCGATGACGTGCGCCGGGTCCTGGCCGCGCTCGGGCAGCGGGCCGCCGAGGGCGGCGCTGAGCGCCTGCGGCGAGGTGGTGCCGCCGACGTGCCGGGCGCCGACGCCATCGAGGTACGTCACGGCGCGCAGGGCGGCCGACATCAGCAGTTCGCGGCTGGACATGCGCCATCGTATCCCGCGCCGGGAGATACTAGAGCGCCCGTGACGCCGCTCGTCAGCATCCTCGTCCCCGTCTTCAACGAATCGTCGACCGTCGCCGCCGTCATCCGTCGCCTGCTCGAGGTGCCGCTGCCGGCCCCGCGCGAGATCCTCGTCGTGAACGACGGCTCGACCGACGGCACCCGCGAGGTGCTCGATGCCCTGCCGGCCGACGCCAGCGTGCGCATCATCCACGCGCCGCAGAACGGCGGCAAAGGCCGCGCGCTGCGCATCGGCCTGGCCGAAGCCCGCGGCACCATCATCGCGATCCAGGATGCCGACCTCGAACTCGACCCGGCGCAGCTGGCCGCGCTCGTCGCGCCGATCCTCGACGGCTCGGCGCTCGTGGTCTACGGCTCGCGCTTCCTCCAGCCGACCTCGGCCGCGCCGCTCCTTACCGTGGTCGCCAACCGCACGCTCACCGCGGTGACGAACCTGCTGTATGGCTCGCGGATCACCGACATGGAGACCTGCTACAAGATCATGGACACGGCCGTGGCACGCAGTCTGGAGCTCGAGTCGGACCGCTTCGACATCGAGCCCGAGATCACGGCCAAGCTGCTGCGCCGCGGCCACACGATCGTCGAGCGGCCGGTCAGGTTCGAGCCGCGCAGCCGCGCCCAGGGCAAGAAGATCGGCTGGCGCGACGGCGTGCGCGCGCTGCAGGTGCTCGTCAAGTACCGCTGGTCATGATCGCGGGCCGTCTGCCAGTCATCGCCGCGATGGTCGTGAGCCTCGCCGTCGGCCTCACCGCGTGGCGCGCACGCACGGCAGCGGTGGGCGGCTCCGACTCGGCGTGTTACGCGCTCATGACCCGCGCCTACGCCGAGGGGCGCTGGCAGCCGGACAGTCCGCTGGCGCTCGCCGCACCCTGGCCCGACGCGACGCGGGTGGCCGCGCCCGGTGGATTCCTGCCGTCGGCCACGCGCCCCGGCGCCGCGGTGCCGGTCTGCGCGCCGGGCTACAGCCTGCTCGTGGCGCCACTCGTCGCGCTTGCCGGACTCGACACCGTACATGTGGTGCCGCCGTTCGCCGCGGCGCTGCTCGTGTGGCTGACGTTCGTCGTGACGTGCCGTCTCGCCCCGGCGTGGGCCGGCGTCGGCGCCGCGCTCCTCGTTGCGACATCGCCCGTCGTGCTCTTCATGGCCGTGCAGCCGATGAACGACATCACGACCGGCGCCGTGTGGACCGGCGTGGCCGCGCTCGTGCTGGCCGGCCGGCCTCTGGCCACCGGCGCGCTCATCGGCGTGGGGCTGCTCGTGCGGCCGAATCTTGCTCCAGCGGCGGTCGTGGCCGTGCTCGGTCTGGGCGTCATGGCGGCGCAGGGCCCGGTGACCGGGCGCCTCGGCCGCGCGCTCCGCGCCATGACGGGGGCAAGTCTGGCGGCCGCTCCGGGTGTGCTCGCGGTCCTCGCGCTCAACTGGTCGCTCTATGGCTCTCCAGCGCAGTCGGGCTACGGCAGCCTCGACGTGCTCTTCGCGTGGGCGCATGTGCCCGCGAACCTCCAGCGCTACGGCCAGACGTGGCTGGCCACCTCCACGCCCATCGTCGTGCTGGCGTTCGTGGCGCCGTTCGTCGTGGCGTCCGCCGCGCGGCGCGGCGCCTGGGTCGTGTCGGCACTCGCCGCCGGTCTCTCGGTGGTGTATCTCGCGTATCGCCCGTTCCCCGAGTGGTGGTACCTGCGCTTCCTGCTGCCGGCCGTCGTGCTCGGACACGTCCTCGCCGCGAGCGCGCTGGCGGCGCTGGCGGCGCGGCTTGGTGGGCGCGCCCCGGTCGCCGTGGCCGCGGCGGTCGTGCTCGTGATGGCGGTCGTTGGCGCGCGCCGTCCCGAGGCGGCGGAGGCCTTCGGGCTGGCCCGGCTCGAGTCGCGCTTTCCGCTGACCTCACAAGTGGTGGCAGACCGCCTGCCGCCGAACGTCGTGCTCATCACCGGATGGGACAGCGGTGCCGTGCGCTTCCAGCCCGGCCGCGAAGTGGTGATGTGGGACGCGCTCGATCCCGCGTGGCTCGATCGTGCCATCGACTGGCTGCAGACGCACGGGCGCACGCCCGCCATCGTGCTCGAGTCGTGGGAAGCGGAAGCGTTCAGGGCGCGGTTCGCTGGCGCTGTCCACGGCGGGCTCGACTGGCCACCGCGCTACGATCTCGATCGCCGCGTGCAGATCTATCTGCCCGAGGACCGGGCGCGCTACCTGGCCGGCGAAACCGTGCCGACGGCGCGGGTCTTCGCGGCGCGGCCCGGCGGCGGCGTGTATCGCGGACCGCTGGAGTGAGCGGCGGTTCGGAGGCGGGCATGACCGAGGCGTCGGCCATCCGCGTGCGCCCGGCCACGCGCCTGCGCTGAGCCCCGGGCCCTGGCTCTTCTAGGCCTCTTCGCCGAGGTGCAGCTGCCGTTCGGTGGCGGCGAACTTCGCGGCCGCTTCGGCTTCGGGCATGGCGAGCGACACCACGATGCCGATGACGAAGCTGAGCGGAATCGAGATGATGCCGGGATTGCGCAGCGGCACGAGCGCGGACGTGTGCTTCAGCAGATCGATCTGGATCGTGGGCGAGAAGTAGATGAGGAGCAGCGCCGAGGCCGTGCCGACCACGATCGAGGCGACGGCGCCGGCCGTGGTGAACGGCTTCCAGAACATCGAGAGCAGCAGGGCGGGGAAGTTGGCGCTGGCGGCAATCGCGAAGGCGAGCCCCACCATGTAGGCCACGTTCTGGCCCTTGAACGCGATGCCGAGCAGGATCGACACGATGGCCAGCAGGATCGTGGCGCCGCGCGCCACGAGCAGCTGCTCGCCGCCATCCGCGTGACCGCGCCGCACGACGCCGACCCAGATGTCGTGCGAGAGCGCCGCCGCGCCGGCCAGCGTCAGCCCGGCCACCACGGCGAGGATCGTCGCGAACGCCACGGCGGCGATGAAGCCGAGGAAGGCCTGACCCCCGACCGCTTCGGCCAGCAGCGGCGCCGCCATGTTGCCGCCGGCGTCGATGGCGCGGATGGCGTCCTGTCCCACGAGCACCATCGCCCCGAAGCCGAGGATGAAGGTGAACAGATAGAAGAGGCCGATGGCGGCGGTGGCATAGGCGACCGACACGCGGGCGGTGCGCGCATCGGGCACGGTGTAGAAGCGCATCAGGATGTGGGGCAGGCCGGCCGTGCCGAACATGAGCGCGATGCCGAGCGAGATGGCGTCGATGGGATCCGACACGAGCCGTCCCGGCGCGAGCACTGACGGGCCGAACTTCGCGGCCGCGTCGGCGAAGAGGGCCAGCGGATTGAAGGCATACTGCGCCAGCACCATCAGCGCCAGCATCGCCGCGCCGCTCATGAGCAGCACTGCTTTCACGATCTGCACCCAGGTCGTCGCCAGCATGCCGCCGAAGAGCACGTAGGCGAGCATCACGACGCCCACGATGATGACCGCCATCTCGTACGACAGGCCGAACAGCAGACGAATCAGGTTCCCCGCGCCCACCATCTGGGCGATGAGGTAGAAGGCGATGACCGCCAGGCCGCCGAAGGCCGAGGCCACACGCACGGGGCGTTGCTGGAGGCGGAAGGCGACCACGTCCGCGAAGGTGTAGCGGCCCAGATTGCGCAGCGGCTCGGCGATGAGACAGAGCACCACCGGCCAGCCGACGAGAAACCCGATCGAGTAGATGAGGCCGTCGAATCCCGACAGGGCGACGAGCCCGGCGATGCCGAGGAAACTCGCCGCGCTCATGTAGTCGCCGGCGAGCGCCAGGCCGTTCTGCACCGCCGTCACCGACCGGCCGGCGGCGTAGAAGTCTTCGGTCGTCTTCGTGCGCCGCGCCGCGAACCACGTGATGCCGAGCGACGCGGCGATGAAGACGAAGAAGAACACCATCGCGAGCGCGTTCGGCTCGCCGATCGCGCCGCTCATCGCCGGCCTCCGCGGATGGCCGCGACTTCGCGGTCGTAGTGGTCGTTGGCCCAGCGCACGTACACGAGGATGAGCGCCCAGGCGGCCAGGATGACGAGCACGCCGAGGGCGATGCCGATGCTCAGCCCCGGCGCCAGCAGCGTGCCGAGAAACCCCTTGCCGTAGGCGATGAGCAGGATGAAGACCACGTAGATGCCGGTCATCGCGGCGGTGAGGCCGAGACCGATGCGCCAGCGGGCCGCCGCGAGCGATTCGAGCGCGGCGTGATTGGACGGCGATGTGGATGGCATGGGCACCAGACCGAAAGGAAGCGGCGCGGCATCATAGAACGCCAGGAATACCAGCGCAACGCAGTTGTAACGGTGCTATAGTCCGCCGCAGTTTCGCGCGGGACACACATCATTGGTCGCGCCGGAGCCTGACAATGCGGCGTTCGTGCAGCGATTCGTGAGTGTCTCCGTCAGGGCGGAGAAGGGGGCGGTTATGCGTGTGCGTACGTTCGGTCTCTGGGCGGCAGCCTGTCTGTTGTCCGTGTCCACGGTCTTCGCGCAGGAGGCCACCATCAACGGCACGGTGACGGATGAGAGCAAGGGCGTCCTCCCGGGCGTCACCGTCACCGCCACCTCGCTCGCCAACGGGCGCACCTTCACCGACGTCAGCAACGAACGCGGCGACTACCGCATCGTCGGCGTGCCGGCCGGACGCTACAAGGTGCAGGCGGAGCTCTCCGGCTTCGCCACGGTCATCGTGCCCGACGTCGAACTGCTCGTCGGCCAGAACCGCACGGTGCCGTTCGCCATGCAGGTCGCGTCGCTCAGCGAGACGCTTACGGTCACCGGCGAAGCGCCGCTCGTCGACGTGTCGTCGTCGCAGGTGGCCGGCAACGTCGACCGCCGGCAGATGGAAGAACTCCCGCTCCAGGGCCGCAACTGGATGGAGCTGGCGATGCAGGTCAAGGGCATCACCTCGAACGCGGTCGACACCAACCCGGTGCGCGACCGCCAGTTCCAGTTGAACCTCGACGGCCAGGAGATCACGCAGCAGGTGGCCGGCGGCGGCTTCGGGCAGCCGCGGTTCAGCCGCGAGGCGATCGCCGAGTTCCAGGTCATCACCAACATGTTCGACATCACGCAGGGCCGCTCGCTCGGCATCCAGGTGCAGGCCATTTCGCGCTCGGGCACGAACAACGTCGACGGCAGCGTCTACGGCTACTTCCGCGACGACACGCTGAACGCCAAGGACTTCGTCGCCAATCGCGTGCTGCCGTATTCGAACCAGCAGCTCGGCGCCGCCATCGGCGGCCCGATCGTGCGCGACAAGGTTCATTATTTCCTCAGCTACGAGCGCGAGAACGAACCGAACACGATCATCACGACGCCGAACGCGCTGCCGGGCTTCACGTGGACGTTCCCGACCAAACTCGTGCAGAACAGCTTCCTCGGCCGCGCCGACTGGCAGATGGCGGCCCGGGATCACCTGACGACGCGCGTCTCCTACTGGGACTGGGACAACCCGTTCACGCAGGTTGGCGGCCTCGAGCACCCGTCGCAGGTGGCCAAGCGGTCGCGCCAGGCGTTCAACGTCGCCAACACCTGGTCGCGCGTGCTGAGCGACACGACCGTGCAGGAACTGAAGGTCGGCTACAGCCACTTCGAGTGGAAGAACCAGCTCGCGGTGGATGCGCTCAAGGACACGCCGAACTACGTGTTCCCGACCATCACGATCGGACAGCGCCGCAACTACCCGCAGGAGTTCTACCAGAACACCTTCAGCTTCCGCTACGACCTGACCACCTCGCGCGGCAAGCACGACCTCAAGGCCGGCGTCGAGTTCCTGCGCTGGAAGGACACCGGCTCGTGGGAGCTGCTGTCGCGCGGTGAGTTCATCTTCGCGTCCACGCCGGCCGACCTGGCACGGCGCTTCCCGTTCGATGCCTGGAACGACCCGACGCGCTGGGATCTCACGGGGCTCGACGCCACGGTGGCGCGCTTCGATCAGAACTTCGGCGACTGGACGATCGAGATCCCGCGTCCCACGGTGGCCATCTGGATCGGCGACACGTGGAAGCTGAGCAACTCGTTCTCGGTCAACGGCGGCATCCGCTGGGACGGCGACTTCGGCGCGCTCGACCCGCCGTTCGTGACGACGGAGATCGCGTTCAACCCGCGCGCCGGCTACGTGCCGAACACGGCGCTCGATCCCGGCGAGCGCCTCTACCCCGGCGGCCTGCGCGACATCCGGAACATCGCGCCGCGCGGCGGCTTCACCTGGAACGTCGGCGGTAACGGCAACTTCGTCATCCGTGGCGGCAGCGGCCTCTACTTCAGCATTCCCGACTCGAACACCACGTTCAGCCAGCAGTCGTTCAACAGCGACCGCATCCTGACCAACTCGTTCCCGAACGACGGCCGGCCCGGGTTCATCGCCGATCCGACCCGTGGCGTCACGGCCGATGCCATCCTGAACGGGCAGGTGCCGCTGCCGGCGCAGGGCCCGCGTGTCATCGCGCACGACTACAAGATGCCCTACACGTGGCAGAGCTCGATCGGCTTCCAGACGCAGTTCGGCGAGCGCATCGGCTTCGAAGCCGACTTCACGCACTGGAAAGGCGAGAACTTCGCCCGCCAGCGCGATCCGAACCTGCAGTTCAATCCGGCGACGGGCTACAACATCAACCCGGCGGCGGGCCGGCCCGACCCGCGTTTCGGGGAAATCCAGTGGCTCGAGTCCACCGGCAAGGCCGATTTCGCGGCGATTTCGACCGGCCTCACGAAGCGCTACGCCAACAACTGGCAGGCCAGCCTGAGCTACACGCTCGTGCTCTTCCAGAACGACAACACGACCAACTTCCAGTACCGCGCCAATAACCCGTTCGATCCCGACGCCGACTGGGGCCGCTCCACCGAGTTCCAGCGCCACACGCTGCGCGTGAACGGCATCTACCGGCTGCCGTTCGACATCAACGTCTCGGGCGCGTACCTCTTCGGCTCGGGCAACTACTACCAGACCACGTTCGGCGCCAACCCGTTCGGGCCGGTGTCGAGCGCCAACCGCTTCGTCACAGCGCCGGTGACGGTGCCGGCCGACGCCGCCGACCGCTTCGACGGGCCGACCT
This sequence comes from Vicinamibacterales bacterium, assembly GCA_044347565.1. GTDB lineage: Bacteria > Acidobacteriota > Vicinamibacteria > Vicinamibacterales > UBA2999 > CADEFD01. Next base: position 29,186 of record JBIKUN010000005.1, on the reverse strand, counting down.
CGTTCGCCGTCGGCGACGTCATCCCGCGCAACGCGCTCAAGGGGCTGGCCCTGCACCGCATCGACATGCGTCTCGCCAAGGACATCCCGCTGCCGAACGGGCTGCGCCTCGGCCTTATCGTCGAAGGTTTCAACCTGCTCAACCACAAGAACTACGGCGCGTATCAGAGCGTCATCAACAATGCCGGGTTCGGCCAGCCGCGCCAGAACCTGCAGAACGCCTATCAGCCGCGCGTCGGCCAGGTGGCGTTCAAGCTGTCGTTCTAGGCGTCAGCGCACGCGGCTGAGGGGCACGTCGTGCGCGCGGGCGAAGGTGTCCCAGGCGTCGCAGGTGCGCGCGCGGATGACATCGTGCAACGGCGCGTCCACCGGCAGACCGAGCGCAGCATAGAGGCGGGCGCGGAAGTGGGGCTCGAGCGCCGCGACGGCCACGAGTCCGTCGGCCGCCGCGTAGACGCCGTAGGCGGGGTCGGCGCCGCCGAAGCGGCCATCCGGGCCGGTCAGCCCATGACGGCGGGGCGCGGCGAAGGGGGCGAGCGCATCGCGCAGGCCGACGACGCGGTGCGTGCCCGCCGGTTCGCGCAGGGCCAGCAGCACGGCGGTCACGGCCTCGGCGGCGCCGGCGAGATCGGCGAGGAACGTGGCGGGGAGGTCCGCACGGAGCAACCCGGCCTCGGCCTGGTAGGTCACGTCGTGGCCGGGCAGGCCGGGCGCCGACCTGTCGCCCACGATCGTGACCACCCGCAGATGCGGATGCCGCGCCATCAGCGCGTCGGGCGCGAGGTCCAGACGGGCCAGCGCGGCGGGCCGCTGGCTGGTGAGGACAACATCGGCCCGGGCCACTGACGGCTCGAGCGCCGCCCGCCCCTCGCCGGTCTTGAGATCCAGCGGCACGATGGTGACACCAGCGTGCAGCGTGTCGTACCACGCCCGTGAGTACTCGGCGAGCGGATCGCCGCCGGGCGGTTCGACCTTCACGGCCGTGGCGCCTTCCGCCACGAGGCGGGCGACAGCGACCGGGCCGGGGACGTTGAGTGCGAACGAGAGCAGCGAGACGCCGGAGAGTGCGGCCACGACGGCAGTCTACCGAATGTAGACTGCACGCATGCAGAACCGCCTGCTCCTCGCTGCCGGCGCGGCCGCCGCCGTCGTCGTGGCCGGCACGCTCGCCGTGCGCGCGCAGACCCCGCCGGTGCCGCCCGCGCCGCTCATGCTCACGAACGCGTCGGTGGTCGACGTCGCCACCGGCGAGATCCGGCGCGGCCAGACGATCGTGCTGCGCGATGGCCGCATCGTGTCGCTCGGCACGGCAGCGCCGCCGTTCGGCACCGCACCGCCACGGGTGGACCTCGGCGGGCGTTACGTGGTGCCCGGACTCATCGATGCGCACGTGCACATCGCGACGGCGGCGGCGATGCGCGCCGCGCTCGAGAGCGGCGTGACCACGGCGCGGAGCGCCGGTGTCTCGCACTTCGAAGACGTCGGTCTGCGCGATCTGGTGCGTAGGGGCTATCTGCCCGGCCCGGACCTGCTCGCGGCGGGGTATCACGTGCGGCCGCAGCCGGCCCCCGAAGCGTTCCTCGATGCGCCGGACCTCGGCGACCTCATGCAAGGGCTCACCACGCCCGACGCGCTGCGCCGCTTCGTGCGCTTCAACCTGGGCCGCGGCGCCGACTGGATCAAGGTGCTTGCCACCGAACGCGCCGGCACGCCCGACACCGATCCGCGCAAGCAGGTCTACACCGAGGCGGAACTCGCGCTCGTCGTGAGCGAGGCCGGGGCGCGCGGCGCCGCGGTGCTCGCGCATGCGCATGGCGCAGAAGGCGCGCTCGCCGCCGTGCGGGCCGGCGTGCGTTCGATCGAACACGGCACCTACCTCACCGACGAGACGCTGAAGCTCATGGTGGCGAAGAACACCTACTTCGTGCCCACGGCGGATGTGGTGAACGACCTGGCCGAGGCGGGCGGCGACTACGACCACGCCGGCCTGCAGCGGCGAGGGCAGATGATGAAGCCCGTACTGGTCGAGACGATCCGCCGGGCCCGCGCCGCCGGCGTGAAGATCGTGACCGGGTCGGATACCGCCTACGGGACGGCCAGCATGGCGCGGGTGCCGCGCGAGGTCCTCGAGCTCATCGAGGCCGGGTTGCCGGCGCTTGCGGCGCTGCAGGCGGCCACGAGTCTGAACGCCGAGATGCTGCGTCTCGAGACCCAGGTGGGCGCGCTCAAGCCGGGATTCGAGGCCGATCTCGTGGTCGTGGACGCGAATCCGCTGGAGCGCCCGCGCACGCTGCTCGATCCGCTCTATGTCGTGAGCAACGGCCGCGTCGCGCTCGACCGCCTGAGTTTCGGCCGGTAGCCCGCCGCCGCCGGCTGGCAAGCCGGCCGCCTCAGTCGTGCAGCACGACGCTCAGCAGCGAGCTGTGCACCTTGAGGTGGCCGTTGTACTCGATGAAGCCGAGCCGGCGGAACTTGTTCATGAAGAAGTTCACGCGCGAGCGCGTCGTGCCGACCATCTCGGCCAGCATCTCCTGGGACAGCTTCGGAATGACCCGCTGCGAGTTCGTTTCCTTGCCGTAGCGGGCGAGGAGCAGCAGCGCGCGGGCCAGCCGCTTCTCGCTCGAGTTGAAGAGCTGATCGACCAGGTCCTCTTCGATGCGGATGTTGCGGCCCAGGATGTGCGCGAGGAACCGTTCCGAGAAGTCGCCGTGATCATGCAGCAGCGTCCGCATGGCGTCGCGCGGGATGCGGAGCACCACCGTCGGGAGCACCGTCGTGGCGGTGCCCATGCGCATTGACTGACCGGCGAGGCAGCCTTCACCACAGAAGTCGCCGGCGCTCAGCATGCCCACCACGGCTTCCTTGCCGGTGGACGAGACGACCGTCAGCGTGACCCCGCCGTCCTGGATGTAGTAAACGCTTGTGGCCGCGGTGCCCTGGGCGAACACCTTCGCGCCGCTCGCCAGGCGGCGAGTGCGGTAGGCCACGCCGGCGGCGTCGAGCATGGCCGGCACGTCGAAGGGTGAACGGGCGGAGGACGCGGGCGCGACGGTGGCGGCCATGCCACTATCTTGTCACTTGCGGCTGCGGAAGCGCGAGAGCTGCGTGACCTGGCCGGTGCCGTCGTCGGCCCACACGTCCACCTGTCCCTGACGGGCGTACTCGCGCGCGGCGCGTGAGGCCTCGGCGAGCGACGCGCAGCGCAGTTGGTCCGGCCCGGGCACCGTGCTGAGGGTGTAGAGCCGAGACGGTCCGTCCACCAGGGTGCGGACCAGGATGTCCCCCGGCACGGCGGGGGCTGGCCGGGGCAGAGCGCCCTCGGCGAGGTGGCCGCCGGGCTCATGGGCGTCGTCACTCAGGCGAGGGGCGACGTCTGACGGTTTGAACCACATGGGGCCTCCGCGTGGAATCAGAAGCGGAACGTGATGCCGAGCGAGCCGCGCCAGAAGGCGAGCTTGGCGAACTCGAGGTCCAGGCCGTCGCCGGCCTCCGAATCCTGCAGCGCGCGGAAGTAGCGGAACTCGCCGCGAATGCCGATGTTGTTGCGCATCGACCCGATGACGCCGGCGCCGACGTTCACCCCGAGGTTGTTCTCGTCGAGCGTGAAGGCATTGCCGACGCTTGTCGCCTTGGCGTGCATGATACCGGCGCCGGCCGAGAGATACGGCCGCAGGCGGGCCCCCTGGTTCGGCGAGGCCACCATCAGGTTCGCCATGACGGTCGACACGTTCCCATCTTCGAGCGCGTTCGAGTCGGAGTCGAAGAAGTTCGGCGTGATCGCGGCATCAACTTCAAGGCCGACGACACCGCCGCCGAGAAACGCCAGGCTCAGCCCGTAGTTCACCTGCTGCGTCGGCGCATCGGCGCCGAAGGTGACGCCGAGGAACGGCGTCAACAGGATGTCGGCGCCGGCGGGCCGCGTGGTGGCACAGAGCAGCGAGAGGACGGTGAGCGGCAGGACGAACAGGTGACGTGACATGGTCTCTCCAGACGGCGCGCCGTGGCCGGCGGCGGCCCGGAACTCGCCGCGCGGGCCGGCATGGCGCTGCGACGATGGTAGGGCGGTGGCGTGGCGGCGTCTGTGCGCTTCGGCACACCGACCGGCGGCGCCGAGGCCGCACACACGCCGCCGCGCGGCTGGCTGTGCGGTAAAGCACAGCGCACGCGGCCCGGTGCCGTGATGCTCATCGTGTGAAATCGCCACGAACTCCTGCTCGCGCCGCCGCGCCCAAGCCCATCCCGCTCTTCGACGCCCGTGACTACCTGGAATCGGCGGGGCTGGCCCGGCCGGCCGTGAAGTTCGCACGCAACGCCTCGGTGTTCCAGCAGGGGGATGTCGCCGACCACGTGCTGTACATCCAGTCGGGCGGCGTGAAGCTCTCTGTGGTGTCGAAGGCCGGCCGCGAGGCCGTCGTGGCGATGCTCGGTCCGGGGGACTTCTTCGGCGAAGGCTGCCTGGCCGGGCAGAAGCTGCGCATGGGCAGCGCGACCGCGATCACGCCGAGCGCCATCCTGCTCGTGCCGAAGCAGGCGATGGTCGGACTGCTCCACAAGGAGCACGAGATGTCAGACCGCTTCATCGCCCACATGCTGGCGCGCAACATCCGCATCGAGGAAGACCTCATCGATCAGCTCTTCAACTCGAGCGAGAAACGCCTGGCCCGCGCCCTGCTGCTGCTGGCGCGCTATGGGCAGAAGGACACGCCGGCCCGTGTCGTGCCGCGCCTGTCGCAGGAAACGCTGGCCGAGATGATCGGCACGACCCGATCGCGCGTGAACTTCTTCCTGAACAAGTTCAAGAAGCTCGGCTTCATCGAATACGACGGCGACCGGCCGCTCAAGGTCAACCAGTCGCTGCTGAGCGTCGTGCTGCACGACTGACGGCGCGCGTCAGGCGGTCACGCCAGCCGCGGGGCCGCGGAGGACCGTGCCGCCGGCCTAGCGGACGCCGAGCGCGTCGACGACCGCGCGGGTCATGTCGGCCGTCGTGGCGGCGCCGCCAAGATCCGGCGTGCGCACGCGGCCCTCGGCGAGCACGCGCTCGAGCGCGGTGACCAACTCGCGGCTGGCATCGGCCTCGCCGAGGTGCTCGAGCATCAGGGCCGCTGCCCAGATGGCGCCGACCGGGTTGGCGATGCCACGGCCGGCGATGTCGGGCGCCGAGCCGTGGATGGGCTCGAACATCGACGGATGCTCGCGCGTGGGGTTGAGGTTCGCGCCCGGTGCCACGCCGAGCGAGCCCGAGACCGCGGCGCCGAGGTCGGTCAGGATGTCGCCGAACAGGTTCGACGCCACCATCACGTCGAGTGTCTGCGGATGCGTGACCATGCGCGCGGCGAGAGCGTCCACGTGGTACTTGCGGATCGTGAGCGCGGGGAAGTCGCGTGCGACCTCATCGACGACCTCGTCCCATAGCACCATCGAGTGCTGGAGCGCGTTCGACTTCGTGGCGCTCGCCAGCAGCTTCCGCGGCCGCGCCATCGCCAGCTGGCAGGCGTAACGCACGACACGGTCGATGCCGCGACGGGTGAAGAGGCCGGTCTGTTCGGCCACCTCGTGCGCCGTACCGCGATGCAGGCGGCCGCCGAGCCCGGCGTATTCGCCCTCGGAGTTCTCGCGCACGCACACCCAGTCGATGTCGGCCGGGCCGCGATCGCGCAGGGGGCCCGGCACGCCCGCGAGCAGGCGCATCGGCCGCAGGTTCACGAACTGCTCGAAGCGCTGGCGGATGGGCAGGATGAGTTCCCACACCGACACGTGATCGGGCACGGTGGGCGCGCCGATGGCGCCGAGGTAGATCGCATCGGCCGTCCGCAGCCGCTCGAGCGCGTCGCCCGGCATCATGCGGCCTTCCGCGAGGTAGTACTCGCACCCCCACGGATGGTCGGTCGTGGCCACGGCGAAGCCATGCCGCACCGCCGCCGCATGCACGACGGCCAGGGCCGCGGGCGTGACTTCCTTGCCGATGCCGTCTCCGGCGATGACGGCGATCTGGTAGCGATCCATCCTGCGGTCCCCGTTCCCTGTTCTCTGTTCCCTGGTCCCTGGTCCCTGCACTTCCTACATTCCCGGGGGCGTGAAGCGGCCGTCGGCGGCGGTCCAGCCGCCATCGACGAAGAGCGTGGCGCCGGTGACGTAGCTGGCGGCGTCCGAGAGCAGGAACACGGTGGGACCGGCCATCTCGTCGGGCCGGGCCCAGCGATTCATCGGGTTCTTGGTGGCATAGGCCTGATACCACGCGGCATTGGCCTTGATGGGGGCGGTGAGCGGCGTTTCCGTCACGCCGGGGCCGATGACGTTCACCCGCACCCCCGAGGCGGCCCATTCCGTGGCGGCGGATTTGGCGAGCTGCACGATGCCCGCCTTGGTCATGCCGTAGACCGACTGCCCGGGTTCGGTCACGAGCGCGCGGATCGAGCTGAAGAGCACGATGCTGCCCGAGCCCTGTGCCGTCATGATGCGGCCGGCGGCGGTGAGCACGTTGAAGTTGCCGCGCAGGTTCACCGCGACCACGCGGTCGAACTCCTCGCCGGTGTACTGCAGCATCGGCTTGCGGACGTTGATGGCCGGCGTGCACACGAGGCCATCGAGATGGCCGTGCGCCGCGACCACGCCGCCGAGGGCCGCGGCCACCCGCGCCTCGTCGTTGATGTCGACGACGAGCCCGTCGGCCCGGCCACCGAACGCGCGGATGGCGCTCGCGGTGGCCTCGGCACTGTCGGGCCGCAGGTCGCAGCAGATGGTGTGGCCGCCCTGCCTTGCCACGCACTCGGCCACGGCGGCGCCGATGCCGCTGCCGGCGCCGATGACCGCCACTACCTTGTCGTCCAGTCGAAACACGTCTGCCTTCACGGGGATGATCCTCGAGCGTTGGGGCGGGGGCGGACTACCGCTTCGGCAGGTCGCGGGCCGCCGGAATGTTCGGGATGCCCGTGGCTTCCGTGGCCGCGCGCACGATGGCCTTCGCCATCACGTCGGCCGCGAGCGCGCCGATCTGGGTGATGTTGACCTGGCCGGTCCACGTGCCGGTGGCCAAGGAGAACACCGTGTCGCCGTCGCCCATCGTGTGCGCCGGGAAGATGGCGCGGGCGAAGCCGTCGTCGGCCATGAGCGCCATGCGGTGCACCTCCGACTTGCTCAGCTTCGCGTTGGTGGCGACGAGCCCGATCGTGGTGTTCTCGCCGGCCCGCGGCGTCTGGCTGGGGCCGCCGTTCCGGAGCAGCACACGCGCGTCGGCGAAGGTGCCGTCGGGGTTGCGCACACCCGCCACGATCTTGCCGGTGTCGGGATCGATGATGTCGCCGACGGCGTTCACCGCCACGATCGCGCCCACGACGAGGCCGTTCGGCAGGCGGATCGCGTAGCTGCCGAGCCCGGCCTTCATCGAGCGGTTGCCACCGCCCGACTTGCCCACGGTGGCGCCGGCGCCGGCGCCCACGGTGCCTTCTTCCACCTTGCCGTTCGTGGCCGCGGCGGCCGCCTTGTAGCCGCAGTCGGCCGTGGGGCGGATCTTCGGTTTGCCGCCGACCGGCAGGTCGAACAGGATCGCCGAGGGCACGATCGGCACCTTCGCGATGCGCACGTCCCAGCCGATGTTGTGTTCATCGAGCCAGCGCACCGTGCCGCTCGCCGCATCGAGGCCAAAGGCGCTGCCGCCGGCGAGGACGACGGCGTTGACCTTGTCCACCATGTTGCTCGGATCGAGCAGGTCGGTCTCACGCGTGCCGGGCGCGCCGCCGCGCTGCGACACTCCACCCACCGCACCCGCCCCGTCCACGAGGATCACGGTGCAGCCCGTGGGCCGCTCGCTCAGCGTGATCGAGCCCACCTTCAGGCCGTCCACGGCGGTGATGCCGCGCGGATCGGGCCCCGGGGCCGCGGCTGTCTGGGTCTGTGTCGTGACGGTGCCGGCGCAGGCCGCGAGGAACAGCGCGGCGGGCAGCGCGAGGCGGGGACGGACGTTCGGCATGCAGATGACCTCGGGGCGGACCCTCGAGGGCCGCGGTCGAGATGTTACGGGATATGCCGGGTGTGAACCAAGCGCCCTGTTGATCCAAGATGTGGGCGTCGTGCCTCTTGATCCTGCGCTCGTCGAACGGATCTCGGCCGTGGTCGATGCGACCGCGGACGAGATCGTGGCCTTCACCTCGGACCTCATCCGTATCCCCACCGTGAATCCGCCCGGGGAAGAGTACGAGACGTGCGCGCGCTTCATCGGCGACACGCTGAAGCGTTTCGACTTCGACGTGCAGTACGTGGCCGCCGAGGGACATCCCGATCACACCGCGGCGCATCCGCGCGTGAACGTCATCGGCCGCCGTCAGGGCCGCCACGCGCATCCGCTCGTGCACCTCAACGGCCACTTCGACGTCGTGCCGGCGGGCGAGGGCTGGACGGTCGATCCGTTCGGCGGGCTCGTGCGCGACGGCAGGGTCTACGGCCGTGGCGCCTGCGACATGAAGGCGGGCATCGCCGCCGGGCTCTTCGCGGCCGAGGTGCTGCGCCGGGCCGGCATCGAGCTGCCGGGCACGATCGAGGTGAGCGGCACGGTGGATGAAGAGAGCGGCGGCCTGGCCGGCGTGAAGTACCTCGCCGACGCGCAGTGGATCGCCAAGGACAAGACCGACTTCGTCATCATCCCCGAGCCGCTCGACGTCGACCGCGTGTGCATCGGACACCGCGGCGTCTACTGGTTCGAGGTCGAAGCACACGGCCGCATCGGCCACGGCAGCATGCCGTTCCTCGGGGCGAGCGCCATCGAAGGGATGAGCCGCTTCCAGGCCCTCGTCGAGGAGCAGCTCAAGCCGAAGCTCGCCGGCCGTCTCACCGACGTGCCGGTCGTGCCGCCGGGCGCGCGCCACGCCACCATCAACACCAACGGCATCCAGGGCGGCCAGCCGGTGGACGGCGTACAGACGCCGTGCGTGGCCGATCACTGCCGCGCCATCTTCGATCGCCGCTTCCTGCTCGAGGAAGGGCTCGAGTTCACGAAGGACGAAATCGCCGCGCTCGTGAACGAAGCCCGCCGCCTCGTGCCCGACATCCGCTTCGAAGTGCACGATCGCCTGATCGTGCACCCGACGCGCACGCCCGACGACTCGCCGATCATCCCGGCGCTCACCGGCGCTATCCAGCGCGTGCTTGGCCGTCAGGCGTCACTCATCGCCAGCCCCGGCACCTACGACCACAAGCACGTCGCCAAGATCGCCGGCGTGCCGCACTGTGTCGCCTACGGTCCCGGTGAGCTGGTGCTGGCGCACCAGCCCGACGAATACTGCGGCATCGCCGATCTGGTCGCGGCGACCAAGGTGATCGCGATCGCGTCGCTGGAACTGATGCAGGGCGCGGCGCGCGCGTGAGCCCGGGCCCCAAGCCCCGAGCCCCGTTACTTGAGTCCGTCCAGATGCGCCGCCCACGCTTCGACGATGGGCGCGAGTGGTCCCTTCGTGGCGGCGTAGGCGCGGGCCCAGGTGCGGGCCTGGACCTGGTCGGCGGTGATGGTGGAGGCGTCCATCGCGGCGGCGTGCCGGCGATAGAGCGTGTAGACGCCGGCGGCCATCGCCGGGCCGTCCTTGGCGCCGGGACCTGAGAGATGGGTCGTGAGGAGCGGCAGCGCCTTGCCGGCATCGCCGGCGAGCGCGTAGGCCAGCGCGAGGTCGCGCGTGGCGCGCGTATCGCCGGATTTCGCGGCGGTCAGTTGTTCGAGCGGCGTCACCGCGGCCGAGGGCTGTCCAGCCTTGAGCCACGCCTCGGCGGCCAGCCGCCCGAAGGCGGGCACCGTGGCCGGCGGCACGCTCATCAGCAGCCCGGCCGCTTCCTTCTCGCGGTTGGCCATGAGCAGGCAGACGCCGAACATGGCGCGCGCGGCGCCGAAGCCGCCCTGAATGCGCATGGCCGTCTGGAACTGGGTGGCCGCCCGATCGACCTGGGCCTTGCCGAGCAGGTCCATGCCGCGCACGAAGGCCGCCACGCCCTGGTCGCCGGCGGCGAGCGCTTCGAGCGCGCCATCCGTCATCTGGCCGCCGCGCGCGGTCTTGATGGCGGCGAGCACGGGCGGTGTGCGGCCCTGTTCCACGGCCGTCCAGAGGGCAGCCGTCGTGGCCGCGTCGAGCACGTCGTCGTGCGTCGCGGCCGGCAGCGACGCCAGGATGGCGGCCGTGAGATCGGCGGGCGCGCCGGCGCCGGGCACGGACAGGCCGGCCGCGGCCGGGGGCGGCGGCAGCACGCGGAAGGGCCGGATGAGCGCGCCACGGGCGGCTCCGGCTTCTGTGAAGCTCACGCGCGCCAGGTAGCTGCCCGGCGGCACGGCGCTGACGCTGACGCGGCCCTGCGCCACACGCATCTCCGGTGACGTGCCGACGACGACCTGCAGGGGCGTGGAGACGATCGGCCGGCTCGACTCATCGCGAATGATGTCGAGGCGCGCCGTCACTTCCGCGTTCTGGCCGGTGGGCGGCGTGTAGGCCTCGGCGAGCGCGATGAGCGCGCCGTCAAGGATGCGCGGCTCGACCTGCGGCGCCACCGCGCCGCCAGCGGCCGGCTCCGCCGCCACGAGCAGATCGCCGAGTGTCAGGGTATCGCCGTTCAACTGCCACGCCTGCACCTCGCGTTCGAGGCTGCCGGCGCGCTTCTCGCTGTCGGCGAGCGCGACGCGCAGGCGGTAGGAGCCCGGATCCACGGTGATGACGCCGGCATACGTGGCGCGGGTCTCGTCACCGGCGATGGGCGTGAGGTCGCGCGCGTCTTCGCTCGCGGCGACGACCTTGCCGTCTTTCGTCGCGATGACGAGTCCGGTCGCATACTGCAGCGGACCGTCGGTGGCGCGCTCGACTTCGGCGGCCACGACGAGGCGCACGCGCGACGTGCCGGGCTCCTTGTAGGTCCACGTCGAGGCGCGGATCGGCAGCGCGGTCGCCGGCGTGGGGGAGCGCAGCGTGCGCTTGAGCGCGTCGGCGGGTGACGCCGACGGCGGCCCTTCGGGCGACAGGAACGCGCGGCGTGCCTGCAGGGCGACGCCCTTGCGCGTGGTCTTCACGTCGATCTTGTGGCGGCGGCCGTTGCGGTCGTTCGTGCCGGGCTCGACGCCGAGCAGGTAGTAGCCGGCGAGTGACTGCTCGATGCGGCGGAAGGTGTTGTCGGCACTCGAGACCACGCGGTGCAGCCTGCCGCGCGCCATGCCGGCCAGCATCATCAGGCCTTCTTCCTGCAGCCGCCGATCGTCGCCGGCAGTCGTCGGCCGCTGCGACTGCGAGGCGTCGAAGGGGGCCACGTCGAGCATCATCACATCGAGCGAGGCGCGCACGTCGGCGGCGATGCCCGCCAGGTCGTCGAGTTCGCCGCCAAGCGAGTCGAGCACCAGGCCTTCGGAGATGAGGATGACCGACTTCTGGCCTTCGAGTCCGCCGAGGCTGCGCAGCACGCCGCGGATGGCCGACACCGAGCGGTCGGTCCGCTGACGCTGCTCGCCGACGATCTCACCGGCTTCCTGTTCGACGTCACGCTCGCAGCGCTCGATCTCGGCCACTCCCGACACGCCGGCGCACTCGCGCGTGATGACCTGCGCGATGATGAGGGCGTCGCTGCGGCGGCTGAGGGCGAAGGCCTCGGTGACGCTGATGTTGAAGCGGCGTGGCTGCGGCGTGACGCGGCCGACCACGCGCAGGAGCGTCTCGCGCAGCGTGCTGCGTTCGGTCGTGAAGTCCACGACTTCGCCGGGGCCCGGAATGGCGACGAGCGCCACGCGGTCGTTCGGCTGCAGCCGTTCGATGAACGTGATCGCGTTCTGCATCACCGCACGCGCCGCCCCGAAGCGGATGTTGCCCTGATCCACGAGCAGCAGGATGGCGCGGCCCTGCGGCCCGCCGCCGCCGTTGGTCGAGATGCCGTAGTCGGGCGCCGGCGGCGGCGGCGCGACCGGCGCCGGCCCGCGCGGTGCGATGCCGGCGGCGAAGGCGTCGGTCAGCCTGATGTATTCGGCCGAGACGACACGGCGCGCCCTGCCGTCCACGTCGACCATGAATTCGCCGGCCGTCAGGTCCACCACCTGGTGGCCGTCGCGATCGAGCACCGTGACGTCGAGCGGCAGTACTTCGACGCCGGCGCGGAACACCGGCGTCTGCTCGCCAGGCACCGCGGGAGGCGTCGCCGCCTGCCCGGCCGGCGCACTCTGTGCGGCGATGAAGGCCGGCACGGCGGCGATGAGGGCCACGAGGACGATCGGCGAGCGGACTCGGAACATGGCTTCGACCTCGAGCGTGCCGTCCTCGTCGCGTGCGCGACGGACAGCAGGATCCGGCGCCGGGGGTGACGCCGGAGCGGGCGGGGTCATTGTATGCCTGCCCGCCCGCCGGTGCGCGTGTCACGCGCCTCCGCTATGATCGAGATGTGTCCGTCCGTGATGTCCTCATCGTGGGAGCCGGTCCGTCCGGCCTGGCGGCGGCGATTGCCTGCCGCCATCACGGCCTCGACTACGTCGTCCTCGAACAGGGCGCGCTTGTCGATGCCATTGCCCGCTTTCCGCTCAACATGGTGTTCTTCACCACGCCGGAGCTGCTCGAAGTCGGCGGCGTGCCGCTGACGACGCCGCACGACAAGCCGACGCGCGCGGAGATGCTGCGGTATTACCGCAAGGTCACCGACACCTTCCAGCTCCAGGTCTCGCTCTTCGAGCAGGTCACGGCGGTGGAACGGGACGGGGAGGGCGAGGCCCCGGTGTTCGTCGTGACGACGCGCACGCGGCTCGGTGCCGTGCGCGTGCGCCAGGCGCGCGCGGTGGTGCTGGCGATGGGCTACTACGACCGGCCGAATCGCCTTGGCGTGCCGGGCGAAGACCTGCCGCACGTGTCGCACTACTACAGCGAACCGCATCCGTACTACCGCCGCCGCGTGGTGGTCGTGGGCGGCAAGAACTCGGCCTGCGAGGCGGCCCTCGACCTCCGCCGCAACGGCGCGCACGTCACCCTCGTGCATCGCGGCGCGACGCTCGGCGACTCGGTGAAGTACTGGGTGCGGCCCGACATCGAGAACCGCATCAAGGAAGGGTCGGTGGCCGCGCACTTCAACACGACGATCGCGGCCATCACCGACACGCACGTCGTCGTCGAGACCGCGGGCGTGCGCCACGAGATCGCGGCGGACGCGGTGCTGCTCCTCACCGGCTACCGGGCCGATCCGGCGTTCCTGCGCGGCGCCGGCGTGACCCTCGATCCCGAGACGCTCATCCCGTCGCACGATCCAGCCACGTTCGAAACCAACGTGCCGAACCTGTTCGTGGCCGGCGGTCAGCTCGCCGGCGTGCGTACCGGCACGATCTTCATCGAGAACGGCCGGTTCCACGGCGAGCAGATCGCCAAGACGCTGGCGGAGCGGCTCGGCCAGCGCTGACGGCTCAGTGCGCCGGCTCGACGGCGACCACACCTTCGAGCGCGCGTGAACGGCCGGCGTCGATGGCGGCGGCGAGCGCCGTGTTCGTGCGGTAGGGCACGTCGGGGATCTCGCGCGCTTCGACCGCGAAGGTGACGTCCAGCACGAACGGATTTGGCGAGACGTGCAGCCGCGCGCCGTCGAGACGGATCGTCCACGGCCCGAGCGCTTCCGGCGCCGTGGCACGCGTGCAGAAGGCAAGCGACAGCAGATCGCCGAGCCGCACGTAGACGTAGTCGCGCACGAGCGACTTGAGGTCGCCGCCGGCGCGCGCCAGATGTTCGTCGCGCAGCGCCGTCATCGCCGGGAAGAACGCCTGCCAGGCCGGGTCGTCGCGGAAGCGGTCGTACGCGGTCACCGCGTGATGGGCGACGAGGGCCGCGGCCCACGGCGCCGCCGCCAGCGCCGCCACGCTCCCGGGCCACACGCCCTGCCGCACCGCGGCCGGCACGTGCAGGAAATCGCGAATCGTGCCGGTGAACGGATCCACCGTGGGCGCCAGATCGTGGGCGGCCCAGCCGCGGTCGTGGTGCTCGATCGCGGTCAGGATCTCGCGCCGCCGTTCCGCCTTGCCGAGCGACGGCCAGAGCTCCATCAGCCGCCGTGCCAGCGCCGCGTGATTCGGCTGCGTGATGAGATGCAGCACGCCGTCGCCGGGGCGGACGATCATGGTCAGGCCGAGCGGAGGCGTCCATCGCCGACGAGCACGCTCGTACCGCCGACCTGCACCGTCGTGATGTCGGTACCCGTCAGCGCCACGCGGATGTGGATGCGGCTCGGTCGCCCCATCTTCACGCCCTGCGCGCTCACGATGCTGTCGGCTCTCATGGCAGGAACGAGGCCGTGCCGCACCAGGTAGCAGCCGAGCGGACCACTCGCCGACCCGGTGGCCGGATCTTCGACGCCGGTGGCCCCGACCATACGGCTGTATACCGTGGCCCCGTCGGGCCCCGGCTCCGTCGTGAACACGAAAATCCCGCGGCGCGTCACCCCGGCGGCCTTGAAGAGGGCCTCGTGCTCGCGGCCGTTCATCTGTACGGCGTCCACCGCGGCGCGCGTCGTGAGCGGCACGTAGTAGAAGGCCGAGCCGCACGACACTTCCTGCGCCGGCAGGCCGGGGGCAATCTGATTGGGGGCCACGCCGATGGCGGACGCGAGGGCGGCGCCGGCCGGGAGCGTCGGGCCGAAGACCGGCCGCTGCTGCGTCATCCATGCGAAGCGCAGGCGGGGGCCATCCCACTCGAGGGCGACCGGCGTCGGGCCAATGCCCAGGCCGAAGACGATGTCTCTCGTGCCGGCGGCGATGCGGCCGTCGTCCGCGAGGGCGAAGGCCGAGCCGATGACCGGATGCCCGGCAAACGGCATCTCGTTGCCGGCGCGGCCGAAGATGCGCAGACGCACCGTCGTCCCGGAGGTCTCGGCCGGCAGGACGAACGTGCACTCCGAGTAGTTCATCTCCCGCGTCATCGACGCCATGGCCTCGGTGGCGAGGCCCTGCGGCTCCATGAAGACCCCGAGCTGGTTGCCGGCGTGCGGCGTGGACGTGAAGACGTCGTAGTGGAGGTAGCGGCGCAAGTTCGGCAGCCGCGAGGCGGCGGTGGCGGTCGGGGACTGCGCCTGCGCGCGGGCCGGCGTGGCGCCGCCCGCGAGAGCGGCGACGGACGAAGCGCCGGCGGTCAGCACGGCGCGGCGGGTGAGGCGTGACATGGGCGCGAGTGTAACGTGATTTTCGGGCTCCGCGCCCCGCCACCCCGAGGCCTAGTGTCGCAGGCCCGAATCCGGTTGCCGCTGCATGAGCAGCTTCATCTCGATGAGCTCGACCAGGGTCTCGCAGCGCGCCAGTACGCCCTCGCGTTCGAGCAGCGCCTGCTTCTCGACCGGCTCGAGTTCGAGGTATTGCGAGAGCGCGTTCACGAGATCCGGATCGGCCATGTCGCGCGGCAGGCGGCCGGCGCCTTCGCCCTGCAGCGACGGCGCGAGCAGTGTCTCGAGACGCCGGCGCGCCTCGGCGAGTTTCGGCCGCATGTGGGGCGTGGGCTCTTCCTCGATCGGCGTCACGTGCGCGATGCGGTAGAGCATGCCGTCGGTTGGCGGTTCCTCCTCGGTGATGCGGAACTTGTCGAGGCCGCGCAGGATGAGGTTGAAACGGCCGTCGTTCTGCCGCTCGACGTGCGTGATGAGGCCGGCGCAGCCGATCGGGAAGACCGGCGGCCGCCCTTCGTAGCGTTCCTCATGTCCGGGCACGAGCAGCGTCATGCCGATGATGCGGTCACCCTCGAGCGCCTTCGTGACCATCTGCCTGTAGCGCGGCTCGAAGATGTGCAGCGGCAGGAACACGCCGGGGAAGAGCACCGTCATCGGCAGCGGAAAGAGGGGGAGCAGCGGGGGCAGCATTGGCGGCGCGGGCCTAGTGGATGGTCCGCGTCTTCTTGTCGAGGTAGTCCATGAGGACGTACTGCCCGAGCGACTGCGGCGTCGTGAAGTAGGCCTTGCCGCGGCACATCGACGCCACGCGGCGCACGAAGGCGACCAGGTCGTAGTCGCGCGCCAGCATGAAGGTGTTGATGAGGATGCCGGCCTTGGCGCAGGCCGAGACTTCGCTGAACGTCTCGCGGATGACGATCGGGTCGAGGCCGAAGGCGTTCTTGTAGACGCGGCCGTCGGGCTGGGTGATGGCCGACGGCTTGCCGTCGGTGATCATGATGATCTGCCGCATGTCCTTGCGCTGCCGCTCGAGGATGCGGCGCGCCAGCTTCAGGCCTTCACGCGTGTTCGTGTAGTACGGGCCCACGCGCACGCGTCCGAGTTCCCGCAGCGGAATCTCTTCCGCCGAGTCGTGGAACAGCACGACGTGCAGCGTATCGCCGGGATACTGCGTGCGGATGAGCTGCGAGAGCGCCATCGCCACCTGCTTGGCCGGCGTGAAGCGGTCTTCGCCGTAGAGGATCATGCTGTGCGAGCAGTCGAGCATGATGACCGTCGCGCACGAGCTCTGATACTCGCCCTGCGCGACCATGAGGTCTTCGTAGCCGATCTCGACCTTTGGTCCGGCGGCGCCGTCGCGGTGCGCGCGTGTCACCGCGTTCAGCACCGTGGCGCTGGCATCGAGGTTGAGCGTATCGCCGAATTCGTAGGGTTTCGGCGCGCCGCTCGCATCCACACCCGTCGCCATGTCGCGCGTGTCGTGCCGGCCGGCGCTCGCGTGGCCGATCGAGCCGAGCAGATCGCGCAGCGCGCGGTAGCCGAGGAAGTCGAGCGCCTTGTCGGTGACCTCGAACTTCGCCTGCCCGGGTTCCCCCTCGCCGCTGCCGTCGCCCGCGCCCGCCTTCGCTCGACGCTCACGTTCAGCGTCGAGCTCCGGCGAGGGCGTGATGTAGCCGGCCTCCTCCATGCGCTGCATGATCTGCTGCACCAGCTCGTCGAGCTGCTGCTTGGCGGTCTCCGCCTGCTCGCCGAAGAGCTGCTCGAGCACGTCGTCGGGCAGCAGGCCGCCGTTCAGCAGCGCGTCGAGGATGGCGTCGTGCAGGGCCTGCATGGTGCGATCGCCATCGAGCGAGCCATCGCCGTACGGCGACTGGAACCCGCTCGACAGCAGCAGCTCCGACAGCGCCGACACGAGTTCTTCCATGTCGACCTCGTCGGCCAGGCTGGGCACGTACTTGCCGTACTTGAACTTCATGGCCGGGGCTCGGGCGCGGAGCTCAGTTGTAATACCGCTTCTTCTTCGGCGGACCACCCGGCTCGTCGTCTTCGTCGAGCGAGATGGCCGGTGCCTGTCGCACGGTCTGCGGCTTGCGCTGCGGCTCGGTGCCTACATAGCCGCCGGCTTCGCTGCGGCCGATGCGCTTCTGCGCGTAGAGGCCTTCGAGCACGAAATCGATCGCGGCGGCCACGAGCGGCGCCGGCGCGCCCGGCGGCAACGCGGCGCGGCCGGCCAGGTTCATCAGCCCCGGCACCTTCGAGGCTTCCACGACGAGGGCCGAGGCCGGCAGGCCGTCGCCGAGCAGCACCGAGCCGCCGTTCTCGAACCAGTTGACGGTGGCCGTGACATCGGCATCCACGAAGTAGCCGTCGAACACCTGCGCCACGGCGTTCCTGATGAGCTCCTTCGCCACCGCGTGTGCGCCCTTGAGTTCGCCTTCGTACTCGAGCTCGATCTTGCCGGTGATGGAGGGCAGCGCCGAGTAGGCGTCGGTCACGCGCGGCACGACCAGCCCTTCGCCGGCCACGAGCGCGCGGCGTTCGGCGTTCGAGACCACCGTTTCGAGGACGCTGATCGGCAGCCGCTGGCTCACGCCCGAGCGGCGGTCGACGCGGCGATCGGCACGGGCCTGGAAGGCGATTTCTTCGACCACTTCGCGGACGTAGGCCGGCACGTCCACGCGCAGGCCGCGTTCCACCCAGGCTTCCTGTGTCGTGACGGCGACGGCATCCGCGCGTGATTCGAGGTAGTGCGTGCGGATCTCGGCGCCGATGCGGTCCTTGAGCGGCGTGATGATCTTGCCGCGCGCCGTGTAGTCTTCGGGATTCGCCGTGAAGACGAGCATCACGTCGAGCGGCAGGCGGACGGGGAAGCCCTTGATCTGGACGTCGCCCTCCTGAAGGATGTTGAAGAGCCCCACCTGCACCTTGCCGGCGAGGTCGGGCAGCTCGTTGATGGCGAAAAGACCCCGGTTGGCGCGGGGCAGCAGGCCGAAGTGCATGGCCAGCTCCGACCCGAGCTGCAGCCCTGACGCGGCCGCCTTGATCGGGTCGATGTCGCCGATGAGGTCGGCAATCGTCGTATCCGGCGTGGCCAGCTTCTCGACGTAGCGCGCCTCGCGCGGCCGCCACTCGAGCGGCATGTCGTCGCCTTCCGCGGCCACCACCGCCTTGCCGTGCGCCGAAATCGGCGCCAGCGGATCGTCGTGGATCTCGCTGCCGGGCACGACCGGGATGGCCTCGTCGAGCAGGTCGACGAGTGCGCGGATAAGGCGGGTCTTGGCCTGCCCGCGCAGGCCGAGCAGGATGAAGTGGTGTTTCGCCAGGATGGCGTTGACGAGCTGCGGGATGACGGTGTCGTCGTAACCAACGACGCCCGGGAACAGGCGGTCGCCGCGCCGCAGTTTGACGATGAGGTTGTCGCGCACTTCGTCGCGCACCGAACGCCGGGCGTAGTCGCCGCGGGCCAGGGCCGACTTGAGTGCACCGAGCGTGGCAGGACGGGCCGATGCGGACATAGGTTCTATTATGACGCCGTGACACCGCCGCAGGGTTTTTCGTCGC
This sequence comes from Vicinamibacterales bacterium, assembly GCA_044347565.1. Classification (GTDB taxonomy): domain Bacteria; phylum Acidobacteriota; class Vicinamibacteria; order Vicinamibacterales; family UBA2999; genus CADEFD01. The sequence continues at coordinate 10,500 of JBIKUN010000005.1, read as the reverse complement.
CGCCGGTCTTCGCGAGCGCACGCCCGCTGGTGTTCGCGCACCGGGGCGGGTCGAAGATCGGCCCGGAGAACACCCTGCTGGCGCTCACCCGCGGGATGGCGGCCGGGGCCGACGGCGTCGAATGCGACGTGCGGCTGGCGGCCGACGGGGTGCCCGTGCTCATCCACGATGCCACCCTCGACCGCACCACCGGCGCGTCCGGGCCGGTGCACGTGCACACGTCGGTGGCGCTCGGCGCGATGGACGCGACCTGCCGCTTCGCGCCGCCCGAGGCGTCGTGGGCGGTGCCGGCGCCTGAAGGGCTGCCCACGCTTGCCGCGGCGCTCGCGCGCTTTCCGGCGGCGCGTGTCATCGTCGAACTCAAGGACGACGATCCGCGGCTGGCGGACGCGGTGGCCGAGGTCGTGCGCCAGGCGGACGCGCTGGCTCGGGTCTGCGCCGGGTCGTTCCACCAGACCGTGCTCGACCGCCTGCGGACCGTGGCGCCGGCGATGACGACGAGTGCCTCGCGCCGCGAAGCGCAGTGGACGCTCGCGCGATCGTGGGTGCGCTGGCCGCTCCCGATGTCGCCGCCGTATCGCGCGTTCCAGGTGCCCGAACGCGCCGGACGCCTGCGCGTCGTCACGCCCGCCTTCGTGCGCCGTGCCCACCGCGAGCGCGCCCTGGTGCAGGTCTGGACCGTGGACGCGCCCGCGGACATCCGCCGGCTGTTCGCAATGGGCGTGGACGGCGTCATTTCGGATCGCCCCGACTGGGCGGTGCCCGCCCGCGACGCCTTCGTTGCGGCCCGCTGGAGGTGATGGAGACTGTCCCCATTCACGCTCGGCGAGGACGAGTGGCAGTAACTGCGCGACAAGTCCGGTCCCACCCGGAATGGGGTCTGGCCCCAGCTAGTCGTAGTCGCTGAGGTCGCCGCCGGGGCGGGCGGCGCGCAGCGCGTTCAGCACGGCCACGAGGTCGATGACCTCCTGCGCGACGGCGCCGCTCACCGGTGGCAACAGGCCCGCGGCCGCGAGGCCCATGCCGACGACGCTTGCCGCCATGCCGCCGATGGCGCTCTGAAGCGCGATGCGGCGCAGGCGTCCGGCGATGTGCAGCAGTTCGTCCACGCGGCGCAGCGACGTGTCCATCACGACGGCGCCGGCGGCATCCGCCGTGATCTCGCTCTGGTGGCCGAAGGCGAGGCCCACCGTGGCGGTCACGAGCGCGGGCGCGTCGTTGATGCCGTCGCCGATGAAGATGGTGGGCGCACTCGCGGCCTCGGCGCGCGTGAGGGTCACCTTCTCCTCCGGCGTGCACTGCGCGTGGATCTCGGTGATGCCGACCTGGTCCGCGAGATACCGCACTTCGGATTCGCGATCGCCCGAGACGATGATGACGCGCGTCAGCTGATGGCGCGGCGCGAGATGGCCGATGAACGCGCGGCTGTCTGGGCGCGGCGCGTCACGGAAGCGGTACGTCGCGGCCAGCGCCCCGTCCAGCAGCACGACACACTCGAGGCCCGCCGCGGTCGGCGGCAGCGCGGCGCCAACGCCGGCCGCCTCGGCCTGCCGCCGTCCCAGGATGCGCACCGTGCGGCCCTCGACCACACCCTCGAGCCCCTGGCCGGGTGACTCACGCAGGGCGGTGGCGTCGGCGAGCACGACGCGCTCGCGGGCGGCGGCGTCGAGGATCGGCTTCGCGAGCGGATGCTTCGAGTAACGCTCGAGGCTCGCGGCCAGGCGCAGCACCTCGCCGTCGTCCTGCCCGGGCACCATCAGGCGATCGGTGAGCGTCGGCTGCCCGAAGGTGAGCGTGCCGGTCTTGTCGAGCACCATCGTGCGACAGCGGTCGATGGTCTCGAGGACCGCCGGATCGCGGATGACGATGCTGCGCGTGGCGGCCAGCGAAATGGAGCCGATGATGGCGACCGGAATGGCGATGAGCAGCGGACACGGTGTGGCCACGACGAGCACCGCGAGGAAGCGGACCGGGTCGCCCGTCCAGATCCAGGCGCCGATCGCGATCGCCACGGCGAGCGGGGTGTACCACGCGCCGAGCGTGTCGCCCAGGCGGCGCAGCTGCGGCCGGCGCTGCTCCGAGTCGCGCATCACGTGCATGATGCGCGCATAGCGCGAGTCGACCGCGAGGCGCACCGCGCGGATCGTCAGCGCGTGTTCGCCGTTGATGGCGCCCGAGAACACCGGCGAGCCCGGCGCCTTCGGCATGAGGAACGGTTCGCCGGTGAGATACGACTCGTCCATCACGCCCTGGCCGTCGTCGACGATGCCGTCCACCGGACAGATCTCGTGCGGGAAGACGACGATGCGATCGTCGATGCAGATGGTGTCGAGGGCGATGTCTTCGACATGGCCGTCGGTGCGGCGGTGGGCGGCCGACGGCATCCGCTTCGCGAGCGCCTGGAGCACGGACGAGGCGCGGCCCACGGCGTAGTGCTCGAGTGCCTCGCCGCCCGAGAGCATCAGCACCACGAGCGCGCCGGCCAGATACTCGCCGAGCAGCACCGAGGTGACGATCGAGATGCCGGCGAGAAGATCCGCGCCGAAGTGGCGGGCGAGCGCCTTGCGCGCGAGATCCCACACGAGCGGCGCGCCGCCGCCGGCGAGTACCACGAAGAGCGGCAGGTCGCGCACGAGCCCGTCGGGAGCGAACGCCCGCGCCACGAGATGCGCCGCGATGCCCGCCACGGCGAGCGCGGCGATGGCCGACTCGCGGTTCCAGACAGGCGACGGGGCGGCGGCACTCATGCGATTCACCCCAGCATGGCATGTCCCGGCCGGGGGGGGCGTCGGCCGGCCGCGGACTGGCCCTATAATCCGTCCACTCGCACGACCAACCCCGGAGGGCACGCGTGGCTGAACGCCTTGTCGGTTCGAACTACACGACGCCTGACCTTGTGGCCAAAGTCACCGGCCGCGCCCGCTACGCGGAAGACTTCCGCGCTGAGGGCATGCTCTTCTGCAAGCTGCTCCTGAGCCCCGTGCCGCACGGCCGCGTGCGGAGCGTCGGCCTCGAGAAGGCGCTGGCGCTGCCTGGCGTGCGCGGCGTCATCCGCGCGGCGGACCTGCCGGATCTCGGCGGTGCCGAGCGCGCCCTCACCGACGAACCGCTCTATCAGGGCGAGCCGATTCTGGCGCTCGCTGCGACGAGCGAAGACATCGCGGCCGCGGCCGTCGAGCTCATCGACCTCGACATCGAGCCCCTGCCGTTCACGACCGATCCGCTCGAGAGCCTGCGGCCCGATGGCCCCGACGCGCGCGGCGAGGGCAACGTGTGGGGCCTGGCGCCGCCGCCGCCGCCCGGGCAGCCGCCCGCGCGTCCGCCGGTCACGCGCCTCAAGTGGACGGCCGACGACTTCGCCGCCGCGCCCGAGGGCGCGCTGCCCATCGGCAAGGCGATGGAGGAGTGGAGCTACGGGGACCTCGAGGCCGGCTTCGCGAACGCCGCCGTGGTGCTCGACGACACGTTCGTCGTCAACTCGACCGGCCACCATCCGCTCGAAACGCGCAGCGCGATGGCCTACTGGCAGAACGACAAGTGTTACCTCCACTGCTCGACGCAGAGCGTCGTGCGCACGGTGGACGGCGTGGCGCGCTGGGTGGGCATCGACCCGTCGAAGCTCGTCCTCATCTCGGAGTTCACCGGCGGCGGCTTCGGCAGCAAGGGCGCCGGCGCCGTCTCCATGGCCATTCCCTGCGTGCTCTCGAAGAAGGTGGGCGCGCCGGTGATGATGCGCGTGAGCCGCGAGGAAGAGAGCTACTTCGGCCGCGCCCGCACCAACATGACCGGCCGCGCCAAGATCGGCTTCGCGAAAGACGGCCGCCTCACCGCGCTCGATCTCTTCATCGTGCAGGACAACGGGCCCTACGGGCCGATGGGTGATCACCGGTCGGCGGGGCTGGCCGCGTCGCTCGTCTACCAGGCGCCGGCCATGCGCTGGCGCGCGGTGAACGTGCTCACGAACACGCCGCCGCGCACGCAGCAGCGCTCGCCCGGGCCGATGCAGGCCAACGGCATCATCGAAGGCATCATCACCAAGGCGGCGGCGCAGCTTGGCGTGGACCAGCTCGCCATCCGCCGTCTGAACGCGCCCACCGGCAAAGCCACCTACGGCCCGCCGGGGCCCGATGGCACGCGCCGCTACGTCACCGGCGCCTTCGTGCAGGAATCCCTCGATCGCGGCGCCGAGCTCTTCGACTGGCCGGCGCGTGTCGCACGCGCGGGGCAGCGCCGCGGCTCGAAGGTGCGCGGCGTGGGCGTGGCCGTGGGCCCGCACGGGGCCGGTTCGATCGGCTTCGACGGGCTGATGATCCTGCGGCCCGACGGCCGTCTGCAGGTGCAGAGCGGCGTCGGCAACCTCGGCACACATTCGGTCATCGATCTCGCGCGCGTGGCGGCCGACGTGCTCGCCATGCCGTGGGACAAGGTGGACGTCGTCTGGGGCAACACGTCGAAGGGCCTGCCGTGGACGTGCATGTCGGTCGGCAGCCAGACCACGCACGCGATGACACGCGCCAACATGGCCGGCGCCGAAGACATGAAGCGCAAGCTGCAGCAGATCGCGGCGCAGGATCTGGGCGGCGCGCCCGGCGACTACGAGCTCGGGAACGAACGCGTGTTCCGGCGGGGCAGTCCCGGCCGCGGACTCAGCTACGCGCAGGCGGCCAGCCGAGCGCTCGCGCTCGGCGGACGGTTCGACGGCCACGAGCTGCCGGACGACATCCACGCCTTCACGAAGGCGTCGGCGGCGGGCCTGGTCGGTCTGGGGCTCATGGGCGTCGCGAAAGACACGTATCCACGCGATGGCGACACCTATGGCTTCGTGGCCGGCTTCGCCGAAGTGGAAGTGGACGTCGAAACCGGCGTCGTCTCCCTCATCGACTTTCTCTCGGTAGGCGACGTGGGCACGGTGGTGAATCCGCGCAGTCTCATTGCTCAGTTGAACGGTGGCTGCTGCCTGGGCATCGCGCACGCGCTCTTCCAGAAGCTCGTCTACGACCCGCACTACGGTGTGTCGCTGGCGCGGCGCTTCCACTACAGCAAGCCGCTCACCATCATGGACATCCCCGTGCACCTCAAGGCGGAGGGACTCGGGATTCCCGACCCCGGAACGCCCACCGGCGCGAAAGGCGTGGGTGAGCCGCCCGTGGGTGCCGGCTACGGCGCCGTGCTGAATGCCATCGCCTCGGCGATTGGTGTCGACAGCTTCCGGCGCGCGCCGGTGACCTCCGACGTGGTGCTGATGTCGCTCACGCACGGCCGGCGGATGCATCCTCCGCTCCAGGCACACATCTAGCCGCCTTTACGCCGCTCGGCGGTTTGAGGCAGGATCGGGGCGTCACGAACAGGACGTGCCGGTCAGGCGGGCGGGGGCCATGGCCCCGGCGTGCGGCACGGCGACGAGGAGGCAGGCATGCGGCGGATGTTGCTGGTGGCGAGTGGGCTGGCCCTTGGTGTGGCCCTGATGAACGTGGGTGTGCGTGCCGAGCAGGCACAGGACGCCGCGGTGATCGACAAGGCGATGAAGGCCGTGGGGCCGGCGTTCGGCGCGCTGCGCAAGGCGGTCGAGGCCGGCACGGCGGCGGAAACGAAAGCCTCGGCTGACACGCTGTCGAAGGCGATGGCCGAGACCGAAGCGTTCTTCAAGAGCCACGGCAAGGCCGACGGCGTCGAACTGGCGCAGGCCGCGAAGAAGGCCGCCGATGCCATCGCCGCCGGCGCCACCGGCGACGCCGCCAAGGCCGCCGCGGGTGAGATCGGCAAGACCTGCGCGGGCTGCCATGGCAAGTACCGCGACAGGGCGGCCGACGGCACCTACACGTTCAAGCCCGGCAACTGACGGACAGCGGGACTCGGGGCCCGGTTCCCGGGGCTCGGGAAGACGACGAGCGGAGCGAGTCACTCGCTCCGCTCGTGCTACGTACGGCGCCCGAGCCGCGAGGCGAGGGCGAAGACCTCGTCGTACATGTCCGGCGTCACCCTGCCCGTATGCGTGTTCTGGCGCGAAGGATGGAAGCAGCCTACGAGGGCGAGGCGCTCCGGGCCGCGGGCGCCTGGGGCGGCGAGATGCGCCACGGCGCCGTGGCCGAAGGCGGGGCGCGGGCGGGGACGCGGGCCGTGCTCGCCGACGAAGGCCAGCCAGGCGTCCCACGCGATCTTGCCCAGGGCCACCATCACACGCAGGTCGGGGAGCGCGGCGATCTCCGCCGCGAGGTGGCGGCGGCAGGCGGCCACTTCCCCGGGCGTCGGCTTGTTGGCCGGCGGGGCGCAACGCGCGGCGGCGCCCACGAACACGTTCCGCAGCCGCAAGCCGTCGTCTGGCGTCTGCGACGTGGGGATGTTCGCGAGCCCGGCGCGGTGCAGCGCCGCCATCAGGAAGTCTCCAGAGCCGCCGCGGCCGTCACCCGTGAAGACCCGTCCGGTGCGGTTGGCGCCGTGGGCGGCGGGTGCGAGTCCGAGGATGAAGATCCTGGCCGCCGGATCGCCGTAGCCCGGGACGGGACGGCCCCAGTATTCGTCGTGCCGGTAGGCCGCCCGCTTCGTGCGGGCGACGGCGGTGCAGTAGGTGCGCAGCCGCGGGCAGCCGGCACAGGCCACGATGGCCTGTCGCGCCAGCCGGAGGGCCTTCGGGCCGATAACCTGCACTGGTGGTTGTGGCGGCACCTGGGGGCTCGTGGATGGGCTGGCCGGGTTTGAGACTGCCCGGCCGGTGGCAGTAAGATAGTCCGATTGTGGTGCCGCGATCTGCACGCTTTGTCGGGAAGCGGACGCGCACGAAAGGGTAATGGGAGACATGAGAAACACCGCTCAGTCGGATGCCGCCGAGCTCGAGGCCCTCGAAACTCGCGAGTGGCTCGAATCGCTCGACTACGTCCTGCAGCATGGCGGACCCGCCCGGGTCGGACGCCTGCTCGGCGAGCTCGGGCGCCACGCGCACCAGAGCGGGGTCAAGCTGCCTTTCACGGCCAACACCCCCTACATCAACACCATTCACGCTGACGAACAGGTGCCCTACCCGGGCAGCCGCGAGATCGAGCGCCGCATCAAGAGCCTGGTGCGCTGGAACGCCATGGCCATGGTCGTGCGCGCCAACCGCGAGGAAGACGGCATCGGCGGTCACATCTCCACCTACGCCTCGGCGGCGACGCTGTATGAGGTGGCGTTCAACCACTTCTTCCGCGGCCGCGACGGCCACGAGGGCGACTTCATCTTCTTCCAGGGCCACGCCTCGCCCGGCATCTACGCCCGCGCGTTCCTCGAAGGGCGCCTCTCGGAAGACCAGCTCCGGAACTTCCGCCGCGAGCTGGCGGCGAAGGGGGGGCTCTCGAGCTATCCGCACCCGTGGCTGATGCCCGACTTCTGGGAAGTGCCCACGGTGTCGATGGGCCTTGGCCCGATCATGGCCATCTACCAGGCGCGCTTCAACCGCTACCTGGAAGACCGCAAGCTGAAGCCGGTGACCGACGCGAAGGTGTGGGCGTTCCTCGGCGACGGCGAAACCGACGAGCCCGAATCGCTCGGCGCCATCACGCTCGCCTCGCGCGAGAAGCTCGACAACCTGATCTTCGTCATCAACTGCAACCTGCAGCGCCTCGATGGTCCGGTGCGCGGCAACGGCCAGATCATCCAGGAACTCGAAGCGGCTTTCCGCGGCGCCGGCTGGAACGTCATCAAGGCGATCTGGGGCTCCGAGTGGGATCAGCTGCTCGAGAACGACACCGAGGGCCTGCTCGCCAGGCGCATGGGCGAGGTGGTCGACGGCCAGTACCAGAAGTACGCGGTCGAAAGCGGCGCCTACGTGCGCGAGCACTTCTGGGGCGCGCATCCGAAGCTGCTCGAGATGGTCAAGCACCTCTCGGACGAGCAGCTCAAGAAGCTCACGCTCGGCGGCCACGATCCGGTCAAGGTCTACAACGCCTACAAGCGCGCCGTCGAAACCAAGGGCCAGCCCACCGTCATCCTCGCCCGCACGATCAAGGGCTACGGCGTGGGCGAATCGGGCGAGAGCAAGAACGTCGCCCACAACCAGAAGAAGCTGAACGACGCCGAACTGGTCGCCTTCCGCACGCGGTTCGGGATTCCGATTTCGGACGAAGATGTCACCAAGGCGCCGTTCTACAAGCCGGCCGAGGGCAGCGTCGAGGCGAAGTACATCGCCGAGCGCCGCAAGGCGATGTTCGGCCCGGTGCCGAAGCGCGAGGTGAAGTCGACGCCCGTCACGGCCGACCTCGGCGACGCGTTCGAGGAGTTCCGCACCGGCACCGAAGGCCGCGCCGCCTCGACCACGATGGTGTTCGTGCGCATGCTCTCGAAGCTGCTGCGCGATGAGACCATCGGCAAGCTCGTCGTGCCGATCGTGCCCGACGAAGCGCGCACCTTCGGCATGGAGGCGCTCTTCCGTCAGGTGGGCATCTACGCGCACGCCGGTCAGCTCTACGAGCCGGTCGACCGCGACACGCTGCTCTATTACAAGGAAGCCGAAGACGGCCAGATCCTCGAAGAGGGCATCAACGAGGCCGGCTCGATGTCGTCGTTCATCGCCGCGGGCACCGCCTACGCGACCCACGGCATCAACACGATTCCGTTCTACATCTTCTATTCGATGTTCGGCCTCCAGCGCGTGGGTGACCTCGTGTGGGCCGGCGCCGACATGCGGATGCGCGGCTTCGTCGTGGGCGGCACCTCGGGCCGCACGACGCTGAACGGCGAGGGCCTGCAGCACGAAGACGGCAACAGCCACGTGCTGGCGCTGCCGGTGCCGTCCTGCGTCTCCTACGACCCGACCTTCGCCTACGAACTCGCCGTCATCATCGAAGACGGCATCAAGCGCATGTATCAGGATGAGGAGCAGATCTTCTACTACCTCACCGTGATGAACGAGCAGTACGCCCATCCGCCGATGCCGAAGGGCGCGAAGGACGGCATCCTCAAGGGGATGTACGTCATCAAGCCCACCGGCACGCCCAAGGCGAAGCTGCGCGCGCAGCTCTTCGGCAGCGGCACCATCCTGACCGAAGCGCTCAAGGCGCAGGAAATCCTCGAGACGAAGTACAACGTCGGCGCCGACGTCTGGAGCGTCACGAGCTACGGCAATCTCTACAAGGACGGCCACGCCGCCGAGCGCTGGAACCGTCTGCACCCCACGGCCAAGCCGCGTGTGCCCTACGTCACCGAGGTGACCAAGGACGCGCCGGGTGTCTTCGTGGCCGCCTCCGACTACCTCAAGGTGCTGCCCGACGTGATCGACCGCTGGCTGCCGCGGCCGCTGCACAGCCTCGGCACCGACGGCTTCGGCCGCAGCGAGACGCGCGCCGCCCTGCGCGACTTCTTCGAAGTCGACAGCCGCTTCATCGTGCTCGCCACGTTGTATGCGCTGATGCAGGAGAAGCAGGTCGAGCCGAAGGTGGTCGAGAAGGCCATCAAGGACCTCGGGATCAATCCCGAGAAGGTCGATCCCGCCATTTCGTAAGCAGGAGTGCCCGTGACTGAGTTCAAGCTGCCCAACCTGGGTGATGGTGTGGCCGCGGGCGACGTGCTCCGCGTGCTCGTGAAGGTCGGCGACACGCTCGCCGCCGATCAGGCGGTGCTCGAGCTCGAGACCGACAAGGCCACGCTCGAGGTGCCGTCCACGGTGGGTGGGCGCGTTGCCGAGATCAAGGTCAAGCAGGGCGACAAGGTGAAGCCCGGCCAGGTCGTGCTCGTGCTGGAAGACGCGTCGGGTGCCGCCGCGGCGCCGGCGGCTGCCGCGCCTGCCGCGGCCGCACCGGCCCCGGCTGCTCCCGCTCCCGCGAAGGCCGCCATGGCGGCGGCCGATGATTCCGGACCAGGTCAGGCCGACGGTCCGATCGACCGGCCGATGATGATGGCCGAAGCGGCGCCCGCCGAAAGTGCCGTCGAACGCCACGACAAGGTGCTGGCGTTCCAGGCCAGCCGTCCGGCGGCGCCCGCGCCGTCGACCGGCCTTGCCGCGCCGGCGGCGCCGTCGGTGCGCCGGCTCGCGCGTGAGCTCGGCGTGGACCTGCATCAGGTACCGGGCACCGGTCCCGGCGGCCGCATCAGCCAGGAGGACGTGAAGACGTTCACCAAGAGTGTGATGGCGAGCCTCGGCGGCGGCGGCCAGCGCGCCGTGTCGACGGTGTCTGGCGCGTCGGTCGCGTTGCCCGACTTCTCGAAGTGGGGCGCCGTCGAACGTAAGGCGATGAGCGGCATCCGCCGCAAGACGAGCGAGCACCTGTCGCACGCCTGGAACACGATTCCGCACGTCACGCAGTTCGACAAGGCCGACATCACGAACCTCGAAGTGGTGCGCAAGCAGTACCGCGCCGAGGTGGAGAAGGCCGGCGGCAACCTCACCGTCACCTCGATCCTCACGAAGATCGTGGCCGGCGCGCTCAAGGCCTTCCCGCAGTTCAACGCCTCGGTGGACGCGGCCGGCGAGGCCATCGTCTACAAGCAGTACGTGAACGTGGGCATCGCGGTGGATACGGAGAACGGCCTGCT
>JBIKUN010000062.1:0-23610 GCA_044347565.1 Vicinamibacterales bacterium | reverse complement strand
TTGCGGCTAGAGTAGTTTCGCAGGAGCGCCACCCGCATGCCGAGTCTTGCCGCCATTCATCCGCAAGTCGTTCACTTCGTCGTTGCGCTCATCATCGTCGGCGTCCTGTTTCGGGTGTTGTCGCTCGTCGTGCGCTTTGCCTGGCTGTCGCCCGCCGCGCTTGCGCTCGTCACGCTCGGGACGTTCGCGTCGGTAGTTGCGGTCCGGTCGGGCACCGATGCTCACGGGCCCGTCGAGCGGGTGCCAGGCGCGCGTGCTGCGGTAGTCGAGCACGAGGAGTGGGGCGAGCGGGCGCGGAATGCCTTTCTGCTGCTGCTCGTGGTGGAGGCGGTGGCTGCGACGCTGACGGCCCGTAAGGTCGGGGCGGCCCGCACAGCCCAGATTGTCGCCGCGGTGACGGGGCTCGCCGCGGTCGGCGTGCTCTATCGGGCCGCGGACCTGGGAGGGCGCCTCGTCTATGGGTACGCGGGCGGTGTCGCCGTCAACACGGGCGATCCAGAAGACGTAAACCGTCTGCTCATCGCCGCCGCGCACCAACAGGCCAACCAGGACCGGCAGGCGGGGCGTCTCGCTGAAGCCGCAGGAATCATCGAAGTGGTCGCAGACAGATTCCCGGGCCACCTCGAGTTGCAGCTGGCCCGCATCGATTCGATCATCAACGACAGGAAAGACCCGGCAGCGGCGCTGTCGCGCCTGGACGCCCTCAGGGTGCCGACCGAAGACACCCGCCTGCGCGTGCGGGCCGGCCTGCTGAGGTCAGGCGCGCTGGCCGCGGCCGGTGATCTCAGCGCGGCCCGCCAGGTCCTCGAAACGCTGAAGGCCGAGTTCCCGACGAACACGCAGGTGCAGCGTCGCCTTGCGGAGATCGCGCAGACGCGTTAAGCGTCTGCCGTCACCGCCGATGTCGCACTCGCGCGCTACCGCGCCAGCGCGATGGTCGCCGCAAAACCCACCCAGCACGCCACGACTCCAAGAGCGACCGACACGCCCACGTTCAACAAGGCCGCCGCCGTGTGCCCCTGCTGAAGCAAGCTGACCGTCTGCACGCTGAAGGCCGAGAACGTCGTGTATCCGCCCAGCACCCCCGTGATGGCTACATGCCGCCACAGGGGCGGCCAGTCCGCCAATGAGTCGGCCAGTGCGCTGAGCACGCCGATCGCGAGGGAACCAGACACGTTCACGACGATCGTACCCCACGGAAAACCAACGCCGGCCACCTTCACGACGGCCTCCGTCAACAGATGGCGAGCTACGCCACCCACGGCACTGCCTGCAGCCACGGCCCCGAGAACCGCCCAGCTTGAACGATCCATGACGCGCTCAGCATAGACGAGACAATCGCCAACCGAAACTCGCGAGGCCACAGGCAGAAGCCAGACGGCCGGGCGCCCCGATTACCCCCCCCCCAACGGTGCACCAATCTCAGCGCATGGGGGACCCGTGGCGCCTGCGGGCTGCGGCATGCGCATCAGCCGATCGGGGTCGAAGCCTTCTCGTCGAGCCGCAGAAAGCGCATGCGCCATGGCCGCCTCGTCGAGTGCCACAGCCCGCGAGAGCAAGGGCAGACGCTCCCGCCGATTGTCGCAGACGAGCAGCCAGCTCTGCCCGGCGCCGGCCTCCAGGATCCAGAAGTCACTTCACGTGGCCGGGAGCCAGTTGAACATCGGCGGCGTGAAGCGGATGGCGAGCCGGTCCATCGCCGGCTCGCGCCGAGCGAAGCCGCCCGCGCAAGCGCGCCGTGCCGTCGCGCGTAGAGCAGATGCTCGTCGCCCGAATCCCGCCCCGTCAGGCCAGGTCGAACCCGTAGCGCGTCCATGTCACGCACTGGCGGTGCCACCACGTCCCCGTGGTGGCCACCTCCTACAAAACGCCCGCGAGACTTCCAGCGTCGATGCTCGCCACCACGGCTGGTGGTCCCTGTGCGACCAGCACGGTGGTCGCGATGAACGCGACGGCGACCGCGGCGAGGGCGGCAGCGCTCGAACCAGCCCATCCGGGCAGTCTCGGCCCTCCGCGACGACCCATCTCAGCCTTCCGCCATGACGTCAGCGTCGTCCGCCGACGCGTCTATTGCCGGCGCGCGTTCGGGGTCGAGCGGTGTGCCGGCGAGCAGCCCGTCGGTGACGAAGTCGAGCGCGGCCTCGTCGGCCCTGGCCAGCAACTCCTCGAGCGGCGACCGCAGCAGCGGCGCGTCCTCCCGCTGCTGCATCGTGGGCCATGTGCCATCGGCGCGCCGTCGCGCGTACCGGCACCAGAATCCGACGTGCCAGCGGAGGAACTCGCGTACCCTGGCGCGGCCGTGCTCGTCGTCACCCCAGTGCTCAAGCGCCAGCGTGACGTAACGCTTGTAGATGGCGACGCGCGCCTCACCGTCGAGATCGAGATACCCTTCTGTCGCTTCACGAAACAGCCACGGCTTGATCAGCACACCGCGGGCCGACATCACCCCAACGCAGCCGGATCGCGCGCGCGCCTCGCCGACTTCGTGCGGAAACAGCACGTCGCCGTTCCCGATGACCGGCACCGGCACCGCGCGCACGACCTGTCCGATGGCGTCCCAGTCAGCGGCCAGCCGATACCGCGCGTTCCTCGTCCGACCATGCACGGTAATCGCGTCGGCGCCGCCGTCCGCCGCGGCCTTCGCCTGATCCAGGAAATTGCGATCGTCGTCGTTCCAGCCCAGGCGGATCTTGGCAGTGATCGGCACCCGCACGACCCCTCGCTTCATCGCCTCGACGATGCGCCGGATGCGGTTCGGCTGACGGCCGATCGACGCGCCGAGGCCTTTGCGCGTGAAATGATCGATAGGACAGCCGAAGTTGATATCCACCCAATCAGTGCCGCGCGACTCGACGAGACCGGCCGCCCACGCCATCTCCTCGGGGTTCGTGCCGGCCAGCTGGACGCCGAAGAACGGCTCGTCGGGCGCGCGGCGGATGAGGGCGAACTCGCCCTTGCGCTTCTGCTTGAGACGCCGCGCCACGGTCATCTCGCTCATCGTGACGCGGGCGCCGAGTTCCACGCACAACCGGCGGTATGGCAGGTTCGAACCCTTGGTCATGGGAGCCATGACGAGGGCGCCGGTGAGAGTCTCGGCGAAGGTCATCGCGAGCATGGTAACAGCGTGCCGGCGCGGGCAGTGTGCCGGCGAAGCCGCGTGCTACGCTCGAGCATGCGCACTACCGGCAGCCTCCGCGCCTGCGCGCTTCTCGTCGTCGCGGCGTTCGCGCCCATGGCGCACGCCCAGTCGCCGGCGCCGGGCGCAGGCAACCAGTTCGTGTGGAAGGTCACGAAGGACGCCAGAACCATCGCCTACCTGGTTGGCTCCGTGCACGTGCTCACGAAGGACGTGTATCCACTGCCCGCGGTGTTCGAGCGCGCCTTCAGCGAAACGCGCATTCTCGTCGAGGAGGTCGACCTCGGCGCCTCGTCCGACCCCGGGGCCGTGCTGCCGCTGGCGTCGAAGGCCATGCTGACCGACGGCCGCACGCTCACGGCCATCCTCGACCGGGACACCGCGGCCCTCGTCCAGGCCAAGGCTTCGGCGACGGGGCTGCCGATGCTGGTCGTGGATCGCATGAAGCCGTGGCTGGCCGCGATGACACTGGCGGTGCCGGCCCTCCAGCGTGCCGGCTACGACCCGGCGTTCGGACTCGACCGTCACTTCTACGAGCGGGCCAGAGCGGCCGCCCGGCCCGTGCGTGGGCTCGAAACCGTTGCGGCGCAGCTCTCGGCCCTCGACAGCCTGCCGATGCCCGTGCAGATCGACATGCTGAAGGCGGTACTGGGCGACATCGACACGCAGGTCAGCGCCGTGGCCGACATCATCCGGGCCTGGCGCGGCGGCGACGTCCGGGCGCTCGAGCGCCTGCTGCTCGACGAGTTCCGCGAATCGCCGGACGTATATCAGCGGATGCTCGTCGACCGCAACCGCGCCTGGGTGCCGCAGATCGCGGCCTGCAGCGCGGAGCCGGCGCCGTGCCTGGTTGTGGTGGGCGGCGCGCACCTCGTCGGCGGCGACAGCGTGGTCGCAATGCTGCGGCAGGCCGGCTTCAGCGTCGAACAGCAGTAACGGGCGCCGGCGGCGCGGCGGTGCGCCGATCGCGGCTCGCGTTCGCTCTCACGAAGCAGCCCTCGACGTGGTCGTTCACGAGGCCCATGGCCTGCATGAACGCGTACACGGTCGTCGGCCCGACGAACGTCCAACCACGGCGCTTGAGGTCCTTCGAGAGGGCCGTCGAGGTCTGCGTCGTCGCCATCCCCCGGAGCACGTCCCACGTCACCAACGCCGGACGTTCCGCCCGCGAGGGCTCCCACGACCAGGCGTAGGCGGCGAGCGATCCGAACTCCGCCTGCAGATCGAGCGCGCGGGCGGCGTTGTTGATGGTGGACACGATCTTGCCGCGATGCCGCACGATCCCGGCGTCATTCAGCAGACGCGCCACGTCGTTCCCGTCGAACCGCGCGACGGTGGCGGGGTCGAAGCCGCGGAACGCGGCGCGAAAGTGTTCGCGCTTGCGCAGAATCGTGAGCCAGCTCAGGCCCGACTGGAACCCTTCGAGGCAGATCTTCTCGAACAGGCGGACGTCGTCGAACACGGGCCGGCCCCATTCCTCGTCGTGGTAGCGCACGTAGAGCGGATCGTCGCCGCACCAGGCGCAGCGATGGCGGCCACGGTGGGCCTGGATGAGCCCGGGGGGCGGGCTCACGGGCGGCGCCGACGCGTGCGCGCGGCCGGCCGGCGGGCGGGCACCGTGATCCCGGTTACGGCCTTCGCCTCGTGCAGCAGGGCCGCTTCAGCCGCCTTGAGTTGCCGCAGTGTCTTCGCGTTCACCGTCGGGAACGTAGGCTGCACCGACTCGATGGCCTCGATGACCGCGGAGGCGACGACGAGCCGCGTGAACCACTTGTGATCCGCCGGCACGACGTACCACGGCGCGAACGGTGAGGCCGTGTGACGGATCACGTCGTCGTAGGCGGCGAGGTAGTCCTGGAAGAACTCGCGCTCGTGCAGGTCGCCGAGCGAGAACTTCCAGTGTTTGTCGGGCTCGGCGATCCGCTCCAGGAATCGCCGGCGCTGCTCCTCCGGCGACACGTACAGGAAGAACTTGCGGATGACGACGCCCTGACGCGAGAGATAGCGCTCGTAGCTGACGACGTCTTCGAAACGCTCCCGCCAGATGCGCGGGGTGATGAGTTCGTCCGGCAGTTGTTGTTTGCCGAGGATCTCCGGGTGCACGCGCACGACCAGCATCTCCTCGTAATACGACCGGTTGAAGATGCCGATATGGCCACGGCGCGGCAGCTTGTTCGACGTGCGCCAGAGGAAGTCGTGATCGAGTTCCTCGCTCGACGGCGCCTTGAAGCTGTGCACCTCGCAGCCGCGCGGATTGAGCCCAGTCATCACGTGCTTGATCGTGCCGTCCTTGCCGGCGGCGTCCATCGCCTGGAAGATGAGCAGCACGCTCCAGCGGTCCTGGGCGTAGAGCCGCTCCTGCAGCTCCGCCATCACCTCGGCGCTCTCTTCGAGCAGGGCGTCGGTCTTGTCCTTGAGCTGCAGTTCGCGGGTGTCGTCGGGAGAGAAGGCACGCAGGCGGAAGCTGTCGCCGCCGGTCACCCGGAAGTGGCGTGACAGGCGCGTCAGGCTTCGATGGGTCTCAGAAGGCATAGGGCGCGATCATACGGTGCCGCCGGCTCCCCGCACTATCTGCCGTGTGCGCCCGGAGCGAGCACGACGAGGACGACGAGGCGGGCGGCGCTCGTGTTGCGCACGCCGTGCGGCACGCCGTCGGGAGCCACCAGCAGATCGCCGGCGTGCATCGGCAGCTCGCTCCCGTCGAGCAGGAACACGCCTTCGCCCGCGAGCACGTGGTAGACCTTGTCCATGCCCGCGTGCGCGTGCAGCGCGTGGGCCTGGCCGGGCTCGAACGCGTTCAGGCCGACCAGCAGGTGCGGCGAGCTGAACAGCGTGGTCTTGCCCATCTTCTCTGGCGCGAAGACCGCGTGATCGACGGCGTGAATGACGGTCGGATGATCCATGTGTCAGGTCTCCTGCGGCGAGACTGGCCCGGCGGGTCAGTAGGTCCAGCTGCGGAATGCCACGAGCCCCCACCACCCGAGGTAGCAGGCCAGCCCGGCGTGCGCGACCGCCGTGGCGGCGGCGAACCAGCCCATGCGTCCGCGTAGCCCCCGTACCCAGGCGGCGGCGGTGAGCGGCAGGAGCGCACAGGCCGTGAGCGGGTGGACGATCGACGCGCCGAGCAAAACGAAGGCAGGGCCTCCGGCCGTGGCCAGGGCCGTCACCGGCGATGTCGACGCCACGACGAAGATCGCACCGAAGGCCAGCAGCGCCAGCGTCCACGCCGTGCCGAGGCCGCCCGTGCCGGCGCCGCCACGCGCGCGTCGCCGCCATGCGTACGCCGCGGTCATCGGCGGGGCGATGCCGATGCACACGAGCGCCACGAGCAGGCTGCCCCGCAGCAGATCGACCGGCCAGCGGGCGCGCCGTTCCGCGTAGATGTCAGTGCCGGCGAGCACCGCCGTGCCCTGCACCTCCGTGAATGCCATCGAGGCCGTGAGTTCCTGTTCCCGGCGGAAGAGCGCGTCGTTCACCGCGACGAGTGGCGTGGCGGGACCGAAGACCGGGGTCATGACGAGGCGGCCGTCCACGAGGCCGACCGTGCGTCCGCTCAGGGGGAACTCGATGGCCTGCATGAGTGCATTGCGAGGGTTCGCGTCGTGGTAATAACCGGCGAAACGCCCGAGCGTGTCTGGCGCGACGTCCATCGACTCCGGCGGCGTTGCCGCCACGTCCCGCTTCAGATAGCGGATGGCGAGCGACGAGAGTCGGGTGAGCGCGTCGGGCGCGTACGTGCCATTCAACAGCACGACGAAGCCGACGTCACGCGACGGCGAGTATCCATAGGCGGACAGGAACCCGTCGATGCCGCCCTGATGTCCGAGCACGTGATACGGCAGGTCGATCGTGCTGTAAATGCCGAGCCCGTAGCCGGCGCGCACGCCGGCCTTCGACGCTGCCGTGGTGCGCGGCCACTCCATGTTCGAGAGATACTCCGGGTCGATCACGTAGCCGCCGCGCAGCTCGCCCCAGTTGAGCAGCATCTCCACGAACAGTCCCAGGTCCCGCGGCGACGAGTGCAAGGCGCCGGCCGGCCGCAGATGGATGCGCCGCCGCACGGCGGGGGGGCCGCCCCTGGTGTCGTAGCCCTGCGCGAGCTCTGGCGCGTCCACGTCGCCAGAGAAGGTGGTCGCGCTCATCGCCAGCGGCGTGAAGATGCGCTCCGTGATGAACGTCTCGAAGGGCTTGCCCGCCACGGCCTCGACGACCCGGCCCGCCACGGCGTAACCCGGGTTCGAATAGGCCATCCGCGTACCGGGGGGCCATCGCACATGGCGTGACGCCGGATTGCGGAGCAGCACCTCGTCGAGCGGCCGGTCGGGCGCGCCGTCGAGCACGTAGATTTCGTTGAAGTGCATGTCGTCGAACCCGGCGGTGTGTTCGAGCAGGTGCCTTACGCGCACGGGCTCGGTGGCCTCCCACGGATTGTCGATCCGCACGTCGGGGACGATCGAGGCGACAGGCGCGTCGAGGTCGAGCTGCCCGTCTTCGTAGAGCTGCACCAGTGCCATCGCGACGAACGACTTGCTGACCGAGCCCACCCTGAAGAGGGTGTCGCCGTCGATCGGCCGGCGGGTGTCGCGATCGGCGACGCCGACGCCGCCGGCCCACTCGACGCCGCCGGCCCGCACGAGCGCGAGCCCGGCGCCGGGCAGGCCGGATTCCTCGACGATCCGCGCCGCGGCCGCCCTGAATTCGTCGAGGTTCGCCGGCGTCGCATCCGGTGACGGCGCCGGTTGTGCGGCGAGCAGCGGTATCGCGGCCAGCAGGAGGCTGCCGCGCAGGAACCAGCGCATCGCGCCATCTTACCGGTGCCGCGACCGGTATACTCGCCACCGCATGGCGACGCGCCCGAAGACCCCGGCCTCCCGCTCCCCCGGAACTGCGAAGGCGCGGCCGCCGAAGGCCGCGCAGGAGGGCTGGCACGGCTGGGACGACTACGCGCCCTTCTACGACTGGGAGAACGCGCAGACGCTCGGCCGTCGCGACCTGTCGTTCTGGCACCGCATGACCGGTGCCGTCGAAGGTCAGGTGCTCGAACTCGGCTGTGGCACGGGGCGCGTCACGATGCCGCTTGCGCACGAGGGCGTGCACGTCGTCGGCGTCGATCGGTCGGCCGAGATGCTCGCCCGCGCGCGCCGGCGGGTCACCCGCCAACGGCGCGGCGCGCGCCCCGCGCTTGTGCGGGCCGACATCCGGGCCCTGCCGTTTCCGGCCGGCACCTTCCCGATGGTGATGGCGCCCTACGGCATCCTGCAGTCGCTGCTGTCGGAGCGGGATCTGAAGGCGACCCTCAAGGACGTGGGGCGCGTGGTGCGCCACGACGGGATCTTCGCCCTCGAACTCGTGGCCGACCTGCCCGCCTGGGGGGAATACTCGCGCCGGGTCAGCCTGAAGGGCCGGCGCACTCCCGGGGGCAGCCAGATCACGCTCATCGAGTCGGTCCGCCAGGACGCCCCGAAGGGCCTGACGATTTTCGACCAGGAGTTCGTGGAACGGCGGGGGCGTGCGGTGCGCCGGCGGGCCTTCGCGCTGACGTTCCGGACACTCTCGGTGCCCCAGATGACGCGCCGGCTGGCTGCCGCCGGCTTCGCCGTGGAAGCGTTGCTCGGCGACTACGACGGCGGGCCTTGGCACCGCGACGCCGACGCCTGGATCATCATCGCCCGCCGGGTCTGATAGACTGCCGGGTCGACTTTTTTCTGTCTGGAGTTGCACCATGTCCGGCCATTCCAAGTGGCACACGATCAAGCACAAGAAGGGCGCGCTCGATGCCAAGCGCGGCAAGCTCTTCACGCGCCTCATCAAGGAAATGACCGTCGCGGCCAGGAATGGCGGCGGCGACGTCAACATGAACCCACGCCTGCGCACGGTGGTGACCGAAGCCAAGGCCGCCAACATGCCGGCCGAGAACATCAAGCGGGCCATCCAGCGCGGCACCGGTGAACTGCCCGGCGTCACCTACGAAGAGATCAACTACGAGGGCTACGGCCCCGGCGGCGCGGCGATCATCATCGAGACGATGACCGACAACAAGAACCGCACCGTCGGCGAGATCCGCCACATGCTCGCCAAGTTCAACGGCAACCTCGGCGCCGAGAACTCCGTCGCGTGGATGTTCTCGAAGAAGGGCTACATGGTCGTCGAGAAGGCCGGCGTCGACGAAGAAAAGCTCATGGAAGCCGTGCTCGAGGCCGGCGCCGACGACTTCCGCGACGACGGCGACAGTTTCGAGGTGATCTCCGACACGACGTCGTTCGAGGCCGTGAAGGAAGCCGTGAAGGCCCTGAACATCGAGCCGGTGACCGCCAAGGTCTCGATGCTGCCACAGAACTACGTCAAGCTCGAAGGCAAGGACGCGTCGCGGATGCTCAAGCTGATGGAAGCGGTCGAAGATCACGACGACGTGCAGAACGTGTGGTCGAACTTCGACATCGACGAGAAGGAGATCGAGGCCTCGCTCGCGTGAGGGTCTTCGGCATCGACCCCGGCTCGGAGCGCACCGGCTACGGGTGCGTCGAGTCCGACGGCCGGCGCCATCGCCTCGTGACCTGCGGTGCCATCGCCACGGCTGGCGCCCCGACGCTCGGGGCCCGGCTGGCGGTCATCCACGACGGGCTCTCGGCGCTGCTGCGTGAGTGCCAGCCCGACGTCGTCGCCATCGAGAATCTGTTCTACGCTACCAACGTGCGCAGTGCGCTGACCCTCGGGCATGCGCGCGGCGTGGCCATGCTGTCGGCGGTCGAAGCGGGCCTCGAGCTGGCGGAATACACCCCCGCCGAAATCAAGCGCGCCGTCGTCGGATATGGCCGCGCCGAGAAGGCGCAGGTCGGCCAGATGATTGCGCTGCTGCTCGGCCTCGAGGCGCCGCCGACGCCGCACGATGCGGCCGACGCCCTCGCCGTGGCGCTCTGCCACGTGCATCGCCTTCCCGCCCGGGCCGTCGTCGTGCCGCAGGGCCGCGGCGCCGCCGCGCTCAAGAGCTGGCGGGCGTACCGTCCGCCCTCGGAGACGAAGACGGTGCGTGCCGCGCGCGCCGGCGTCCGCCGCTCATGATCGCGTGGCTGCGGGGACGGCTCCTCGAAAAGCAGCCGACACGTCTCGTCATCGACGTGCACGGCGTGGGATACGACGTGGCGGTGCCGGTCTCGACGTTCTACGCGGTGGGCGAGCCCGGCGCCGACGTCGAACTCCGCATCCACACGCACGTCCGCGAAGATGCCATCGCGCTCTACGGCTTTCCGACGGCGTTCGAGCTGACGGTGTTCGAGAAGCTGATTGCCACGAGCGGCATCGGTCCGAAGCTCGCCCTCGCCGTGCTGAGTGGCATCGACGCGGCGGACTTCGTGGCGGCCGTGCAGCGCGGTGACATCGCGCGCCTCACCCGCATTCCCGGCGTCGGCAAGCGCACGGCCGAGCGGATCTGCCTCGAACTCAAGGACAAGCTGCCCGTGGCGCCCGCGGCGCACACCGCGGCGCCGGTGGCGCCCGAGACCAACGCGGTGCGGGACGACCTCGTGTCGGCACTGCTGAATCTCGGCTACCATCGCTCAGCCGTGGACAAGGTGCTCGACAAGCAGCTCGGCAGCGAGGAGCGTCCGCGCTTCGAAGTGGCGCTGCGCGCCGCGCTTCGGGAGCTGGCGCGCGCATGACCGACCGGGTGGTGTCGTCCGTGCCGGGCGACGACGACGCGCAGTTCGAGGCCGGGCTCCGTCCGCGGCGCCTCGACGATTACATCGGCCAGGATCGCGTGCGCGAGAACCTGCAGGTGTCGATTGCCGCGGCCCGGCAGCGCGGGGAGGCGCTCGACCACATCCTGCTCTGGGGCCCGCCCGGACTCGGCAAGACCACGCTCGCCTACGTGATTGCCAACGAGATGGGGGCCGCCATCCGCACAACCTCGGGCCCGGTCATCGAGAAGCCGGGTGACCTGGCGGGCATGCTCTCGGGTCTGCAGCGGAACGAGGTGCTCTTCATCGACGAAATCCACCGCATGCCGGCGACGATCGAAGAGATCCTCTACCCGGCGATGGAGGACTTCGAGCTCGACATCGTGATCGGCCAGGGGCCGGGCGCGCGGTCGGTGAAGGTGCCCGTCGAACGCTTCACCCTCATCGGCGCCACGACGCGGGCCGGCCTGCTGACGGCGCCGCTCCGGGCGCGTTTCGGCATCAATCACCGGCTCGACTTCTACACCGTGGCCGACATCGACGAGATCGTGCGGCGGTCGGCGCGGATCCTGAACACACCCCTCGCGCCCGATGCCTCGCTCGAGATCGCGCGGCGGTCACGCGGCACCCCCCGCATCGCCAACCGTCTGCTGCACCGTGTGCGCGACTACGCCCAGGTGCGCGCCGATGGCACGATCACGGTCGAGGTCGCGCGTGCGACGATGAAGATGCTCGAAGTGGACGACCACGGCTTCGACGAGATCGACCGTCGCCTGCTCAGCACGATCATGGACAAGTTCGGCGGCGGCCCGGTGGGCGTCAACACGCTGGCCGCCGCGCTCAGCGAAGAGCCCGACGCCATCGAGGACATCCACGAACCGTATCTCCTGCAGGCCGGCTTCCTCGACCGCACCCCGCGCGGCCGCGTGGCCACTGCACGAGCCTACGAGTACTTCGGGCGCCAGGCGCCCAGGAGAGGACTGTTTTGAGGACTTCCATCGCGAACCTGGCCGGCACGACCCCGATCGGACGCGCCGAAATCAAGAGCCTGGCCACGTATGTGCCGCCGCGTGTGCTCACAAACGCGGATCTCGAGAAGCTCGTCGACACGAGCGACGAGTGGATTCTGCAGCGCACCGGCATCCGTGAGCGCCACATCGTCGATCCCGGTGTCGGCACGTCAGACATCGCGAAGGAGGCCGCCGCCGAGGCCATCCGCCGGGCCGGACTGACGCCCGACGACATCGATCTCATCATCGTCGGCACCGTCACGCCCGACATGCTCTTCCCGAGCACGGCGTGCCTGCTGCAGCACAAGCTCGGCGCTTCGCGCGCCTGGGGCTTCGACGTGAGCGCCGCCTGCTCCGCGTTCGCCTACTCGCTCACCGTCGGCAGCCAGCTCATCGCCGCCGGCTCGGCGAAGTACGCGCTCATCGTCGGCGCCGACGTGATGTCGAGCATCATCGACTACACCGACCGCACGACGTGCGTGCTCTTCGGCGACGGCGCCGGCGCGGTCGTGCTCGGTCCCTCGTCGTCCCCCGAACTCGGCATCATCGACTTCGCGCACGAGATCGACGGCAGCGGCGGCGCGGCCCTCTGCATGCCGGCCGGCGGCAGCCTCAAGCCCGCCTCGCACGAAACGGTCGATCAGCGGCTGCACTTCGTGAAGCAGGACGGTTCGACGGTGTTCAAGTTCGCCGTGCGGCGCACGGGCGACCTCTGCGAACGTCTGCTTCAGCGCAACAGCGTGACGGCCGACGACATCGACCTCTTCGTGTCGCACCAGGCCAACCGCCGCATCATCGAAGCGGTCTCGGAGCGCGTCGGCATCGACAAGTCGAAGGTCATCATCAACATCGAGCGCTTTGGCAACACGACCGCCGGCACGATCCCGCTGGCGATGAACGACGCCGTGCTCCAGGGCCGCCTGAAGAAGGGTGACCTCGTGCTGGTGGCGTCGGTCGGGGCCGGCTTCACCGTGGGCGCGCTGCTCATTCGCTGGGCGTTCTGACGCGCCGCGCGGCCAGGCGCAACTGTCTCATTCAGGGACAGCCCCCGGAGCAGCCTTCCGGGGAGCTGTCTCTGTAAGTGACTGTTATTGAATGAGTTCTGTGCGTCGCACTGGTGTCAGGACGGTCCCCACGCCGCTGTGCTGATTCGACGCACGGCCCCAAAAATCAGGGTGCAAAGGGTTTAGGGGATCGACTGCGCGCGGATGCACGACCGCCTGTGCCGAGACAGCGCACCAGGGCTCTCGCCGCACCATCTGTGGCTCGTGGCAGATAACTCATCTGCTGTCAAAGGTTTACCTCTAGTCATAGCGGTGCCGTACGCGCGTGGCGCGGGCCTTGCTCCTTCCGGGACGTTCGGGCGGCACATCGTCCGGCGCGACCTCCTCTCCCCCGGCGCGGCAGCGTTCGGCCGGCACCCACGAGGGCTCCAGACCGCGATCGGTCTGGGGCCAGCGTGGTTCGGACGGATGCAAGGTGATCATGGCCAAGGCACAGACGACCGCTCAGACGCCCGCGACGATCGCCACTCCTCCGGGAGCCGCGGCTGCCGAAGCCGTCCGCACCAACTGGCGCGAGGCGCTGCCGACGCTCTCCGGCGCATCTCTGACGCTCCGCGAGCCGGTCGCGGCCGACGCCCTGTCGCTGCTCACCGCCCTGCCCGACGACGCGCTCGCGCAGATCGTGCCTGACCCGCCGGCCGCCAGCGTGGCCGGCCTCGAACTGCTCATCGAACAGCTGCAGGCCAGCCGCCGCGCCGGCACCACGGCGTGCTGGGTGATCGTGCCGGTCGAGACCGGCGTCCCCATCGGCCTCGTCGGCGTGCGCTCGATGGACCACACCTGTTCGATGGTCGAAGGCTTCGCCGTGACCGCCGAGGAGTTCCGCGGCACCTCGACCTTCCAGACCGCCGGCCGCCTCGTGCTCGGGTGTCTCTTCGGACAGATGGGCGTGCATCGCGCCGAGTTCCGCATCGATGTGCGCAATGGCCGCGCCAACGGCGCCCTGCGCAAGCTTGGCGCCGCGCAGGAGGGCCTGCTGCGCCGCGCCCGTGCCGCCGACGGCGAGTTCCACGATCAGGTGCTCTGGGCGATTGTCGCGACCGACTGGAACGACACCCACACCGTACGCACCTCGAGCGTGCACTAGACCTGCCGAGAACGTCCGTGTTCGGCCCGGGCCGCTTTCCAGGGGCGCCCGGGCCATTTTTTTGGCAGCATCTTCCCGAACAGTTGATCTTCTGATCGCGTGATCGGATGCTTGCATCTCCCGATCTGACGATCCGTCGCCAGATCACCACATCATCAGATCACTCCATCTTCAGATCGCCGTGTCTCTCCACCTCTCCGACTTCGACTTCGCTCTGCCCGCTGATCTCATCGCGCAGGCGCCGCCGGACGTGCGCGGCGCGTCGCGGCTCATGCGGCTCGATCGTGAGACGGGAGCGGTGCGGCACGGCGTGTTCAGCGACCTGCCCGGTCTGCTGCGACGCGGCGACCTGCTCGTGCTGAACGACACGCGCGTGTTTCCGGCGCGGCTTCTCGGGCACCGCGAGCCGGGCAAAGGGGCGGTGGAGTGCCTGCTCGTCGCCCGGCAGGCGTCACCCGCCGCGGTGCCGGGCGACGAACACTGGCGCGCCCTCGTGAGCCCGGGGGCGCGCGTCGGCCCGGGGACGCGGCTCGTGTTCGAAGGGCCGGACGCCCGGCTCGATGGCGAGGTCCTCGAACGTATCGAGCACGAGCGAATCGTGCGCCTCACGACGCCCGACGGTTCGCCGGTGACGTCGGCCATCGCGCGCCTCGGCCACATGCCGCTGCCGCCGTATATCAAGCGGCCCGATGCCGAGAGCGACCGCGAACGGTACCAGACCGTCTACGCCCGCGAGGAAGGCTCGGTCGCCGCCCCTACTGCCGGCCTGCACTTCACGCCGGCCGTGTTCGAGGCGCTCGACGCCGCGGGCGTCGAACGGGCGACCATCACGCTGCACGTCGGTTATGGCACCTTCCAGCCGGTGCGCGCCGAGCGCATCGCCGACCATCGTATGGCCTACGAGTCGTTCGAAGTGGGGCCCGCCGCCGCCGAGGCGCTGACCCGCGCCCGCGCCGACGGGCGCCGCATCATCGCGGTGGGCACCACCACGACCCGGACACTGGAGTCGCTTGAACTCGATGCCCAGGGCCGCGTGCCAGCCCGCGCGGGCGAGACCGCGCTCTTCATTGCTCCCGGCCATCAGTTCCGGCTCGTGAGCGGACTCGTGACGAACTTCCACGTGCCGAAGTCGTCGCTCCTCATGCTGGTGTCGGCCTTTGCCGGGCTGGAGCACGTGCGCGAGGCGTACCGCGAGGCCGTGGCCGCCCGCTATCGCTTCTACAGTTACGGCGACGCGATGGTCATACTGTAGCGACGTCGAGGCGACCACGATGAAGCTGGAGTACGAGGAATTCGATCTTTCCGCGGTGCGGCGCTACCCGCTGGCGTCGCGGTCGAGCAAGGTGCGGCGCGAGGATCTCGCGGCGCCGCACCAGCCTGGCAGTGGCATCAGCGACTGGCTCTCGCGCCTGCCGAAACTGCTCGCCGCGCGTGATCTCGTGGCGGTTGTCGATGCGATCGCGGCGGCTGCCGCCCGCCCGGCCCCGGTCATCTGGGGGCTCGGCGCGCATGTCATCAAGGCCGGCCTGTCGCCGCTGCTCGTGGATCTCATGGCGCGCGGGTATGTCTCCGCGCTCGCCCTGAACGGCGCCGGGATCATCCACGACGTCGAGATCGCGCTTGCCGGCGCAACGTCCGAGGACGTGGATGCCGCACTCGGCCCGGGCGCTTTCGGCATGGCCGAAGAAACGGGCACCGGCATCAACCGGGCGATCGTGGATGGTGTGGCCCGCGGCTGGGGGCTCGGGCGTTCGGTCGCGGCGTGGCTCGCGGCGTCGGCGCCCCCGCATGCCGATGTCAGCGTGCTCTGCGCGGCGCTGCGGCACGGTGTGCCCGTGACCGTGCACGTGGCGATGGGCACCGACATCATCCACATGCACCCGGACGCCTCGGGCGCCGCCATCGGCGAAGGCAGCCTGCGCGACTTCCGCCACTTCACGAGTTCGGTCGCGCGGCTGGCCGGCGGGGTGTACCTGAACTGCGGCTCCGCGGTGGTGCTGCCGGAAGTGTTCCTCAAGGCGATCGCCGTCGCGCGCAACCATGGGCACGACCTCACGGGGCTCACGACCGTCGATCTCGACTTCCTGCCACACTACCGGCCGCTCACGAACGTGGTGCGGCGGCCCACGGCGGGGATCGGCCGGGGCATCCACCTGACCGGCCATCACGAGATTCTGATTCCGCTCCTCGCCGCCGCCCTCGTTGAGCGGTCAGCCACCGCTGGGGCGTGATAAAGTCAGAGATTCCTGCCGGAGTAGCTCAGCCGGTTAGAGCATGCGTCTCATAAGCGCAGGGTCGGCGGTTCGAGTCCGCCCTCCGGCACCAGTCTTCGCTCGCCTCCGGCGAGATTCGGCTGGCACCGCCAGCCGCGGATGGCGCGGACTGGCCATGGCTGATCCGCCGTAGCTCGCCGCAAGGCGAGCGAGGGCGGACACCACCTTTTGACCACCCCACTTCTCGACCGGGTGCGACGGCACGTCGCCCGCCACCATCTCTGGCCTCGCGGGGCCCGGGTTCTGGTCGCGCTGTCGGGTGGGGCCGATTCCGTCGCACAACTCCTCCTGCTGCGTGACCTGGCCGCCACGGGCGAACTCGTGCTCGCCGGCGCCGCGCATCTCAATCATCAGCTCCGGCCAGAGGCCGCCAGGGATGAGATGTTCTGCCGGGAGCTGTGCGCCCGCCTCGACGTACCGTTCATCGCGGCGGCGGCACCGGTCGCGGCTCTCGCCGTCGAGACCCACGTGTCGGTCGAAGTGGCGGCGCGACGTGCCCGCTACGCGTTCCTCGAACGCGCCAGGACGTCCTGCGACGCGGCGACCGTGGCCGTGGCCCACACCACTGACGACCAGGCGGAAACCGTGCTGTTGCGCCTGTTGCGCGGCGCCGGTCCGCGCGGCCTGCGCGGCATCCTGCCGAGGCGCGGCACGGTGGTACGGCCGCTCCTCGACTGCACGCGGGCGGCGCTGCGGGCGGAGCTGGCCCGGCGCGGCGAGACCTGGGTGGAAGATGCCACCAACGCCGACGTGACGCAGCCGCGCAACCGCGTGCGGCACGAGCTCATGCCGCAGCTGGCCGAGCGATTTCAGCCAGCGGTCACCCGTGTGCTCGCGCGGACGGCCGAGGTGGTGGCGGCCGATGACGCCCTGCTCGAATCGCTCGCCGATGCCGCGGCGCCTGGCGTTGTGGCGGCCGCGCCCGGCGGGCTCGCCATCTCGATGCCGGCGTTGTCGCGTCTCCCGCTCGCGCTGGCGCGCCGCCTGGCCCGGCGGTCGCTCGAACGGGCGGGGGCGCCGCATGCCCCGGACCTCGCCGATGTCGAGGCGCTGCTGGCGGTATGCCGCCCGGGTGGTCCGGCCGCGGCCGAGGCTGCCGGCCTCCGGGTGGAACGTTTTTCCGAGGATGCTGTCTTATTGATCGTGGCGTCCGGCGCCGCGGCCGCCACATGGCTGTCGTCGCGGTCGCTGCCGGTGCCCGGCACGGTGGGTCTGCCGGAACTGGGACCCGGCTGCCGCCTGGTGGCCACAGGGCCGATACAGACGGTGGAGGAGCCCGCGGACCTTCACCGGCGTCTCATCGTCAAGGCGTCGGTGCCCACGCCGTTCCAGGTGCGGGGGCGCACCGCGGGCGACCGGATTCGGCCTCGGGGGCTGGGCGGGTCGAAGAAGCTGCAGGACCTGCTGGTCGATCGCAAGGTTCCGCGCGCGGAACGTGACCGCGTGCCGGTCGTGGCCGATGCCACCGGCCGGATCGTGTGGGTCATCGGACACGCGGTGGACGCCGACGCGGCGGCCTCGGGTGACGAGGGCGACGTGATAGTCTTGACTTTTGACCAGCCGGCGCCGTCCGGCTCGGAGGGATCGTGAACTCCACCGCAAAGAGCCTCGTGTTCTGGTCCATCCTGTTCGTCGTCGGGCTCCTCGTGTGGAATTTTTCGTCGCGCCTGCAGCGCAACGAAAACCCCGTCCCGTTCAGTGAGTTCGTGTCGTGGGTGGATGCCGGGCAGGTCCAGCGGGTCACGATTGTCGGCAACGACATCTCCGGCGTGACCAAGGGCCTCGAGAACTTCCGCACCTACGCGCCCTTCCAGTACGAAGGCCTGGCCAACCGCCTCATCGAGCGCGGCGTCAGCGTCGAGAGCAAGGCGCCCACCGAATCGCCCTGGGCGGCCATCCTGTATTCCTGGGCGCCGATTCTGCTCATGATCGGCTTCTGGGTCTTCTTCATGCGGCAGGTACAGAGCGGCGGCAACAAGGCGCTGTCGTTCGGCAAGAGCAAGGCGAAGCTCTC
This sequence comes from Vicinamibacterales bacterium, assembly GCA_044347565.1. Taxonomy (GTDB): domain Bacteria; phylum Acidobacteriota; class Vicinamibacteria; order Vicinamibacterales; family UBA2999; genus CADEFD01. The sequence continues at coordinate 5,353 of JBIKUN010000062.1, read as the reverse complement.
CTCGTCGTCGCAGAAGAAGGTCACGTTCCGTGACGTCGCCGGCGTCGACGAAGCCAAGGACGAACTCCAGGAAATCATCGAATTCCTCAAGGAACCGCAGAAGTTCCAGAAGCTCGGCGGCCGCATCCCGAAGGGCGTGCTGCTCATGGGCCCTCCAGGCACCGGCAAGACACTGCTGGCGCGCGCCGTGGCCGGTGAAGCCAACGTGCCGTTCTTCTCGATCAGCGGCTCCGACTTCGTCGAGATGTTCGTGGGCGTCGGCGCGAGCCGCGTGCGCGACCTCTTCGAACAGGGCAAGAAGAACGCGCCGTGCATCGTGTTCATCGACGAAATCGACGCCGTGGGCCGTCATCGCGGTGCCGGCCTCGGCGGTGGTCACGACGAACGTGAGCAGACGCTCAACCAGCTCCTCGTCGAGATGGACGGTTTCGAGTCGAACGAAGGCGTCATCCTCGTGGCGGCCACCAACCGTCCCGACGTGCTCGATCCGGCACTGCTGCGTCCGGGCCGCTTCGACCGCCGCATCGTCGTGAATCGTCCCGACGTGAAGGGCCGCGAAGGCATCCTCGCGGTGCACACCAAGAAGATTCCGATGGCCGACGACGTCGACATCCGCGTGCTGGCGCGGGGCTCGGCGGGGTTTGCCGGCGCGGACCTCGCGAACCTCGTGAACGAAGCGGCGCTGAACGCGGCGCGGCTCAACAAGAAGGCCGTGGCCATGGTGGACTTCGAGTTCGCCAAGGACAAGGTGCTCATGGGTGCCGAGCGGCGTTCGATGATCGTGACAGAGGAAGAAAAGCGCGTCACGGCCATCCACGAAGCCGGCCACGCCCTGCTCGCGGTGCTGCTGCCGCAGGCCGACGCGCTGCACAAGGTCACTATCATCCCGCGCGGCATGGCGCTCGGGCTCACGACGCAGCTGCCGCTCGACGAGAAGCACAACTACTCGAAGGTCTACCTCATGGATCGCATCGCGATCCTGCTCGGCGGCCGCATCGCCGAGGAGCTGACCACGGGCGACATCACAACCGGCGCCGGCAATGACCTCGAGCGCTCGACCGAGATGGCGCGCAAGATGGTCTGCGAGTGGGGCATGAGCGAGATCATGGGCCCGCTCACCTACGGCAAGAAGGAAGAGCAGATCTTCCTCGGCCGTGAAATCGCGCAGCAGCAGGACTACAGCGGCTCCACCGCCGAGCGCATCGACCAGGAAGTGAAGCGCATCGTCAGCGAGAACTACGACAAGGCGACGGCGCTCCTGACGGAACACAAGAAAGCGCTGCTGGCGATTGCCGAAGCCCTGCTCTCGCGCGAGTCGCTCGACGGCGAGCAGGTGAAGCGGATCGTCAACGGCCTGCCGATCGACGAACCGCCCGTGGCGCCGCCGGCGCCCGCCGCGTCGGCCGACCAGCCGCGCGAACGCGCGCGCGACAACGAGCGCGCGCCGCTCCTGCCGCTCACGCCGAAGCCGCTCGCGCAGGAATAAGCCCCTGACCGCGCCGCGCGCTTCTTTCAGCCTGCCGCTTGCGGGCCGAGGGCCGCTCGTCCTCGGTCCGCGCACGCTCGTCATGGGCGTGCTCAATGTCACGCCTGACTCGTTCTCCGACGGCGGCAAGGCCCTCGACCCCGATCACGCGCTCGACCTCGCCCTGGCCATGGAAGCGGGCGGCGCCGACCTCATCGACATCGGCGCCGAGTCCTCCCGCCCCGGCGCCGCGCCGCTCAGCGGCCGCGACGAGCGCCGGCGGCTGCTGCCGGTGATGCGCAAGCTGAACCGGCTGCGGATTCCCCTGTCGATCGACACGACGAAGGCCGAGGTGGCCCGCTTCGGCCTCGACGAAGGGGCGGTCATCGTGAACGACGTCAGCGGGCTGCAGTACGAGCCGGCGCTCGGCGATCTGGTGGCCGTGCGCGGCGCGCCGCTCGTGCTGATGCACATGCGGGGACGGCCCGCCGACATGTACGCCCACGCGCGGTACGGCGACGTGCCCACCGACGTCGCCCGCGACCTCACGCGGGCCATCGAACGGGCAGTCAGCCGCGGCGTGGCCTGGGACCGCCTCATCCTCGACCCCGGTCTCGGCTTCGCCAAGCGGGCGGGCGACAGCGCGGCGGCGCTGGCCGGTCTCTCCGCGCTTGCCGCGCTCGGCCGTCCACTGCTCGTCGGGCCGTCCCGCAAGTCGTTCCTGACCGCGGCGATCGGCGACGTGGCCCCGCCCGACCGCGACTGGGCCACGGCCGCCGCTGTCACCGCGGCGGTGCTCGGCGGCAGCCACATCGTGCGGGTGCATGCGGTGCCGCAGATGGTGCAGGTGGCGCGTGTCGCGGATATGATCCGGGGGCACGGCAACGGAACCAGTCAGGGCCGCGCGGCGGGAACGCCGTAGGCCGACGGCGGATTCGAGCGCGCGCCCGCCCTCCAGGCAGCCTCAGGGGCGGACTGCGCGCGTCGCAGGCCGAGACCCGGGACCCGAGCCCCGAGATCCGCCATTCATGCCCTGGCTCGACACCCTTCTCGACCGTCCGCCGCTCACGTGGTGGGACCTCCTCGACATCACCATCGTCTCGGTGGTGGTCTACGAGGTGCTGAAGCTCATCCGGGGCACGCGCGCCTCGCAGATGGCGGTCGCGCTCGGCGCCATCGTCGGCCTCTTCTATCTCTCCCGGGCCCTCGAACTCGAAACCGTCAACTGGCTGATCCGCAACGTGGTCGGCTACGTTGTGTTCGCGGCCATCGTGCTGCTGCAGACCGATATCCGCCGCGCGCTCGTGCACTTTGGCCGGGCGCCGTTCTTCAGATACCTGCGCCGCGTCGAGGCCGACGAAGACTCGGTCGAGGAACTGGTCGTGGCGCTCGAGACGCTGGCGGCGAAACACATCGGCGCCCTCGTCATCGTCGAACGCGGCATCGGGCTGCGCAACCACATCGAAAGCGGCATCCCGCTCGACGCGAAGCTCACCTACGACCTCATCGTCAGCATCTTCCAGCCCACCTCGCCGCTCCATGACGGCGCCGTGGTCGTGCAGGGGGATCGCATTGCCGCCGCGGCCTGCTTCCTGCCGCTCAGCGTGAATCCGAAACTCGCCCGCGAACTCGGCTCGCGCCACCGCGCCGCGCTCGGGGTGACCGAGGAGAACGACGCCGTCGCGCTCGTCGTCTCAGAGGAATCCGGCGCCGTCTCGCTCGTGCTCGACGGCAAGATCGAACGCGGGCTCACACCCGACAAACTACGCTGGCGCCTGCGCGCCCTCATCAAGCGGACGCAGGCCCGCCCGGAGCGCCGCATCGCCGCGGCGACGATGGACTGATGGCGCGCCTCAGGATTCGTCACGTCGGGTTGAAGCTGCTGTCCCTCGCGGTTGCCACGCTGCTCTGGATGGTGGTGACCGGCGATCCGGTGGTCGAACGCACGATGCGCGTCGGGCTCGAGCTGCAGCGCGCGCCAGCCGGCCTCGAGCTTGTGGGGGCCGTGCCCGATTCGGTGGCCGTGCGCGTGCGCGGGCCCGCCAGCCGGCTCTCGGGGCTGGCGCCGGCGGATGTCTCCGCCGTCGTCGATCTCGACGGCGTGAAGGCCGGCCGCCGCCTGTTCCCGCTGACGCCCTCGCAGGTCACGACGCCATTCGGCGTCGAGGTCATGCAGGTGACGCCGCCGGCCCTGCCGCTCACCTTCGAGGCCACCGCGTCGGCCGTGGTGCCGGTGCGGCCGCGTGTGGAGGGCACCCCGGTGCCCGGGCACAGCGTGACCAACGTGTCAGTCACCCCATCGCAGGTGCGCGTCGAAGGCCCCGAGAGCGCGGTGCGCGGTCTGACCGAGGTCTTCACGGAAGTGGTCTCGATTGAACGGGCCACGAGCCTCGTGCGCGAGGCCGTGACCATCGACACCAGTGAATCGGAACTCCGCCTGGCGGGTGGCGCCACGGCGGTGGTGACGATCACGATTGCGGCCGATACAACCGAGCGGATCCTGACGGAGGTGCCGATCCTGCTGCGTGGCCGGGCCGGCGGGCAGCTCACGCCAGCGGTGGCCTCGGTGACCATTCAGGGCGCCGGCGAGATCGTGCGGGATCTGACGGCGCGTGACATCACGCTCTTCGTCGATGCCCAGCGCGACGCCCCGGGGCGCGACCTGGCCGTGCAGGCCGAGTCGTCGCCGCGTTACGTCGTGCGGTCGATCGTGCCGCCCACGGTGAAGTACGGCCAGCCGGCAGGACGCCGGTGAGCGCGAGGCAGGAGTGAGTGTGAAGCTGTTCGGGACCGATGGAATCCGTGGGGAAGCGGGGAAGGCGCCGCTCGATGCCGCGACCGTGGCGCGTGTCGGCGCGGCGCTGGCGCGCGTGTCGGGCACCGGCGCGCCGCGTGTGCTCATCGGCCGGGATACGCGCGAGTCGGGCCCGGAACTCGAAGCCGCGCTGGCGCGCGGCATCGCCTCGGAAGGCGGGTCGGTCGTGAGCCTCGGTGTTGTGCCGACGCCCGCCGTGGCGTACCTCACGCGCACCGAGGGCTTCGACCTCGGCATCGTCATCTCGGCGTCGCACAATCCCTTCCACGACAACGGCATCAAGGTGTTCTCCGGCGCCGGCGAGAAGTTCTCGGAAGCCCAGGAGCGCGAGATCGAGGCGATCGTCGCCGACGGCGCGTGGCAGGTGCCCGACGGCGCCGCCGTGCCGGGCGCCGATGCCGAACTGACGGCGCACTACGTGGCCCACCTGCGGCAGATCCTCGATCATGCCGGCCCGCTCGCCGGCGCGACGATCGTCGTCGACTGCGCGCACGGCGCCACGACCACCATCGCCCCGGCGCTCTTCGCGGCGCTCGGCTTCGACGTGAAGACCATCGGCGTCGCGCCCGACGGCCGCAACATCAACGCCGGATGCGGTTCGACGGCGATGGAGACGCTGCAGGCGGCTGTGGTCGCCGAGGGCGCGCGCTTCGGCGTGGCCTTCGATGGCGACGGCGATCGCGCGCTCTTCGTCGATCACCACGGCCATCGCGTCGACGGCGACGCGGTGATGCTCATCTGCGCCGATCAGCTGCGGCGCGAATCGGCCCTGCCGGGCAATGCCATCGTCGCCACGGTCATGAGCAACATCGGGCTCGAGATCGCGCTCAAGGAACGCGGTGTCGAGATGGTGCGCTGCCCGGTGGGCGACAAGTACGTGATGGAAGAGATGCTGAAGCGCGGCCTGGCGCTCGGCGGCGAGCAGTCGGGGCACGTCATCTTCGCGACCCATCTCTTCACGGGCGACGGCATCGCGACGGCGCTGCACGTGCTGCGGGCCATGATCGCCACCGGTCACGAACTGGCGGCACTGGCCGCGACCCTCACGAGTTACCCGCAGGTGCTCGTGAACG
>JBIKUN010000060.1:0-24244 GCA_044347565.1 Vicinamibacterales bacterium | reverse complement strand
CGAGTGCCGAGATGGCCGGCAGGTCGTCCGAGTACGCGAAGAGCACGCCGCTCGCCGTGCCGGCGAGCGCGGCGCCGACGAACAGCAGCGCGAGGCCGGCGTGTCTCGCGAACGTGGGCAGGGCAGGCATGGCAGAAGCCGCGCGGGGCGGACGTCGCTATTGTGCCATCACGCCGCGGCGCACGAACCCGCGCTCAGCGCCGACGGCGGGCGCCGCCCTGGCCACTCGTGCTCTCGCCGCCCGCGGCATCGCCGCCGCGCGTGCCGGCGTCGCTCCCCGGCGCGGGGCGCGCGCGCATGCGGCCCGGGGCGGCCGCCGGCGCGGAGGGGGCCGATGGCGGCTCCATCTGCGGCGGGGCTTCGGCGCGCGGCACGCGCACCGGTGCACCCACGGGACGCTGTTCGCGCGGGGCGCGCCGCGGCATCGCGGGTGCGGTATAGGTCCCGTCCACCGGCACGGGCGCCCACTCGCGTTCGCGAACGCCCGGAGCTGGCATGACGGGTTCGATCGGCGGCGGGTGAATGGGACGGCGGCGTGGCGGCGCATTCGGCGCGACGTCCCCGCGAGGCACGGCGGCGGGCGGCGGCTGGTACGCGATGGGCGGCACGCCGACCCCGCGCACGGGCGGGCGCTGCCCTGGGGGCAGGGCACGGCGGCCGGGCCGGGCGGCGAAGCGGTCACCGGACCCGGCGGGGCCACGCGGGGCGATCATCTGCGACACGAAGCCGCCGAGCACCGATCCGGGCAGATAGCGCGGATCGGTCAGACCGCGATCGATCCAGCCGCGGCGGCCGAAGGCATGCCGCGGCAGGACGGACCACGTCGATGCGAAGAGGCCGCCGGGGCCGAGGCGCGCGCCGGCCGAGAACTCCACGAGCGGACGCCGATCCCAGCCGAGCGGCGACCACGCGACGTGGTCCGCGGCCACGGCCCAGCCCACCCACGCCGGGCCCCAGGCGCGATCCGGAATCCAGTACCAGCCGCGCGCGGCGTGATGTCCCCACCGCCCGTAGTGATGCACCGGCCACGCCCAGGACTGCTGGTCGATCCACGTCCAGCCGTAGCGCGTGAAACGCCAGGCGCCCATCTGATACGGACGCCATGCCGGGCCCGCGGACGGGAACCAGACGGGGCCGAACGGCGCCATCGTGGACCACTGACCGTTGGCCGCGAGGTCGGCGGCCCACGGCTGCACCGGCGGCGGCAGCGCCGCGTGGCGCGCGCTCGTCGCCGTGTGCAGACGGCGATCCGACCAGTCAACGAACGCATCGCGTGGTGTGCCGCGTTGCCAGCGCGGGCGCGGATCGCGCGGGTCCACGTGCAGGATGTCGTCTGCGCCCACCGGCGTCTCGGTGTCGCCCGTGAGAAGCGCGGCGTGGCCGGTGACGACCGCGATCACCGTGTCGCCGTCGAGGTCGGCGGCCGCGAGGTCGTAGACGCCGGCGGCAGCGAGACGCACGGGGCCGGCTGGCGAGGCGACATACAGCGCCTCGATGTCGGGGGGCGTGTGCACGCGGACGCGGCCGCGGACGAGCCGCAGGCGCACGCCGAGATCGACGCGCACGTCGGAGGCGCGATCGATATGCACCACGCTGCCATCGTCGATGACGAGCTCGGCATGGCCGTCGGTCGTGACGAGCCGGTCGTCTTCTTCGAGCAGATCGGGGGCCTCGGCCGCCTGCACGCCGACGGGCCGGACCAGATCGACGCGTCCGTCCACCCAGGCGAGGCTGAGCGGCGCCGGCGTCTCGGCGTTGTCAGGGGCGGCGGGCGCGGTGGGGAAGCGTAGGCCGGGGGACGACTGGGCCGAGGCGGGCGCGGCCAGGGCCAGACACGCCATGAGAACGACGGGAGCTACACGGCGAACGCGCACGGGCGACCTCCACCCGACGGAACATTCGGCGCGCTCCGGAACGTCGGCTCCGGTGCACGCAGGCTGGCTTTCATTGACTGTATAACAACCGCCCCGCGGCCGTGACATGGTGGGAAAAGTTGACAGCTAGAGACTCAGATTCCATACTGGAGTCGGCCATGGACTTCTACGTCGTGCTGGGTGTGCGACGGGGGGCGAACGACGGCGACATCCGGCGCGCCTACAGACGTCTCGCCCGTCAGTACCATCCGGACATCAACCCGGGGGATCGCGAAGCGGCGGCCCGCTTCCGCGACATCGCGGCCGCGTACGAAACGCTCGTCGACCCCGAACGCCGTCAGCGGTATGACTCCGGCGAACTCACGGGCCCCGATGCGGCCGACGCCGGTTTTGCCGGCTTCGACTTCTCGCCGCAGGTGCACGCCGAGCCCTCGACCACCTTCGGGGATCTCTTCGCGACTGTGATCGTCGGCGCGCCCGACCGCCGTCCGGCGCGCGGCGCCGACGTGCACGTGCAGGCCACGGTGACGCTCGAGGACGTGGCGCGCGGAACGATGACGCGTGTGACCGTGGCGCGGCAGGTGCCCTGCCGCGCCTGCGCCGGGGCCGGCGTGGCGCATGGCGCGCGGGCCGCCTGCCCGGCGTGCGATGGCCGTGGCACGACCCGGGTGGCCCGCGGACACATGGTGTTCACGCGGCCCTGCGATCGGTGCGATGGCACCGGCCAGCGTGTGCGGCAGGCGTGCCTGGACTGCCATGGCGCTGGCACCGAGCCGCGCAGCGACGTGTTCGACGTGCCGGTGCCCCCGGGGGTGCTCGATGGCGCGGTCGTGTCGGTCGAGGGCATGGGGCATGGCGGCCGCTTCGGTGGCCCCCCGGGCGATGCCCGCGTGACGATCGTGGTGGCGCCGCACCTGCTCTATCGCCGCGACGGCGACGACCTGCATGTCGAGGTGCCGGTGGCGGTGCACGAGGCCGCCCTCGGTACGCGTGTCACGCTGCCGATGCTCGTCGGCGCACCGGTACGCCTCAAGGTGCCGCCCGGCACGCAGTCGGGGCAGCGCTTCCGTCTGCGCGACCGCGGCCTGCCCTCGGTGCGCGGCGGCGGCCACGGCGATCTGCTCGCGGAAGTGCGGGTGATGCTGCCGCGGGTGCTCGACGAACGGTCGAAGGAGCTGCTGCGCGAATTCGGGCGGCTCCAGCCGGACAGCGTGCGCGACGCCCGGTTCCCGGTGCACGAGGAGCCCCAGTGATGGCCAAGCGACCGAGCGGCAAATCGTTCTACATGATCAGCGTGGTGTCGCAGAAGTACGACATCCACCCGCAGACGCTGCGCCTCTACGAACGGGAAGGCCTGTTGACGCCGTCGCGCACCGACGGGAACACGCGCCTCTATTCGGACGAGGACCTGACGCAGCTCGAGACGATCCTCACGCTGACGCGCGATCTCGGCGTGAATCTCGCCGGCGTCGAGATCATCCTCAACATGCGCCGCAAGATGGAGCGCATGCAGGGCGAGGTCAACGAGTTCATGGAGTACGTGAAGCACGAACTCGCGCGCGGTATCGGCGACTGGGAACAGCGTCTTGGCACCGCGCTCGTCAGGTCGTCGCCGACCGATCTCGTCCGCCATCCGCCATCGCCACCACCACCGGTGGAGGTCGGAGCAGCGCCGGCACGCAAGCCGAAATAGGCGCGGCGCGGACGGTATACAATCGTCCCGCGATGGCGTGCGAGCAGTGTCACGACAGTTACTGGGTCGCCGAAGTCGTCGACGGCGTCGAGCGCGTGCGGCGCTGCGACTGCTGGCGCCAGTCGATCGCCGGACACCAGCTCACGCACTCGCGGATCCCGCGGCGCTACCAGCACTGCCAGCTCGCGAACTTCGAACAGACCGTCGACTCGCTGCGCGAAGCGCACCGGCGCGCGCGGGCCTTCGTCGATGCGTTTCCGGCGGTCGACAAGGGTCTGCTGCTGCGCGGCCGGCACGGCGTCGGCAAGACCCATCTCGCCGTGGCGATGCTGCGCGAGATCATCGCCACCAAGGGCGCCCGCGGCTACTTCTACGAAACGCGCGAGCTGCTGAAGCTCGTGCGCGACACCTTCGCGACGGCCGGCGAGTCCGAGATGGACGTGCTCCGGCCGGTGCTCGACGCCGACATCCTCGTGCTCGACGACCTCGGCGCCGAGAAGACGTCCGAGTGGGTGCAGGAAACGCTCGGGCTCGTCGTGAACACGCGCTACAGCGAGCGCCGGCCCACGATCTTCACGACCAACCTGGACGACACGGCCGACACCACCAACCCCAACTCGATGTACGTGCAGCTCGGCGCGCGCACGCGCTCGCGGCTCTTCGAGATGTGCCACTGGGTCGACATGGAAGGCCCGGACGTCCGCGAAGTGGGCAGCCCGAATCCCACGCCGGCCGACATCGCGCGCTACAACCAGCAGTCGCCGCTCTCTGACCGTAACCGCCGGGCCGGCGGCATCCCCGGTCGTGCCAAGGGCATGGCCCGCGCGTCGCTGCGGCCGCGCGGCAACGCCGATGTCGCCTGGTCGGGCGGCAAGGGCGGATCGGGCTAGGGCGCAACGCCCGTGGCCGGCCTCTACGTGCACGTGCCGTTCTGCGCGGCCATCTGCCATTACTGCAATTTCACGCGCGGTCTGCTCGACGAGGCCGTCAAGGTCCGTTACGTGCGCGCGCTCGTCACCGACCTCACGCGCCAGGGGCGCGGCGCGCCGATCGAGTCGATCTTCTTCGGCGGTGGCACGCCGTCGCTGCTGACGCCGGCCGACGTCGGCGCCATCGTCGACGCCGTGCGCGGCACCTTCGCCCTGGCGCCCGACGCGGAGATCACGCTCGAAGCCAATCCCGAGAGTGTCACCGAGGCGCAGACCGCCGGCTATCTGGCCGCCGGCGTGAACCGCGTGAGTCTCGGCGTGCAGTCGTTCCGCGACGAGGAACTGACGCGGCTCGGCCGCCTGCACTCGGCGGCTGGCGCCGTCGCCGCGGTGCAGGCGTTGCGGGCGGCCGGGGTGACGAACCTCAGCCTCGACCTCATGCTGTGGCTGCCGCAGCAGACGCGCGCGCATCTGCGTGAGTCGATCGCGCGGCTCATCGACGTCGCGCCCGAGCACGCGTCCGCGTACCTGCTCGAGGTGTACCCGAACTCGCCGCTCAAGGACACGATGGCCAGAGGCGGGTGGGTGGTGGCGTCGGACGACGAGGCCGCCGACATGTATCTCGAGACGATGGAGACACTCGAAGGCGCCGGCTACCGTCAGTACGAGATCTCGAACGTGGCGCGGCCGGGCCGCGCGAGCCGCCACAATCTGACCTACTGGCGCGACGGCGACTGGTTTGCCGTCGGCGCTGGCGCGCATGGCGCCGTGGACGACACGCGCTGGCGTGTTGTGAGCGGCACGACCGACTACATCACGCGCGTCGAGGCCGGCGAGGACACGGCGGCCGAGCGCTGGCCGCGCGACGCGGCCACACGCTGCGAGGAAGCGCTCTTCATGGGCCTGCGACTCGCGGAGGGGCTCGATCTCGCGCGCATCGCTCGCCGGTATGGCGTGGACGTCTGGGCGCGATTCGGGCCCGCACTGCAGCCGTTCATCGAGGCCGGACACCTCGTGCACGAACCGGGACGCCGGATTTTCTTGACGCGGCCGGGGATGTTGGTGGCTAATGACGCCATGGCCGTGTTCCTCGAGGCGGGAATGCGGTAGAGTATCGGTCTTTCGCCGTAAGGAGGCTTGGCAATGCTTCGAGGTTTCGGTATGTCTCCGGCCGCGAGCCGGTCGTTCGTGATGGGTGTCGCGCTGTCGGCTGTGATGGTCGCCGCGCCCGCGTTCGCGCAGGATGCCGCTCCGGCCGCTCCCGTGCTGGCCCTTGATGGCGACGCCGCCACGATCACGGTGCTCATCAAGCCCGATAAGACCGCCGAGTTCGAAGCGGTGCTGACCAAGGTGAAGGAGGCCCTCGCGAAGAGCGAGAAGGCCGAGCGCAAGCAGCAGGCCGCGGGCTGGACGGTGTTCAAGGCCAATCAGGCCGTGAACGGCAACACCGCCTACATCATGCTCATCAACCCGGTCGTGAAGGGGCAGGAGTACGACATCACCCGCCTCATCGCGGAAGTGTTCCCGGTTGAAGTGCAGGAGTTCTTCCAGAAGTACAAGGACTCGTTCGCCGGCCGTGGCATCACGCCGCTGACGAAGTTCATGACGATGGGGCAGTAGCCCTGTCGGGGTCCGCCAGGACCTCGGTATCGTGAACACCCTCGCCATCTGGCTGCTGGCACTCGCGCAGAGTGCCAGCAGCGTGCCTCAGCCTCCCGCTCCCGTCACCGCCGATACGCCCGCGGCGGCCGATCCCGCCCGCATCCTGTTTCCCGCCGGTGCCTCCGGACTCGTGCTCGTGCTCGTCAAGGCCGATCGCACGGCCGACTACGAAGCCGTCATCACGGCGCTCAAGACCGCGGTCGCTGCGGCCCCCGAGGCCGAGCGGCGCATCGCCGCCGGCTGGCAGGTCTTCAAGGCCCGGGAGGCAGATGCGAAGGGGAACACCGTGTACGTGCACTGGCTGCCGGCGCCCGTGGCCGAAACTGACTACCGGCCGTCGATGCTGCTCGATCGCCTGTCGTCGTCGTTGCCCGAGACCCTGCTCGTGAAGTATCGCGACGCGCTCGCCGCGCCGCCGTCGCGCCTCACGCTCGACGCCTTCGCGGCCCTGGGCGTCACGCCCGTGCCGCCGCCGCGCTGACCACGGCTCAGAAGCCGAGCGTCGCCCCGGCGTAGACGCGGTGCCAGGTCGGGTGCAGGGGCGCGCCGCGCAGGCGGAAGAGCCGGTAGTCGAGGCGCAGCTTCAGCGGTCCGGCCAGGCCGATCTTCACGCCGCCGCCGATGTTCACCGCGCCGTTCGTTTCCTGAATCGTCCCCAGCCGCTCGCGGTAGAGTCCGGCACCGGCCGTGCCGTAGAACTGCATCCGCGAGACCTCGATCGGCGTCTGTACGAGTATGTTGCCCATGCCGGTCGTGAGTGCCGGTTCGCCGTCGGCGGTCTGTTCGAGGATCTGGGCGGCTTCAACCTCGAACGCCACCACGATGAAGCCGGCGCCGACCGCCGCACCGCGGCCCAGGTGGAGTCCGGGCGTGGGAGACACGCCGAGAAATGCCGTGATGTCCGCCCGCGCCACGGCGGGCGCCGCGAGCACGCCGCACATCAGGACGAGGGCCGTTCGCAGGCGGGTGGTCATCGGCGGAGCCTCCAGACCCCAATGATATGATCGAGCTCCGGAATCACCTCCCGATCTCGCCACCATCGCTTTCCGATCCGGACGTTCCCGTGCCCGATTTTTCCCTCACCGACGACCAGCGACTGCTTGCCAGGAGTGTCCGCGCGTTTGCGGAAGCCGAGATGGCCCCGCACGTCCGCGCCTGGGACGACGCGCAGCACTTTCCCCACGAGTTGCTGCCCAAGCTCGCCGAGCTCGGACTCATGGGCATCCAGATTCCGGAAGCGCTCGGCGGCGCCGGCATGTCGTCGGTCGACTACTGCCTGGCGCTCGAGGAACTGGCGCGCGTCGACCCGTCGATCGCGCTCTCGGTCGCGGCGCACAACGGCCTCGGCCTGGCGCATCTGGCGATGCACGGCTCCGACGCGCAGAAGCAGCGCTATGTGACGGCGCTCGCCGCCGGCGAGAAGCTGGCCGCGTGGGGCCTCACCGAAGCCGGCTCGGGCAGCGACGCCGCGGCCATGCGCACGACGGCGCGGCGTGACGGCGACCACTGGGTGCTCGATGGCTCCAAGTGTTTCATCACGCATGGTGCCTCGGCGGACATCCTCGTGGTGATGGCGGTGACCGACCGCACGAAGGGGGCCAAGGGCATCTCGGCCTTCGTCATCGAACGCGGCACGCCGGGCCTCGCGGCCGGCAAGAAGGAAGACAAGCTCGGCATGCGGGCGAGCGAAACCGTGGAGGTGCTGCTGCAGGGCTGCCGCATTCCCGCGGCGAACCTTATCGGCGAAGAAGGCCAGGGCTTCATCCAGACGCTGCAGGTGCTCGATGCCGGCCGCATCGGCATCGCCGCGCTCGCCGTGGGGCTGGCCCAGGGCGCCTACGAATGCGCCCGCAATTACGCGTTCGAGCGCACGCAGTTCGGCGTCGCCATCGGTACGTTCCCGTCGATTCGCGCCAAGCTCGTGTCGCACGCGGCGGCGGTGCAGGCGGCGCGCCTGCTGACGCTGCGCGCGGCGTGGCTCAAGGATCAGGGCCGCCGGATGACGCTCGAGTCGTCGATGGCCAAGCTGTATGCCAGCGAGATCGCCGTGCGGGCGTCGGAAGACGCGGTGCAGATCCACGGCGGTTACGGGTTCGTGAAGGACTACCCGGCCGAGAAGTTCTTCCGCGACGTCAAACTCACGACCATCGGCGAGGGCACGAGCGAGATCCAGCGGCTCGTCATCGCCCGCCAGCTGCTGGCCGCCTGACGTGACCGCCCGGCCGCCGCTCAGTGCCCGTGTCCTCGCCGGCGATCCGCGGGCCATCGCTCGCGCCATGTCGCTCATCGAAGACGACCACGCGGGAGCGCCGGCCCTCATTCGCGAGCTCTTTCCGCACACCGGCCGCGCCTACGTCATGGGCGTCACCGGGCCGCCGGGCGCGGGCAAGAGCACGCTCGTCGACAAGCTGGTCGCCGAACTCCGCAAGGACGGCGAGACGGTGGGCGTCATCGCCGTCGATCCCACGAGCCCGTTCACCGGCGGCTCCATCCTGGGCGACCGCCTGCGCATGCAGGCGCACATCGCCGACCCCGGCGTGTTCATCCGCAGCATGGCCACCCGCGGCCATCTCGGTGGCCTCGCGCCGACGACGTCGGACCTCGCGGTCGTGCTCGACGCGGCCGGCAAGTCCGTGGTGGTCGTCGAGACCGTCGGTGTCGGTCAGGACGAAGTGGACATCGTGCGCACGGCGGATATCTCGATCGTCGTGCTCGTGCCGGGTACCGGCGACGATGTGCAGGCCCTCAAGGCCGGCATCATGGAGATCGCCGACATCTATGTCGTGAACAAGGCCGACCGCGACGGCGCCGATCGGATGGTCACGTCGATCGAGTCGAATCTGGCGCTGCAGGCGTTCGGCGAGGGGCAGTGGCGCCCGCCGATCGTGCGCACCGAGGCCACGACCGGCAAGGGCGTCGCCGAACTGCTGGCCACCGTGCGGGCCTTCCGCGCACACGCCGAGGCACAGCGGAGCGAACGCCTGGCGGCGCGTCAGGAGTACCGCCTGCGCGACCTGCTGGCACGGCGTTTCCTGGCGCACGTCGAGCAGCACGTGCTCGCGCCCGGCGAATTCGACGCCCTCGTCGGCCGCATCAGTCGCCGGGAGGTGGATCCGTATACGGCGGCGGCCGGCATTCTCGACCGCGCGCTCGGTCCGGGTGGAGGCACACCATGAAAGTGCGGCTCGATCACATCGGCATCGCCGTGGACGACGCGGCCGCCGCCACGGCGTTCTACCGCGAGCGCCTCGGCCTCGAGGTGGCGCACGTCGAGCCGGTCGCCAGCCAGCAGGTGCGCGCGCACTTCATCCCGGCGGGTGAGTGCCTGCTCGAACTGCTCGAAGCCACCGCGCCGAGCTCGCCCATCGCGAAGTTCCTCGTCAAGCGCGGGCCCGGCCTGCACCACGTCGCCCTCGCGGTCGACGACATCCACGGGGCGCTCGCCGAGCTCAAGGCGGCCGGTGTGCGGCTCATCGACGAGACGCCGCGTCCCGGTGCCGAAGGTGCGCTCGTCGCCTTCCTGCATCCCTCGGCCGCGCAGGGCATCCTCGTCGAGCTCAAGCAGCCGGCGGTGGGCGCGCGTGCCGGTCACACGCCCACGGTGCCGCTCTTCCGCGGGCCGGCCCGCATGGCCGTCGGCGACGTCGAGCTCCTTTCGCTCTCCGACGGCTTCTTCGCCCTCGATGGCGGCGCCATGTTCGGCGTGGTGCCGCGCCCGCTCTGGGAAAAGCAGCTGCCGCCCGATGACAAGCACCGCATTCCGCTCGGCATGCGGCCGCTCGTCGTGCGCGGCGAGCAGACGGTGCTCATCGATGCCGGCTGCGGCGACAAGATGGATGCAAAGAGCGCCGCCATCTACGGCCTCGATCGCACGTATCACCTGACGCACGCGCTCGCCGATGCCGGCCTCACCGTGGAAGACATCGACATCGTCGTGGCCAGCCACCTGCACTTCGATCATATCGGCGGCTTCACCGAGCGCACGGCCGACGGACGGATCGTGCCGCGCTTCCCGAAGGCGCGCTACCTCGCGCACGCCGGCGAGTGGCACGATGCCACGCATCCGCACGAGCGCAACCGGGCCAGCTACCTGCCAGAGAATTTCATGCCGCTCATGGAGGCCGGTGTGCTGACGCTGGTCGACGACGGGGCCGAACTGGCCCCCGGCATCCACTTCCGGCGCTCCGGCGGGCACACGGCGCATCATCAGGTCGTGACGATCGCCTCGGGCGGCCGCACGGCCGTGTTTGCGGCCGACATGTATCCCACCGCGGCGCACCTGCCGGATCCGTGGGTGATGGGCTACGACCTGTACCCGGTCGACACGCTGGCCTTCAAGCGCGCCTTCGCGCGCGAGGCCATCGCCGGCGAATACCTGGTGTTCTTCGAGCACGACCCGTCGATGGCCGCCGGCATCCTGCGCGAGCAGGACGGCCGCCGCAGCGTCGAGCGGATTCTCTGACCCCATAGCGAGGCGCGATGCACGCAGACATTGGAATCATCGGCGGAAGCGGGCTGTATGACATGGCGGAGCTCACGGATCGCCGGGAGCACGTCGTCTCGACGCCTTTCGGCGAGCCCTCGGGCCCGTACGTGCTGGCCACGCTGCGCGGGAAGCGCGTCGCGTTCCTCGCGCGCCACGGCGCCGGGCATCGGCTGATGCCGAGCGAGCTCAACTACCGCGCCAACATCTTCGGCTTCAAGATGCTGGGCGTCAGCCACATCCTCTCGGCAAGCGCGGTCGGCAGCCTGAAGGAAGACTACCGGCCGCTGGATCTCGTGTTCCCCGATCAGTTCCTCGACCGCACCTTCAACCGCGTCGGGACGTTCTTCGGCAACGGGGTGGTTGCGCACGTCGGCTTCGCGCATCCGCTCTGCGAGCGGCTGCGCGGGCTGGCCACCTCGGCCGCCGAGGCCACCGGCGCGCGCGTGCATCGCGGCGGCACCTACGTGTGCATGGAAGGGCCGCAGTTCTCGACGCTCGCCGAGTCGCGCCTCTACCGCTCGTGGGGGATGGACATCATCGGCATGACGAACCTGCAGGAAGCGAAGCTCGCCCGTGAAGCCGAGATCTGCTATGCGACGATGGCGCTCGTGACCGACTACGACTGCTGGCATCCCGACCACGACGCCGTCACCGTCGAGATGGTCATCGCCAACCTGATGGAGAACGCGAAGACCGCGCAGCGGGTCATCGCCGACACCGTCGAACAGCTCGGCGCTGATCGGCCGTGCGGCTGCAAGGACGCGCTCGGCACCGCCATCATCACCCGGCCCGACGCCGTGCCAGCGCGCGTGCGGCGCGACCTGGCGCCGATCGTCGGGCGCTATCTGCCCGTGACCGACTGACCACCCGGCGGTCGCTGGCATGCCGCCACGCCGGCCCCGGAACCCTGACCCCGAGCCCCGAGAATCCCGAGCCCCGCCATGAAGCTGATTGTCACCGGTTCGATCGCGTACGACTACCTGATGTCCTTCCCGGGGAAGTTCACCGAGCACCTGCTGCCCGAACACATGCAGCGGGTGAGCCTGAGCTTCCTGGTCGACACGATGGACAAGCGGCGCGGCGGCTGCGCCCCGAACATCGCCTACACGCTGGCGCTGCTCGGCGAGCGTCCGCACCTGATGGCGACGGCGGGGCAGGACTTCACCGACTACGGCGCCTGGCTGACCGCGGCCGGCGTCGACACGTCGCTCGTGAAGGTCGTCGGCAACAAGTTCACGGCGTCGTTCTTCTGCAGCACGGACGAAGCCAACAACCAGATCGCGTCCTTCTACACCGGCGCGATGGCCAACGCCGGCGAGCTCTCGTTCCGCACGGTCGACGGGCTCGCGCAGGACGGCCTGGTCATCATCTCGCCGAACGATCCCGGGGCCATGGTGCAGTACGCCGAAGAGTGCAGCACGATGGGCATCAAGTACATCTGGGATCCGGGGCAGCAGTGCGCGCGCATGGACGGCGCCCAGCTGAAGGACGGCATCGTCGGCGCCCACATCGTCATCTGCAACGACTACGAGTTCGAGCTCATCCGCCAGAAGACCGGCATGCAGGAAGCCGACGTGCTGGCCGTGGCGTCGATGCTCATCATCACGCGCGGTGAACACGGCAGCACCGTCATCACGCGCGACACCCGCATCGATGTGCCGGCGGTGCCGCCCGATCGCATCGTCGATCCGACCGGCGTCGGCGACGCCTTCCGCGGCGGCCTCATGAAGGGCCTTGCCAGCGGCCGCTCCCTCGAGGTGTCGGCGAAGATGGGCAGTGTCGCCGCGACCTGGGCGCTCGAACACCTGGGCGGTACGAGCCACGCCTACACGTGGGCCGAGTTCGTGCAGCGCTACGAAGCACATTTCGGGGCGATGGGATGACCGTGCCGAACCTCGCCGAAGCTCGCCAACGGCGAGCGAAGGCGGGGCGCCTTTAGGACACGCCGGCCGCGAACCGCGCCCGGGCGGCGGCCACGATGCGCGCGTACTTGGCCTGCTGCAGCTGATACTCGGTCTGCAGCAGCGCCACCTGCGCGTCGGTCAGTTCGGCCGACGTGATGACGCCGTTCTCATACGACACCTGCGCGATGCTGACGCTCTCGCGGGCGAGTTCGAGCGCCTTCTGCTGCGTCGTGACCACTTCGGTGGCGGCCTCGAGGTCCGTCCACGCCGTTTCGAGCTCGAGCCGGCTGTTGTCGAGCGCGGCCTTCAGGCCGTGCTCCGCCTGACGCACCTGCGCTTCAGCCGTGTGGCGGCGGGCCGCGGCGCCCGGCGTGGCGAGCAGCGGCACGCGCAGCGCGACGCCGAACGTGTAGTTCTGGTTCGACTGCCGCAGCAGCCGCGTTGCATCATCGTTCTGATACGCCACGTTGCCGATGAGCGAGACCGTCGGCTTCCAGTCGGCATTGGCGAGGGTCACGGCGTACGACGCGATCTGCCGCTGCGACTCGAAGGCGCGCAGGTCGGGCCGGGCCGGCAGCGACGTGGCGAGGGCCTCGCGCGAGTCGGGCGCCGGCACGTCGTCGAGCGTGCCCTGGAGCTGCAGGCGCTGCGACTGCGGCAGGGCGAGCAGCGTGCGCAGCGACTGATGCGACTGGTCCACCGCGGCCTGGTACTGAATCCGCCGCGCCCGCGCATTAGCCAGATCCACCTCGGCACGCAGCACGTCGAGGCGCGCCACCGAGCCCGCCTCGAAGCGCACCTTCGCCAGCTCGAGCTGCCGCGTGGCGAGCGCGATGCCTTCATCGGCCACGCGCACGCTCTGTTCGCTCATGAGGGTCGCGAAGAACGCCTGCACCACGCGGAGCTGCAGCTCCTGGCGGGCCCGCTCGAGGCCGAGCGTGGACCCCTGGAGGGCCGCGCGCTGGATCTCACGCCCGGTCGTGAGACGGCCCCCGGTGTAGAGCGCCTGCGACATCTCGAGCTGCATGACGTTCTTCCGGATGAACGCCGCCTCGAACCGCTGTTCCTCGGGACCGAAGACCCCCGGAGGAATGACGATCTCGGGGAAGCGCTGCAACGGCTGGTACTGATAGCTGAGCGCGGCGCTCGGCAGGAAGGCGGCGGCCGCCTCCGCCACGCGTGATTCGCTCGCCTTCACGCCTTCGGCGGCCACTCGCAGCGATTCGTTCGACGTCAGCGCGCGTTCGAGCGCCTGATCGAAGGTGAGCGTGACCGTCTGGGGCGCCACCGTCTGCCCGTAGGCCGTGGACGCGCTCCAGAACCAGCCGGCCAGCGCCAGCAGCACGACGAGACCGGCGATGCGCGTAGCCTGGCCGAGCTTCGGCGCGGCGGTGCTGGCGCGCCAGGCGGCGAACCGGGTGGTGAGCCTGGACAGGATGAGGTAGGCGACGGGCACGACGAGCAGCGTCAGCGCCGTCGACGTGATGAGGCCGCCGATGGTGGCGATCGAAATCGGCGCGCGGAACTCGGCGCCTTCACCGGTGGAGGCGGCCGACGGCCACATGCCGAAGATCATGGCGAAGGTGGTCATCAGGATGGGCCGCAGGCGGATGGGACCGGCCTTGAGGATGGCGTCCTTGACCGACAGCCCCTCCTCGCGATGGTAGTGGTTGGTCAGATCCACGAGCAGGATGGCGTTCTTCGTCACGAGACCCATCAGCATGACCATGCCGATCATCGCCGGCATGCCGATGTTGTTGCCCGTGACGAGCATGCCGAGCAGCGCGCCGACGATCGCCAGCGGCAGCGACAACATGATGAGGAACGGCTCGGTGAACGACTCGAACTGCGAGGCCAGCACGATGTAGATGAACGCGATCGCGAGCACCAGGGCGAGGCCCATGGCCGCGGCCGACTCCTGCATCATCTCGACGTCGCCGGCGAAGCCCCACTCGAAGTTCGGCGGCATCTGGATGCCGCCCATGATCGTGGTGAGGTCGTTCGTGACGTCGCCGAGCGCCCGGCCGTCGAGTTCGATGGCAATCTTGGCCTGGCGGCGGCGCTGCTCGCGTTCGATGTTGGTCGGGCCCACGCCCGGCTCCATGGTCACGATGTCGCCGGTGCGCACGACGGCCCCGCGCGGCGAGTAGAGCGGCGTGCGGGCGATGACGGCGAAGTCGTTGCGATACTCGGGGGCCAGTCGCACCCGGATGTCGTATTCCTCCTCGCCGTCACGCAGCTTGGTCGGCACGACGCCCTCGACCATGCCGCGCAGCTGCGAAGCCACCGACGCCACTTCGAACCCGAGGTCGGCGGCGAGCGACCGGTTGACCTGCGCCACCATCTCGGGCTGACCGCCCTCGAGCGTGGAATCGACGTCCACGGCGCCCGGCACCTGCCGCACCTTGGCGACGATCTCGTCGCTCAGGCGCTGCAGCGCCACCATGTCGTCGCCGCGCACGAAGATGTTGACCGGCGCCTCGCTCGGCGCGCCCTGCATGAATTCCGGATCCGTCACGGTGGCGCGGATGCGGGGGACGTCTGCCAGGCGGGCCCGGGCGTCGGCCTTGATGGCCAGCAGCCCGCGCTCGCGTTCGAGCTTCGACGTCGTCTTTACCTGCAGGCGCGCGCGCAGCGGGTCGCCGTTCACGCCCACGGTCGAGAAGATCTGCCGCACTTCCGGGATGCCGCGCACGATGGTCTCGACGCTCGCGACGGCGGCCTCGCTCTGGTCGAAGGAGGTGCCCGGCGGCAGCTCCACGAGCACCTCCATCTGGCCGCGGTCTTCGAGCGGCACGAACTCCGTGCCGATGATGGCGAGCGTCGAGAGGCTGGCCAGGAAGATGACTGTGGCCGAGGCCATCACCTTCCAGGGGTGTTCGAGCGCCCAGCCGAGCAGACGGTGATACTGGCGATCAATCGTGTCGTAGAACTCGCCCCAGCCTTCGAGGAAGCGGCCGACCTTCGTGGCGCGGCGTTCCTCGGGCGGGATGAACCGCACGAAGCGCGACGACAACATCGGGTCGAGCGTGAAGGCCACGAGCAGCGACATGGCGACCGCGAAGGCGATCGTGAGCGCGAACTGCTTGAAGAACTGGCCGACGATGCCGGTCATGAAGCCGACCGGGAGGAACACCGCGAGGATGGTGAAGGTGGTGGCCATGACGGCCAGACCGATCTCGGCCGTGCCCTCGCGGGCCGCCCGCATCGGGTCCTTGCCCATCTCCATGTGGCGGAAGATGTTCTCGCGCACCACGACGGCGTCGTCGATGAGGATGCCGATGACGAGCGAGAGCGCCATCAGCGACATCATGTTGAAGGTGAAGCCGGCCACGTACATGAAGAAGAACGTGGCGATGACCGACGTCGGCAGGGCGAGTGCCGTGATGAGCGTGGAGCGCCAGTCGCGCATGAACAGGAAGATCACGAGCACCGCCATGACGCCGCCGAAGAGGATGTGGCCGCGGACGTCGCGGACGTTCTCCTTGATGAAGTCGGCGTCGTTGTGTACGGGGCTGATCTGCAGGTCGGGGAACGACGGCCGGATGCGCGCCAGCGTGGCTTCGACGCGGTCCGTGATCTCGACGGTGTTCGCGCCCGACTGCTTGCGCACGGAAAAGGAGACGGCGTCGGCGCCGTTGAGGCGTGTCGTCGACTTGCGTTCCTCGAAGCCGTCGATGACCGTGCCGACATCCTTGACGCGCACCGTCGAGCCGCCCTCGGAGCGGAGGATGACGTTGGCGATCTCGTCGGCGCCCTTGAATTCGCCCTTGGTGCGGAGCGTCACGCTGCGGCCGTCGCGTTCGACGTTGCCGCCCGGCAGGTCGAGGTTCTCGGCGGCGAGCTTGCCGGCCACCTCGGTAATCGGCATGCCGAGCGCCTCGAGGCGGCGCGGGTCGAGGTTGACCTGGATCTCGCGCACCTGGCCGCCGTTGATCTCGACCGCCGCCACGCCGTCGATCTGTTCGAGCAGCGGCTTGAGCTCCTCGTCCACCTGGCGGCGCACGCGGTCCGAGGGCTGCGTCGAGCCCACGGCATAGACGGCGACCGGCAGGGCGGCGACGTCGAAGCGCTGGATGGTCGGGTCTTCGATGTCGGGCGGCAGGATGCCGCGGATGGCGGCCACCTTCTCGCGCACCTCGGCGGCGGCGGCCTGGGCGTCGACTTCGAGCCGCAGCTCGACACCCACGCGCGAGAACCCTTCGGTCGACGTCGAAATCACGCGCTTCACGCCGTTGATGCCCGAGACGGCGTCTTCGATGCGCTGCGTGACGAGCGATTCGACTTCTTCCGGCGCGGCGCCAGGGAAGACGACGCCGACGTTGATGAAGGGGAAGTTGACCTCAGGGAACAGGTCGATGCCCAGGCGGCCCATCGAGACCAGACCGAGCACGACGAAGCTCATGATGGTCATGGTCGCGAAGACCGGGCGCTTGATGGACGTATCGGATATCCACATGGCGATGTGTGCTCGGAAGCGGAACGACTAGTTGAGCGACGTGCGGACGCGCGTGCCGTCCGCGAGCTGACGGCGGGCGTCGGCGACCACGGTGTCACCGGCCGTGAGGCCGGTGAGGATCTGGATGCGCTGGCCGTCGGACAGGCCTTCGGTCACGTCCACGGCCTTCACCGTCTCGCCGGTGACGACGAGCGCCACGCGCTTGCCGGCGCGGGTGGTGACGGCTTCGCGCGGCACGATGACGCCGCCGCTGGCGCGTTCGGTCACGATCCGCGCCGTGGCGTACATGCCCGAGAGCAGCACCGCCTCCGGATTGGGCACGCGGATTTCGATCTTGAAGTGCCGGTTGCGTTCGTTGACTTCGGGCGCGATGGCGGCCAGTTCGCCGACGTACTTCTCGCCCGAGCGCGCCTGCACGATGACCTCGGCCGGCATGCCGACCTTGAGACGGCCGGCCTCGAGTTCCGAGACGCCGGCTTCGAGCTTCAGCACGCGCAGGTCGGCGATGACGACGACCGGCAGGTCGCCGGGCATCGCGCCCGGATCGTAGTTACGTTCGACGACGTGGCCGGCCACCGGCGAGGTGAGCGTGGTGTCGCGCTGCACTTCGCGGGCGCGGCGCTGCGCCGCCTGCGCCTGCGCCAGGCTGGCACGCGCCAGTTCGCGCTGCGCGAGCGCGGCCTTGTTGGCGGTGTCGGCGGCGTCGAGGCGCTGACGGGGCAGGGCGCCCTTCTCGAAGAGGTTACGGGCGCGTTCGAGTTCGGTCGTGGCGTTCGAGAGGCCCGCGTCGGCGGCATCGACGCCGGCAGCCGCCACGGCCACACTCGCCGTCGCGGCGTCGGCCTGGGCGTCGATCTCGCGGCGGTCGATCGTGGCGAGTGTCTGGCCCTCCCGCACGGCGGCGCCGATGTCGACGAGCACGCGTTCGATGGCGCCGGGCACCCGTGGCTTCACGCCCACGCGCGCTCGCGGCGCGAGGTTGCCTGAGAGTTCGAGCGTGGCCTCGAGCGTGCCGGCCTGCGCGGTGATGGCGGCGACATCCACCGGCGGCACGGCCACGGGCGCGGCGGCCTGGGGCGCCGATCCGCCGCCGCAGGCGACAACAGCACTCAGGGCAAGGGGAGCGGCAACGAGGGCGAACAGACGGCTAACCTTCATGAGACATGACTCCGGTGGGGGCAGCGAGGGTGGTGCACGCGTCGTGCGCCGGATGACAGGGCACGAAGCTCAAGCGGGTGCCGGCCCGGAGGCCGGCGATGGTGGTTTCGAGGACGTCACGGGCAAGCGCATCGCAGTCTTCGCCCGGGGCGAGGCGGCAGGTACAGCCGAGCACGGCCGGGCCGGTCATCGCCGCCCAGAGCACGTGGAGGGCCATCTGGGGATTCAGGTCGGCGGGGAGCTGGCCGGCGTCGATCGAACGCTGGATGCGCAGCGCGACGCGGCTGATCATCTGTTGCAGGAGCCCGAAGCCCTGCCACTGGTCGGTGATGGCCGGCACCGACCGGTCCACGAACATCAGGTGGAAGAACTCGCGGTGGTCCTTCGAGAACTCATAGAAGGCCCACCAGCAGTTGCGCAGGTCCTGCATCGGGTCGGCATCGCCGGCGGCGTCCTTGATGGCGTCGTCGAGGCGCTGGAACCCCTCGGTGGCGAGCGCGAAGAAGATGTCGTCCTTGCCGGGGAAGTAGCTGTAGATCGCCGCCGGGCTGTACTCGATGCGCTCAGCGACCTTGCGGATCGAGACGTTGGCGTAGCCTTCCGCCACGAACAAATCGCGCGCGGCGGTGAGAATGGAGGCGCGCACCGCATGCCGCTCCCGGTCCTGTCGTTCTCTGATGCCCATCGACCTCAATCTGACTGAACGATGTTCAGTAATCTAATGCTGTTTGACGGCGGGTCGGGCCGGGAGGTTCCGAATCCGCTGGGCTACACTAAGGACCGTGGGTGTCTCTGCTGCTGCCCGTGCACAATCCGTCCCGCCAGTCGCTGCGGCGGCACTCGCCTGGCTCATGCCGGGCGCCGGCCATCTGCTCTTGGGCAAACGCCAGAAGGGCGTGGTGTTCCTGCTGGCCATCCCGGCGATGTTCGCCCTGGGCCTGGCGCTCGAGGGCCGGATGTTCCCGTTCGATTTCTCACAGCCGCTGACGGGGCTGGCCGCCGTGGCGGCCCGCGGCGTGGGGCTTCCGGCGATCGTGGCCGGGTTCCTCGGACTCGGCGGCGGCGTCGTCACGGCTGCCTCCTACGAATACGGCAACACGTTCGTCATCGTCGCCGGCCTGCTGAACGCGCTCGTCGCGCTCGATGCCTTCGACGTCGCGTCGGGACGGAAGTGAAATGGCGAGCCATCTGCTCTATCTCGTGCTCTTCGCGTTCTTCGTCGGGCTCGTCTTCGCGACCATCGCCCACGACGACCCGCGCCAGCAGGCGCAGCTCGGGGTGCGGATCTTCGGCGGCTTCGTCGGCGCCGGGCTCGTCCTCGGCTGGCTGATGTACCCGTTGCCGCTGTGACGGCCGCCCCGTCGCGCCTGTCGCTCTGGGCGCCGGTCGGGGCCTGCATGGCCCTCATTTTCTGGCTGTCGTCGATGTCGTCGCCGCCCTCGCCCGGGCCCGTCAACGACAAGCTGCTGCACTTTGCCGCGTATGGCGGCCTGGCCACGTTGTGCCTGCGCGCCACGAGCGGCGGGCGGCTCATGGGTCTCACCGCAAGGGCAGCGCTCCTGGCGTGGCTCATCGCGACGGCATACGGCGTAACCGACGAACTCCACCAGCGCTACGTGCCCCATCGAACGGCCGACGTCGCGGATCTCGTGGCCGACGCGCTCGGCGCCGCGGTGGCCGTGGGGGGCCTCGGAGCGTCCGGTATAATCGCTCGTTCGCGGGCGGCGCAGCCGCCGCGCTGAGGGGCCGATGACTTACGAGAACCTGCTGGTCGAGCGCGAAGGCGCGGTGGCGATTGTCACCATCAACCGGCCCGAGAAGCGGAACGCGCTCAACACCCTCACGTTGCGCGAGATCCACCACGTGATGACGGCGCTCGGCGCCGACGCGGCGGTGGGGGCGATCGTGCTCACCGGCGCGGGCGACAAGGCCTTCGTCGCCGGCGCCGACATCAGTGAACTGGCGGTGATGACGCCGGCCGGTGGCAAGGACCACTCGGCGGCCGGGCAGCGCGCGTTCGATGCCATCGAAACGCTCGGCACGCCCGTCATCGCCGCCGTGAACGGCTTCGCGCTCGGCGGCGGTTGCGAGCTCGCGATGGCCTGCACCCTGCGCCTCGCGGCCGACTCGGCCCGCTTCGGCCAACCCGAGATCAATCTCGGCCTGACGCCCGGCTATGCCGGCACGCAGCGGCTGCCGCGCCTCGTCGGCCGCGGCCGCGCGCTCGAACTGCTGCTCACGGGCGACATGATCAGCGCCCAGCGCGCGCTCGAGATCGGCCTCGTGAACCGGGTCGTGCCGGCCGCCGACCTGCGCGCCGAAGCGCTGGCGCTTGCGACCACGCTCGCCGCCAAGGCCCCCATCGCCACCCGCTACATCCTCGACCTCGTGCACCACGGCGCCGATATGCCGCTCGCCGAAGCCCAGCACCTCGAATCCACGCTCTTCGGGCTCATCGCCTCGACCGACGACATGCGCGAAGGCACGCGCGCGTTCCTCGACAAGCGCGCCGCCGCGTGGAAGGGCCGGTAGCCGTGCCCACCTTCGAAGGCCGCCAGTCGGCCGCCAGTCTCCGCTTCGCGATCATCGTCGCGCGCTTCAACGACTTCGTCACGGCGCGTCTGCTGCAGGGCGCGCGCGAGGCGCTCGCGGCGGCCGGTGTGGACGCCGAGGCCGTCGACATTCTCTGGGTGCCTGGGGCGTTCGAAGTGGCGTCGGCGGCGCACCATGTCGCGGCCACACGCCAGCCGGCCGCAGTCATCTGTCTTGGTTGCGTGATCCGCGGCGGCACCCCCCATTTCGAATACATCTGCCAGGCCGCCGCGCAGGGCGTCACCTCGGCGGCGCTCTCGACCGGTGTGCCGATGGCCTTCGGCGTCCTGACGACCGATTCTGTGGAACAGGCCGTGGAACGCGCCGGGCCGGGCCCCTCGAACAAGGGCTACGAGGCGGCGATGGCGGCCGTCGAGATGGCCACGCTGCGCGCGGCCGTCGAGGCCGGGTCGTGAGCGACGGCGGCGCCAGCCGCTGGGACGAACGGCATCGGGCGCGCGAAGTCTCGCTGCGCGTCCTCTATCAGGTGATGATCGGCCACGTGTCGTTCGGCGACGCGTGGCGCCTCGTGGAGCAGCCCGACGATGCCGAGGGCGTCGAACTCGACCCGCCGTCGCGGGAGTTCGCCGCCAGGCTCGCCGCCGGGTGCTGGGAGGCGCGTGAGGATCTGGACGCGATCATCGAGCCGCACCTGCTCAACTGGCGTCTCGAGCGGATCGCCGTGCTCGACAAGCTCGTGATGTGGCTGGCCATCCACGAGTGGCTGAGCGCGCCGGCGACGCCGCCGCGTGTGGTCCTGAGCGAAGCGCTGGAACTGGCGCGCGCCTACAGCGGCGATGCCGCCGTGAAGTTCGTCAACGGCGTGCTCGACGCCGTGTACCACCGGCTCAAACAGGAAGGCCGTATCATCGACTGACCCGCGCGGGACGCGGGCCAGCCACGGCCAGGGGAGTAGTGCAGGCGATGTCCAACGCAGACGCGCAGTCCGACCAGCGCCGGGCGAATCTGGCGGCGATCGAGGCGCTCGGGTTTTCAGCGTATCCGCACCAGTTTGCGACCACCCACACGGTGGGGCAGCTCGTGGACACGTACACCGGGACGCCGGCCGGCACCCTCGAGGCGCAGCGCGTGGAGACGGTGGCCGCCGGCCGCGTCATCAGCATCCGCAGCTTCGGCAAGGCGAGCTTTCTCGTGCTGTCGGACGGCCGCTGCCGGCTGCAGGTCTACGTCCGCCAGGACGCGCTCAGCGAACGCGAGTTCCAGCTCTCGAAGCTGCTCGACTTCGGCGACATCGTCGGCGTGTCCGGGCATCTCTTCCGCACCAAGACCAACGAGCTCTCGATCTGGGCGGCCTCGCTGACCTTCCTCGCCAAGTGTTTCCTGCCGCTGCCGGAGAAGTGGCACGGACTGCAGGATGTCGAGACGCGTTACCGTCAGCGGTACCTCGATCTGGCGGTCAATCCGGATGTGCGCCGCGTGTTCGAGCTGCGCAGCCATACGGTGACGGCGATTCGCGAGTTCTTCACGGCCCGCGGCTTCCTCGAGGTCGAGACGCCGATGATGCAGCCGATCGCCGGCGGCGCCCTGGCGCGCCCGTTCGTCACCCACCACAACGCGCTCGACCTGAAGCTCTATCTGCGCATCGCGCCGGAGCTGTACCTGAAGCGTCTGGTGGTCGGCGGCATCGAGCGGGTCTTCGAGATCAACCGCAACTTCCGCAACGAAGGCATCTCGACGCAGCACAATCCCGAGTTCACGATGCTCGAGTTCTACTGGGCCTATGTGGACTACCAGACGCTCATGGCATTCACCGAGGAGCTGCTGTCCACGGTGGCCACGCGTGTCACCGGCGGCACGACCTGCCAGTTCGGTGACCACGCGATCTCGTTCGCGGCGCCGTTCCGGCGCCTGTCGTTGCGCCACGCGGCCGCCGAGGAAGCGTCGCGGCGGCTCGGCCGCGCGGTGACGGTGGACGAGCTGCGCACGCTCGACGGCGCCACGGCGGTGGCGCAGGCCCTGCATCTCGAGGTGCCGGCCGGCGCCGGTGCCGGCAAGATCGCGACCGAGATCTTCGAGCGCCTGTGGCAGGACTCGCTCATCCAGCCGACGTTTGTCTTCGACTTCCCAACGGAAGTGTCGCCGCTCTCGAAGCAGTGCGCCGATGACCCCGAGACGGTCGAACGCTTCGAGCTCTACATCGGGGGCTTCGAAGTGGCCAACGCCTTCAGCGAGCTCAATGACCCCGACGAGCAGCGCCGCCGGTTCGAAACGCAGCTCGAAGGTCGCGCCAAGGGCGACGACGAAGCGCACGCCATGGATGAAGACTACGTGCGCGCGCTCGAGTACGGCCTGCCGCCGACGGGCGGCCAAGGGGTGGGCATCGACCGGCTGGTGATGCTGCTCTCGAACAGCCCGTCGATCCGCGACGTCATCCTGTTTCCGCAGATGCGCCCGCGCGACTAGGATCGCCGTGCCCTACGAACTCTTCGTCGCGCTGCGCTATCTCTTCGCGAAGAGGAAACAGGCGTTCATCTCGGTCATCTCGCTCGTCTCGATGCTGGGCGTCACGGTGGGCGTGATGGCTCTCATCATCGCGCTCGCGCTCATGACGGGGCTGCAGCAGGGCGTGCGCGACCGCATGCTCGGCTCCTCGGCGCATATCTACGTGTTCCGGACCGGCGGCATCGTCGATTATCAGGCGGATGTCACGCGCCTTGCCGCCGTGCCCGACGTGCTCGGCGTGGCTCCGGCGCTCATGGCGCAGGCGCTCGTGAGCAAAGACGGGCAGCAGGCCTTCATCACGATCAAGGGCATCGACCCGGCGCTTGAGCCGCGGGTCACCGAGGTGGCGGGGTCGCTCACGCGCGGCCGGTTCGCCGATCTCGACGACGGCGGCGACGAGCGGCTGCCCGGCATCCTCATCGGCCACGAGTTGGCGGGAAAGCTCGGGGCGCAGATCGGCGACGCGGTCACCGTGCTCACGCCGAGCGGCACGCTCTCGCCGATGGGCGTCATGCCGCGACAGCGGCGGCTCACGGTCGTCGGCATCTTCACGCTGGGGCTGTTCGAGTTCGATCAGGCCTACGGCTTCGTCACGCTCGCCACCGCCGGCCGGCTGGCCGGGAAGACCGAGCCCGATCACCTCGAACTGCGTGTGCGCGATATCTACGCCGCGCCGGCCATGGCCGACAGCCTGTCGTCGCTCGATGACGGCACCTATCTGGCGCAGGACTGGGCGGATCTCAACCGCTCGCTCTTCTCGGCCCTGTGGCTCGAGAAAGTCGCCATCTCGATTGCCATCGGCCTCATCGTGATGGTCGCCGCGCTCAACATCGTGGCCTCGCTCGTGCTGCTCGTGATGGAGAAGAGCCGCGACATCGCCATCCTGAAGACGATGGGCGCGTCGGCCACGAGCATCCGTCGCATCTTCATGCTGCAGGGCCTCGTCATCGGCATCGTCGGCACGTTCGTCGGCACCGCGGCCGGTGTCGGGACGGCGACAGTGCTCGACCGCATGCAGGTCATC
>JBIKUN010000059.1:0-24458 GCA_044347565.1 Vicinamibacterales bacterium | reverse complement strand
CAGCCCGGGCCACGCGGTCACGATCTCCACCACGAAGCTGCCGCTGAAGAGCGCGCCCACGAGCACGCCGTAGCTGCCGAGCACCGGCGCGAGCGAGACCGGCCACGCATGCACGCGCACGGCGGCGTCGACATCGAGACCACGCGCGCGGCTCGCGGCTACGAACGGACGCCCGATCGTGTCGGCCATGGCGCGCGCCTGCAGACGTTCGAGCGTGGCGGCGAGCGGCAGGGCGAGCGCGAGCACAGGCACCGGCAGGTGACGCAGCAGGTCGACGAACCACGCAGTGCCCGTGAGACCGCCCGACGTGATGCCGCCGGCCGGCAGCCAGCCCGTGCGGGCGGCGATGAACACGAGCAGCAGCGCGCTCAGAAGCGGCGGCACCGACAGCACCGCGAGCGACGCCGCGCGCACGAGGCGCGAGACGAGCCCGTGGGTCGAGCCCGCCAGCCGTCCGAGCGGCAGGCCGATGGCCGTCGCCACGAGCAGTGCCGCCAGCGCGAGCATCGCCGTGTTGGCGGCACGCTCGCTCACGAGGTCGGTCACCGGGCGGCGGTAGAGCGACGAACGGCCGAGATCGAGGCGGGCGAGGCCACCGAGCCAGCGCGCATACTGTCCGAGGAACGGCTGGTCGAGGCCGAGTTCGGCGCGCAGCGCCGCGATCTCCTCCGGCGAGCGCTGCAGTTGTTCGTCGATGGACGGATCGCCGGGCACCATGCGCGCGAGCAGCAGCGTGAGCGACGCGACGACCAGGGCGAAGATTGCCCCGCTCACCACGCGGCCCACGGCGAAACGCGCAAGCGACATCGCCTAGCGACTCGTGGACGCGGCCCCGGCGGCCAGCGCCAGCGTGTCGGCGCTCCACAGCAGTTGCGGGCGGGTCACGCCGGGCGTCTCGTTGCGGACGCGCGGCCCGACCGCCACGAACAGCCGCGGCGCCGCGAAGTACATCGCCGGCAGATGTTCGCTGAACACGCGCTGCACATCGCGGAAGAGGCGCACACGTTCGGCGGGATCGACGGCCGCCGCCTGCTGGCTCACGAGCGTATCCATCTCGCGCTCCCACGCGGTCGCGGGGGTCTGTTGCGAGATGTTCCAGATGTGCGCGCTGCCGCTGCTCAGCCAGAAGTCGCGCTGCATGGCCGGATCCTGGTCGGTGGCGACATAGTTGAAGAAGATCGCCTCGAAGTTGCCGGCCAGCATCCGCTCGATGAGCGTGCCGGGTTCGAGCGGCGCCAGATCCATCGCCACGCCGACGCGCTCGAAGCCTTCCTTCAGCACCTGCGCCCCGCGCTCGATCGCGGTGTTGCCCTTGTAGTGGATGAGCGTGAAGCGCGCTTCGTTCCCGGCGGCGTCTTCGAGGAACGCATCCGCATCGCGATTGGCGAGGCCGAGTTCGGCGAGCAGCGCCGACGACTTCTCGCGGTCGAATGCGTAGCGCGGCAGGTCGGGCCAGAACCACGTCTTGTTGCCGGGTGAAACGGGGCCATGCACCGGCACGGCGGCGCCGAGGAACACCGTGTTGGCATACGCCTCGCGGTCGATGGCGTGATTGAGCGCTTTGCGGAACGTGTCCGTGAAGATCCACGCCCGGCGCGGATCCTTCGCCCACATCGCCGGCCGCAGGTTGAAGAAGAACACGTCGGGATCGAGCGACACGCCCACCTCGGCCATGCGCAGCCGGCCGGTGCGTTCCATCTCGCGCGCCGTGCCGTAGTCGTCGGGCCGGAGCTGCTGCTGCGTGAGATCGAGATCACCCGACTGCAGACCGAGGAGCTCGGCGTTCTGGTCGGGCACGATGCGCAGCACCAGGCCGTCGAGGTACGGCAGGCCGATGCCCCGCTCGTCCTTCCGCCAGTAGTGGGGGTTGCGGGCGAACGTGAGCCGCTGCCCCGGCTCGTACTGACTGAGCACGAACGGGCCCATGCCGACGATGTCCGCGGGGGGCGTGGTGGTACCCCAGGCATCCGCCAGCGTGCCGCCCGCGAGCGCCGCTTCGAGCTTGTGCTTCGGCAGGATGGTCAGGTTGTCGAGCAGGCGGATGCCGGGTCCGAACGGATGCGGAAATGTGACGACCACGGTGCGCGCATCGGGCGTGGTCGCCGTGAGCGGATCGCCGTCCACCTCGAGACTGCTCGCCAGCACGCTCTTCACCGCCGGATCGAACACCGCCGCGAACGTGAAGGCGACGTCGGCCGACGAGAACGGGGCGCCGTCGGACCACTGCAGGCCCTCGCGCAGAGTGAGCGTGTGGACGAGGCCGTCGGGCGACGACGTCCACGACTCCGCCAGCCACGGCTCCAGCTCATGCGTGGCCATGTTCACGCGCACGAGGCGGGCCTGCGTCAGCAGCGCGAAGACCAGCGCGGGATAGTCACGCGAGACCAGCCGGTTGAAGGAGCGCGGCTCGCTGCGCAGTGAGGCGGCGAGCACACCGCCGCGCTGCGGCAGTTCGATCGGAGGCCGTGCGTCCGGCGTGGGCGCCACGCTGCGGCTGCCCCACCAGAAGTAGCCGAACACGCCCACCACGAGGATGGCGATGAGGGGGAATCGCGAATGTCGGTTCACTTGTTGGCCGACCGGTCAAGAACTTAGCCGATCGCCTCGCTGAATGTTTTTCGGCCTTTTTTTGCACGGGCTGCACGGTTTCCCGAGCCGTTGGGACTTCCGTGCAAAGAGAGCCAACAGCTTGTCCACCAGCTCCCTCGGGCCACCGCAGCCGCGCCCAGGCGCATCCTAGACCACCAAGTCCTTTTACTGCAATTACTTACAACCATCCTTCATGGACGCTTCGGGCGCTGGCACCAACCCTGCCTCCCTTATCGGCGGAGTTCGCTATGGAAACCACCCAGAACCTGACCAGTTTCCCGGCCCTTCCCCAGCTGGGACGCAGCGTGACCATCGAGCGGGCCTCGGAAATCCTCGGCGTGTCGCGCCGGACGGTCTACTACCGCATCAGCGAAGGCGTGCTGCAGACCGTGCGCACGCGCGGCGGCTCCCAGCGCGTCATGGTCGAGTCGCTGCTCGGCCTGCCCAAGCACTAATCGCCCCCTGACCGAAGCGTTTGCATAAGGCACAGAGTCCCCCCGGATTAGGACACACTTCCATGACCAGTCGCATTCTCGCCGTCCTCGTCGCCGTCGCGATGGCCTCCCCGGCCCTCGCCGGACCCGGCCGCCGCGCTCGGATGTCAGCGGACCTCGCAGACGAGATTCGCAAGGGCAATCGCAGCACCGTCGAAGTGATCGTCGACGGCGACGATGCGACGATCAGCCGCGTGCTTTCGCGCCACCCGCTGCTGCTCAAGAAGCGGCTCCGTCGTGGCGCGGTGCTCGAAGTGCCCGCTGGCCAACTCGACGCGCTCGCGGCCGACCGCGAAGTGAAAAGGGTGGCCGCCAACGCGGTGGTCACCTCGCACATGGCGCTCACGACGGCCACGACCGGCGCCGATGCGGCGCTGAACGGCCTGGTCTCGAGCCTCGGCAAGGTGAACGGCGCGGGCGTGGGTGTGGCCATCATCGACTCGGGCATCGCGGCCCACCGCTCGCTGGCCGGCAAGGTGGTGGCGAACGTGGATTTCACGCGCGATGGCCGCGGCCGCGGCCGTGACAGCTACGGCCACGGCACGCACATCGCCGGCATCGTCGCGGGCAACGCCATCGGTGCGAAAAGGCGCGAAGGCGCCGCGGGTATGGCGCCGGGCGCTCACCTCATCAACCTCCGCGTGCTCGGCAACGACGGCTCCGGTCAGGTGGCCGACGTCATCGAGGCGCTGGACTGGGCCATCGAGAACCGCGGCCGCTTCAACATCCGCGTCATCAACATGTCGCTCGGCACCGCCGTGACGCAGTCCTACAAGGACGACCCACTCGGGCAGGCCGTGGAGCGCGCCGTGAAGGCGGGCATCGTGGTGGTGGCTTCGGCCGGCAACCGCGGCGAAACGGCCGACGGCAAGACCGTGCTCGGCAGCGTGACCTCCCCCGGCAACTCGCCCTACGTCATCACGGTGGGCGCGGTGCGTGCCAACGGCACGGCCGACCGCGGCGACGACACGCTGGCGCCCTGGAGTTCGCGCGGTCCCACGCAGTTCGACTCACTCGTGAAGCCCGACATCGCGGCGCCCGGCAGCCTCATCGCCTCGGCCGGCGTCGAAGGCTCCACCCTGGCGCTGACCCGCCCCGACCGCATGCGCGGCACGGGCAGGGCGGCCTACATGACGCTCAGCGGCACCAGCCAGGCGGCAGCGGTCGTGAGCGGTGCGGTGGCCCTCCTGATTGACGCCAACCCCCGCTTGACGCCTCTCGGAGTGCGACTCGCGCTGCAGGCCTCGGCGGACTTCATGCCCGAGGCGGGCCTGACCGGCGCGGGCGCGGGTGAACTGAACCTGCTGAACGCGCTGCAGGATGGCCAGGTGCTGCCGACGCGGACGACCGCGGAACTGTTCCCGGCGAGCTGGGGGGTGACGGCGAAGGCAGAAGTGCTGAAGAACAGCGCGGCGAAGGGTCAGACGCTGATCTGGGGTGAGACCCTCATCTGGGGTGAGACCCTCATCTGGGGTGACACCCTCATCTGGGGTGACACCCTCATCTGGGGCGACACCCTCATCTGGGGTGACACACTCATCTGGGGCGACACCCTGATCTGGGGCGACACCCTCATCTGGGGCGACACCCTGATCTGGGGCGACACCCTCATCTGGGGCGATACCCTCATCTGGGGCGATACCCTCATCTGGGGCGATACCCTCATCTGGGGCGATACCCTCATCTGGGGTGACTAGCACCGCGCCATTCTGTAAACCCTCTATCGTTCGGAATCATCTCAACCGAGGCACATATGAAGCCGCTGATCATCTGGGGCGAGTAAACCGAGACCGCAACAGGCGCTGCCGTGCAACAGACGACTAGAACGACCCTCGGCTCCGCCTACATTCGCACGGTCCAAGTTGGCGGCGTGGCGATTCTTGCTGTCGCCGTCGCCGACGTCTCTTTCCACCCTCCTGGGTGGGCGTGGTTGCTGCTGACGGCAGTAACGGCTCTGACGGGAACCTATGCCGTGAAGGTTCCTGGCGTTGTAGTCAGAATATCCGTCTCAGAGCCGATCGTCTTTCTCGCAACGCTGCTGTTCGGCCCGGCTCCTGGCACGCTGACAGCAGCGGTCGATGCGTTGGTGATGTCCCTGCGGCTCCCGCCGCGGCTCAGGACACCGCATCGGATTCTATTCAACGTCGGCGCGCTAGCGATCACCGTTCTACCGTCAGCCTACCTGTACTTCAACCTCGCAGGTCTTGACATCAGAGCGCCGCAGTACGGTGCGCTTGGCTCATTCGTTGGACCGCTGTACCTATTTGCACTTTGCGTATTCGTCTTCAATAGCGGCCTGGTAGCACTTGCCGTTTCGGTCGAACGGGGAGTGTCCGCATTCTTCGTTTGGAGACGCCAGTTCTTGTGGCTCTCCGCCAGCTATCTCGCAAGCGCTGCGATCGCCGCAATCTTGGTCGTGTTCACCAACACGGTCGATGTCGCACTCGCTGGCGTGCTACTCCCACTCGTGGTCGTCTCGTTCCTTGCAGTGCGCACCACTCTCGGCCGTCTTGACGACGCCAACAAGCACTTGAGCGAGGTGAACTCGCTCTACCTTTCAACGATCGAGACGCTCGCCATGGCGATCGACGCGAAAGACCAAGTCACGCACGGCCACATTCGACGCGTCCAGCGTTACGCTGTTGCCCTGGCCCGCGCCCTTGGAGTGTCCGACGAGCGCCAGATCCGCGCCATCGAAGCGGCCGCCCTCCTGCATGACATGGGGAAACTGGCGATACCGGAGTTCATTCTGAACAAGCCTGGCAAGCTTACGGCCCGAGAATTCGCCGTAATGCAGACTCATGCCGCGGTCGGCGCGGATCTCCTGTCTTCGATTCACTTCCCCTACCCTGTCGTGCCGATAGTCCGACACCACCACGAGAACTGGGATGGCACTGGATATCCAGATGGGGTCAAGGGCTCAGACATTCCGATTGGAGCGCGCATACTTTCTGTGGTCGACTGCTACGATGCGCTCACGTCAGATCGCCCCTATCGCTCGGCGATGACCGCGGAGCAGGCCCTTGACATCCTCGCGCAGCGCCGCGGAAAGATGTATGACCCGCTGATAGTCGACGCATTCGTTCGAGACCACGCGCGACTCAGGGTCGAGGCCGAGTTGCAGGATCTCCCTGCGGTAATCCTCGCGAACCATCCCGACACACCTCACGCAGCGCCGTCGCCAATCGAAACACCGGCATTGCAGGCCGCACCAGTCGAATCTTTGCGACTCCTCGCGAACCTCGCACCGTTCCCGGAGGGGCCCTCGATCAACACGGTTTGCCGTCACATCGTCAGCAGCATTCGGGCGATAGCGTCATTTGACACCCTCGCGACCTACACGATCGACGACTCCACCAGTGACGCTGTGTCGATTTACGTTGAAGGCACGGGCGGCCGTGCACTCGCGGGTTCGCGGGTTCCGATTGCCGAACGAATGACGGGCTGGGTTGCGGCCCATCGCACCGCGGTGTGGAACACCGATGCCGCCTTGGATTTTTCGGCTGCCGCATCGGGCGTGAACCTAGCTCTGGGCTCTAGTCTTCCGCTATGCAGCGGCGACTCACTGCTCGGCGTGTTGTCACTCTACGGCAGAGCCGATCAAGAGATCACTGTCGCTCAACGCCGCGCCCTTGAATCACTGCTGCCTACGATATCCTCTGCAGTCTCCGACGCATTGCAGCGCCCTTCCGCTTCAATCGATTGCATGTCACCCGCTGTGCGTGCGGCCGCACTGACGGCTGTCGACGCACTACTGGCTCATGACCGACTAGCATCCGACGGCAGCACACAAGCGGCGGTGCTTGCGGTCTCGGTCTCTCCCGTATCATCCGACGTTACCCGACCAGTCGACATGCGGTCGTCCCTCGCAGAGGTGTGCGCACGGCTTTCGCCGCATCATGCAGCGCAGCGATGCATACTTCGTATCACCAATACTCAGTTGCTGGTCTGCGCTTATGACGGCACCCGCTGTGAACGACTCGTTGCAGACATCACTCTCGCCATGTCGACACGCCCCATGCACTCGATAGTCGTAAGCTGGTCCAGAATCAACAATTCGCTAGAGCTTCAAGACCGCGTGAGGCGCATGCTTGAGTCCAGCACGCCCGAACAGCCCCGCGCAGGGGTTGATGTGGTTCACTAGTGCGCCCCCCGATTGCTCGGCTCACTGCGGCCGGACTCGTTAGCGAAGCGCTCGATTATCTCAGGCGACTGCCGGCCCCCACGGCCGAGGACATCACCGTCCAGAGCGAACTTGAGACCATCGCCGCGAACCGTGATGTTGCGCTGCGCCTGGCACAAGACGTCATTCGACGAGGACAGCCTCCGCATCTGATTGCGCGGGCTCTCGTTGTCAGCGCTCGGATTCAGCTGTACTCAGGCGACTCGTCGCAGGGCCAGCAGCAGTTTCTGCGCGCGAGAGAGCTCGCCAACGACTCCGGTGACCCCTCTCTGGCCGCTTACGCATTGGGCCAGCATCTCGAGTCGCTACTTCGTTACGTAAGCCTTGAGGCAGCCGTTGGCGAGCTCAGCACCTACCGCCGGGCCGCTCAACGCGCGGGCACCCACTCGTCACTAGGCGCGATGCATCGCATCCTTGCGGAAGCTGAACTGAAGAGCGGTCGTGGGCTCAGGGCTCTCAGAGAGCTCGAACTCGCAGAGTTGCATGCACAAGCGCTTGGCGATGCCGTGGCATCAGCCCACCTGGACCTAGCTCGGAGTGCCGCGCACGGGCTCCTCGGCGATGTTTCCTCCGCACTGAAGTTCGCCATCAGGGGTGCATCCATCGCAAAGTCCTGCGGCGCATTTGCAATTCTTCGAGGCCTGACACTGAACGCGTTTCATAGTCAAGCCGCAATGGCACAGTTCGACGGCGC
Organism: Vicinamibacterales bacterium; assembly: GCA_044347565.1. GTDB lineage: Bacteria > Acidobacteriota > Vicinamibacteria > Vicinamibacterales > UBA2999 > CADEFD01. The sequence continues at coordinate 16,498 of JBIKUN010000059.1, read as the reverse complement.
GCGCGCGTCGCTTGCCGCCCTCAAGGGTCTGGGACCAGCGTCGATTAGCTCAAGTCTCGACCGCGCGTCCTCGGAACTCCTCATGCATGTCGCTATAGGCGATTCTGAGGGCGCGAGCAGAATCGACGAAGAGTTCGCTCCCCATGCCTCGACTCGAAGCTCGGTCTCGTCGCGGTGGTACCAGCTAACCAGAATCGCGTACCTGATCAGCCAGGGCCGTTTCGATCCAGCTGCGGATCTCGGTATGGACTGTGTCAAGGCCGCGGCACCGAATTCCGACCGAGACTTCCTTACAAGGCTGAGGCTCGCCACAGCAGAAGCAGTTGTGCTGTCAAACCGCGTGCACGAAGCGCCACACCTTATCTCGGCGGCATCGCTGGGGCCACTGGGCAATCAGCCTGAGTTCGTAGCCACCGTCCAGCGAGCCTGCGGAAGGCTGTCAACAGATAACTCCGCTGCGGCCTTTGATCAGCTCCATCGCTCCGCTAGGATCTTTGGCGGAATCAGCTTAGTCGTCGGGCGAGGCGAAGCACTCCACGCCGCCGCCACGTTGCGCGCAACTCGCGCTACGGCAGGCTCGCCAGAGGCCACCGTCCCGCACATCACCACGTTCTATCAGAAGCCGCCGGCGTCGTTCGGACGCGTGGACGAGCCGTCGGATGCCACGCCGACAACGATGCCGGAGTCGGTCGCCAGCGCCGTGCGCGCCTCGGCCGCCATGGTGGACCTCACGTCCCGCCCTTCGCTGGCCGCCTACGAGCTGCTCTCTCTGGCCGCCGCAAGCGGTGCCGCAGACTCAGCCGTGATGTTCGCGCGTGGTGCCGACAGCGTCGAGACCCTCGGCTGGGCCGGCAGCGAGGCGCCGGACCTGGGCCTGCGCCACCCACCAGACGATTGCGTCACATTCGCTCTCGGCCCTGAGCGCGACCGGGAGATCTCGGTGGTCGTGCGTCCGCGCAACCAGCAGTCGGCGCGCACCACGCTCATCGCCCTGCAGCGTCTCGTGCTCAACGGGCTCACGCTGCATCGCGCGGCATTGGCGGAAAGCGAGAAGTCGGCCATCTGGCCCGAGCCCCTGCCGGAGCAGCAGCTCGGGCTGGTGTGCGTCGCCGAATCGATGCTCGAACTGCTGCGGGTCACACGCCGCGTCGCCGCCAGCCACATCACCGTGCTCGTCACGGGTGAGACCGGTACCGGCAAGGAGCTGCTGGCCCGCGCCATCCATAACTGCTCGCCGCGTGCGAAGAAGCCGTTCATCCCCTTCAACTGCACGGCCGTGCCGCGCGAGATGCTCGACAGCCAGCTCTTCGGCTACAAGCGTGGCGCCTTCACCGGCGCGCTCGACAACTTCCCCGGCGTCATTCGTGGCGCCGCCGGTGGCACGCTGTTCCTCGACGAGATCGGCGAAATCGGCATGGACGTGCAGCCGAAGCTGCTGCGCTTTCTCGAATCGAGCGACGTGCATCCGCTCGGCGAGTCGGCGCCGGTCAACGTGGACGTGCGCATCGTGGCCGCCACCAACGCCAATCTCGACAAGATGGTGGCGCAGGGGAAGTTCCGCGACGATCTCTACTACCGACTGAACGTCGTGAAGCTGACGATTCCGCCGCTGCGCGAACGCCGCGAAGAGATCCCGCTGCTGCTCGATCACTTCCTCGAGCGCAGCATGAAGGAAGGCAGCAAGACGGGCATCCGGATCGGCGAGACGGCCGCCGAGTTCCTGCTGCTGTACGACTGGCCGGGCAACGTGCGCGAGCTCGCCAACGAAGTGCGGCGCGCGGTCGCGCTCGCCGAGTCGGGCGCCGTGCTGATGCCCGAACATCTCTCGCCGCGCCTGGCCGCGTCACGACGCACGGTGCCGGTGGGCCAGCGCCCGCCAGCGCCGACCGAACTGCTCGTGCGCCGCGATCAGCCGCTCAACGCCGCGGTCGAACACGTCGAGCGCGCGTTCATCCAGGATGCGCTGCGTATCCACGGCAACGTGGAAGATGCGGCCCGCGCGCTCGGACTCTCGCGCAAGGGCCTCTATCTGAAGCGCCAGCGCCTCCGGATCGACGAAGACTAGGCGCTAGTTCCCACCACCGCCCAGGGGCGGCCCCGGGCTCAGCGGGTAGCGCGAGCGTGGCCGCGCACCCCAGCCCGGCGCGACGAACTTCGGCGCGTTCGCCGCCGGATTCTGCAGGAACCGCGTGATGTCGGCCTCGGCCTGCCGCAGGTGCGCCTCGCCCATCGGGTCGGCGTCCTTGCGCGAGGCCAGGCTCTGGCCCAGCGCACGCACCTGCTGCAGCACGTAGGCCCGCACTTCGGGCGTCGTGTCGGCGTGCGCGCCGAGCATCATCAGCGCGTCGAGCGCGGTCCGTTCGGTGACACGGCGAATGGAGACGTGCCGCGGCGACTCGGTGCCGTGCGGCCCCCAGGTGGCCTTCAGCACTTCCGTCACTACTTCGGGCAGCGTGAGCGCGTTCGCTTGCCGGTCCGCGAAAGCCACCAGCCGCGCCGCCCTGTCGGGCTGCAGCAGATCGCCAAGCACCATCGCGGCCAGAATTCTGGCGGCGCGCAGGTGATCGAAGGCGTAGTCGCTCGACAGGTCCTCGAGGTTGCTGCCCGGGTGCGGCGTGAGCTGCACGAGCAGCGGCTCGGGGATCTCGAGCGCCCCCGGCGCGATGGCCGAGAGCAGCAGGCCGAGCACCTCGCGCTGGGTGGCCGCGGGCACGATCTCGGTGGGGGCGCCTGTATCGCCCTTCACGTTGTAGGTGTGGAACATGCCGCCCACGTAACGCAGCCCCGATTCGATGGCCCAGCGGTGGTGCAGGTAGGTCATCCACAGGCGGGCATCGCGCAGTGCGCCCACCGGCTCACCAGGCCGCAGGATGTTCGGACCGTAGTTGCTGAGCATGATGGCACGGGCCGCCATCGTCTCCTTGAGGTATTCGGCGGGCGTGGCGCGATCGTCGTACCACGACCAGCGCGGGTCGGTCTCTGGCACGTAGTGCAGCCCCCTGGCGCGCATCTCGCGGATAACGCCTTCGAGACCCGCCTGCTCCTGCCCGGCCGGGAACACGCTGTAGGCGTACTTCGCCATCATCTCGTCGTAGGGGCCGATGGCGCGCTGGAAGGCGTCGCTCAGGTCGAGCCGTCCGTTCGTGACCTTGACGCGCGGCGTCGGGTATTCCATCACCGACGCGTAGTTGTCGAGGCTTGCCGAGAAGTTGTGCTGAAAGCCCATCACGTGGCCGAGTTCGTGCGCGGTCAGGAGGGTCTGCCGCAGCAGCACGAGGTCACGTTCCGCCGCCGGCATCCCTTCGGTGGGCTGGCCTTCCGCCAACGCTTCCACGAGTGCCGGATCGCCGGCAAAGAGCGCCGCGTCGTCGGCGGCACCACCGGTCGTGGGCGTGTAGGCCTCGAAGTAGTTGCCGATGGTGCGGATGCGGTGCGAGTCCATGCGCGTCTTCGAGCCCAGGATCTCGCCCGTGCGCGGGTCGCGGAACGTGCCGCCGCTCGAGAAGCCGCGCTCGTCGCGATTGATCCAGAGAATCCACGCGTAGCGGATGTCCATCGGATCCATGTCGGGCGTCGGGTCCTTCACCTGCACCGCGTTGCGGAATCCGGCGGCTTCGTAGGCCTTGTTCCACCACAAGGCGCCATTGCGCATCGCCGTGCGCGTGGGCTCGGGGATGCCGGGGTCGAGATAGAACACGATCGGCGTCTTCGGCTCGCTCATCGCCGCCGCCGGATCCTTCTTCTCGAGGCGCCAGCGCGTAATCCACTGCACCTCCGTGTCCTGATCGAACGGCTTCGTGAAGTCGCGGAAGGTGATCGTGCTCACACCGATGCGCGGGTCGGCGACGCGCGGCGTGTAGCCCTGGGGCGCCTTCAGGAACGAGTGATGGATGCGCAGCGTGAAGAAGCGCCCATCGGGCGTGATGTTGTTCACGAGCAGGCCGGGATTGTCGGCCACGAAGGTGACCACGGTCTCGATCTCGGCGTTCAGCGGGAAGCTCTTGATGCGCGCCGGGTAGAACGCGCTCCGGCCGGCGTCGAAGCGGAAGGTGCCCTGGTTCACACGGCGCATGCGCCCCTCGACGTCCGCCGCATCGCGCAGGAAGAGCGGCGAGGCGTCCACGAGCACGCGGCCGTTCTCGTCGGCTTCGACCGGCAGTGCGGCCAGCACCGACGTGGCAAACGAGTCGCGCACGTTCTCGGCCTGCGCCGGTGTGCCGCCCACGGCGCGGTAGCGCTGGTTCTGCGCCACGACCAGCACGCGCGGCCCGGAGCGCTGGAAGTGGATCACTTCGGTGCCGAGGATGCCGCGGTCGAAGGGCAGCTCCACCGATCCGGCGCCCGAGGCGGCCGACACGTAATAGAGCACGTCGCTGTCGAACACCGGCACTTCGGCCAGCACGCGGCCGCGCGCGGCGTCCCAGTAGAGCGGCACGAAGCCGTCGAGGCGGGTCAGCCCTTTGGTGCGTTCCGCCAGCGTGGCGGCGGGCTGCGCGGCGGCCGACGCGGCGAGCGCCGCCACCAGCATCCACGCGATCGCGATCGTGCGCGTCATCGTCTGCTCCTTCACCGAGGGGGACATCGACACCCCGGGTGGATTGTCGGCAGGGCGTCCGGGCAAGTCAAGGCATGTGTCAGCCGGCATCCACGGATGCCGGTGCCGGCGAGCGACCCGCCCACGACGGCCTGCGGCTCCTGCAGGCGAGTCCGCTGCTGGAGCGCGTCACCGCCGCCGGCCGGCTAGCGCGGCAGGCACACGTCGAAGGTGGTGCCGGCCCCGCGGGTGCTCGTGACGCTCACGCGGCCGCCGTGCCGTTCCACGATCGCCTTCACGATCGAGAGGCCGAGGCCCGTGCCGGTGCCGTCAGCGCGCGCCGGATCGGCCTTATAGAAGCGGTCGAAGACGTGCGGCAGATGTTCCGGGCCGATGCCTTCGCCGGTGTCGGTCACCCGCAGCACGACGTCGCCGCCGTCGCCGAACGCCTGCCACGTCACGCGCCCCCCGGACGGCGTGTGGCGAAGGGCGTTGGCCGTGAGATTCTGCACCACCTGCTCGAGCCGGCGCGCATCGCCGGGCACGGTGTCGAGTCCGTCGGCGATGGACGTCTCGAGGGCGATGGCCGCGGCCGTCGCCGTGGGTCCGTGCCGCTCGACGACGCGCGTGAAGAGTGCCGCCACCAGCACCGGCGCCCGTTCGAACGTGGCGCCGCCGGCGTCGACGCGCGCCAGGTCGAGCAGGTCGTTCACGAGCCGCTCGAGACGCTGCGCCTCGACGTCCACGATGTGCACGAAACGCTGGCCTTCGGCGCTCGGCGGCGCGAAGGCCGGCAGCGTGAGCGTCTCGGCATAGCCACGAATCGCCGTGAGGGGTGTGCGTAGTTCGTGGGTGACGTCAGCCAGAAGCTGGCGCCGGGAGCGGTCCGCCTCGACGAGCGCGGCCTCGCGGGCTGCCGCATCGTCGGCCATGCGGTTGAAGGCGCGGGCCACCGCCGCCACTTCGTCGCCGCCACGCTCGAACGCCCGCGCGGTGAGGTCGCCGGCGCCGAAGCGCCGCGCCGCCTGCTCGAGGTCGCTGAGCCGCGCCTGCGCCGGGCGGAAGACCGCCAGCGACGCGATGGCTGTGCCGCCGGCGAGCAGCACGGCCAGGCCCACGGCGAGCCACGGCGCCAGCTCGCGCGCCACGGCACCGGGCGGACGTCCACGCGCGATCATGACGGCAGCCAGCACGCGGCCGTCCACGCGCACCGGCGCCACCGCCCACGGCGGACCGGGTGGACGCCGTCCCTGACGGCCCTGGGTCCGCGCCCCGCGCCCGTCGCCGTCTTGCCCCTGCCGACGCAGCTCGCGCCGCCGGGCGTTCGGCAGGCGGCGTGCCGGCCACGCCGCGTCCCCGGCGGCCAGCTGCGCGCGCACTTCGTCCACTAAGGGCGGCGGCGGCAGGACGTCGCCGGCCACGACTCGCCCATCGGCGAGCACGAGCGCCGCCGGACGTGCCAGATCGCGGAACCGTTCGTCGGCGAGCGGCGCCAGGTCCACGGCGGTGCCGCGCTCGGCCGCGTCGCCGAGCTCTTCGGCCACGAGCGCGGCCAGATCGCCGACCAGCCGCGACGGCAGCGCCTCTTCGCGCTGCGTCGAGAGCCACAGGAAGAGGCCGCCCTGCGCCACCAGCATCGCCGCGAGAAAGGCGATGAAGCCGATCGCGATACGCCAGTAGAGGCTGCGGTACCAGCGGCGCGGTCCGGGCGGGCTCGACTCAGACATCGGCGAACTTGTAGCCCGCGCCCCACACCGTGAGGATGAGGACAGGCGCCTCCGTATCCGCTTCGACGCGCTTGCGCAGCCGCTTCACGAGCGTGTCGACGCTGCGCGGCGTGACGAAGGTCTGATCGGGCCACACCTTCGCGAGCAGCGCCTCGCGGCTGAAGACGATACCGGGGTGTGTCGCCAGCAGATGCAGCAGCTTGAATTCCTGCGTGGTCAGCTCGACGTCCTGCCCGCCGGCGCGCACGCGCCGGCGCGCCGGGTCGATCTCGATGCCGTGCACCGTCACGGTCTTCCCCGCCTCGCCGCCGGGTGTGGCGAGCCCGCGCGGCCGGCGCAGCAGCGCCCGCACGCGGGCGACGAACTCGCGGATGCCGAAGGGTTTGGCCAGGTAGTCGTCGGCGCCGGTCTCGAGACCGAGCACCTTGTCCGACTCTTCGCCGCGTGCCGTCAGCATCAGCACCGGCGTGTCGGTGTTGGCGCCGGTGCGCCGCATGGCCTTGCACACCGTGAGGCCATCCACGCCGGGCAGCATCAGGTCGAGCACCACCAGGTCGACGCGCGCCGTCTCGAGGCGGCCGAGCGCCTCGCGGCCGTCGCCGACGAGCGTGCACTCCAGCCCCTCAAGGCCGAGGTGCAGGGCGATGAGGTCGCGGATGTGGGCGTCGTCTTCGACGACGAGAACGTGGGCCATGGCACCGGCGCCGGCAGGCGCGCTGCCGACGATCTTACGGGCAGCGGCGCGGGATTCCGGCGGCAAGTCGCCTCTGCCATACTTTTGTCACGCGCGCGCCGCCGCCGCGCCACGCGCGTCCCGTCTATTGAGACAGGAACGCTGGAGGGCATCCGATGACGAAGAGATGGACAGTGGCAGTTGGCGCGATTCTGGGCGTGGCGCTCCTCGCGGGCACGGGCGCCGCGGTGGTGGCCGCGCGGGAACAGGGGCCGGGCGGTCCGGGCGGGATGATGGGCCGGCGCGGCGGGCCTGGCGGCCCCGGACGCCCGGGCGGCATCGTGTCCGGCCTGCGCGGGCTCGACCTGACTGACGCGCAGCGTGAGCAAGTGAAGGCGACGATGGACGCCCACAAGGCGACCTTCGACGCCCAGCGCGACAAGCTCGTCGCCGCGCACAAGGCGCTCAACGACGCGGTGACGGCCGGCACGTTCGACGAAGCCACCGTGCGCCAGAAGGCCGCGGATCTCGCGGTCATCGATGCCGACGGCGCCGTGCTCCGCGCCAAGGTCCACAGCGAGGTGTGGGCCCTGCTCACGCCCGAGCAGCAGACGAAGGCGAAGACGCTGCAGGCCCAGCGGATCGAACGCGCCGGCGAGCGGCGCGAGCGGTTCGAGGCGCGGCGCGGCCAGCGCGGTGCGCGCAAGCCACGGCCGCAGGGCGAATAGACGCCGCGGTGGCGTGACGACGGGAGGCGGCGCCGGACATCCGGCGCCGCCTCAGCCATGTACCGAGCGTGCTTGACTCTCCCCATGCAAGGCGCATACTCGGTGTCTAGGCGTCCGCCACCGTCGTCAGCCCTGGAAATGCCCATGAAGACCGTCCAGCAGGTTCTGCACGCGAAGTCCGGTCCCGTCCACTCCGTCCGCCCCGACACCACGGTCTACGACGCGCTCGTGCTGATGGCCAGGCACAACATCGGCGCGCTGCTCGTGCTCGACGGCGACCGTCTCTCCGGCATGTTCTCGGAGCGTGACTACGCACGCAAGGTGATCCTGCACGGCCGCTCGTCGCAAACGATGCCGGTGGCTGACGTCATGACCCGCGACGTCGTCACGGTGCCACTCGATTTCGAGATCGACACCTGTCTGCTGCTCATGACCGACCACCGCGTGCGCCACCTGCCGGTGGTTGCCGGCGGCGAGGTCGTCGGCCTGGTGTCGATCGGGGATCTCGTCAAGGCGCAGATCGACGAGCAGCGCTTCGTCATCGAGCAGCTCGAGCACTACATCGCGCACTGACCGGCCGGCGGCCGCGCGCGTCAGAAGCGGAAGAGGCGCGTGAACTTCACGACGATGCCGCGGTTCTGCAGCCCGGGCAGCCCGCGCGGATCGGTGTCGCGCCCTTCGCTGTAGACCACGAACAGGTCCGAACCCGGCTGGTACTCCCAGCGGAACCGCACGTTGGCCGACACGGTGTGCGTGGCCGACGCGTACTGCAGGAGCGCGCCCACGAACGAGCGGGGCGACAGCGTGAAGGTGGTGCGCGTGCGCGCCACGATGTTGCGGAAGGTGCCGTACGGCAGGTCCACCCAGTTCACGGAGACCGCCGGCTCGAACATCAGCGAGCCGCTCGCCTCGACGCGGCCGCTGTAGCTGACCTCGGTGCGATCGCCATCGAAGAACTGCCCGCGTGTCAGGCCGACGCGGCCGGCGATCCTGCGCTGCGGCCCGAAGTTGAACGAACTCTGCACTTCCTGGAAGGTGTAGCCACCGACGGGAATCGTGACTCCCGTCGCCACCTGGAACGGCCGCACGAGCCGCTCGAAGTCGCGCAGGTATTTCACCTCGAAGTTGTCGCCGCCGCGGAAGTCGCCGCGCGAGCTCACTTCCAGAACGCGGGTCTCGAGATCGCCCACCGGGTTGGTGACGTAGTCGAGGCTGACCTCGTTGTGCACCTGACGCAGCCGCGTGCGCCGGAGGCGCGGACTGAAGCGTACCTGGCCGAAGTTGCGGCGGAGGTCCAGCCGGCGCAGGAAACCCACCTCGGGCGTGAAGCCCGGGCCGACGAACAGGTGTTCATACTGCACGCCGTAGCGATCCACGGCGAAGTCGACGCGGCTCCAGTAGCTCGTGCCCTCACCCTGGCCACGCGACGACAGGCTGCGCACGTAGGCGCCGTCCATCGTCCATGAATTGCGGAACGCGAGGCCCGCGTCCACGCCGATGACCTGACTCGACCCGCCGCGCACCGCCGAGACGTCGCGGCTCGTTGCCAGTACGCCCACACTGCCCCGCTTCAGCACGTCGCGCCGTACGCGGAGGACCGAGAAGTTCGTCGTTCGCGAGACGCCGTCCTCGGATTCGCCGGTCTGGATGTTGATCGCGCCGATCGAATACGCGCCGGCGCGGCCGGTGACGCGGCCGCCCGCGAGGATGGGCACGGGGCGGTTGCCGTTCAGCCCGATGCGGCGACTGAAGAAGACAACCGGGGTGTCGCCCGGGCCCTGGTTGCCGCCGGTGAGGGCGCCTGGGCTCACGCGCGTCGAGACGCCGCCGAACTGGAAGATGCCCTGCCCTTCGAGGAAGAACTCACGCTTCTCGGGAAAGAAGACGCTGAAGCGGGTCAGGTTCACCTGCTGCTCGTCGTCTTCGACCTGCGCGAAGTCGGTGTTGTACGAAAAGTCGGCGGTGAGGCTCTTCGTGAGCCCGACCTTCAGGTCACCGCCGACGTCGCCGCCCGGCTCGTTGCTGCGGCGCGGCGTGCCGACGTTGTCGGTGCGCACGGCGCCGGTCACGTAGGGCTTGAGTTCGAGCGTGCGCGAGGCGGCGCCAGGATTCACGCCCACCATCGTGGCGAACGACGACGCCTTGTAGACGCCACGCTGCGCCCATGCCGCCGGTACGCGCGTGAGGTGCGACAGTTCGTTCTTCCAGCGCACGACGCGCAGGAAATTGATGCCCCAGATCTGTTCGCCGCCGCCCTGGTAGCGCAGTGACTTGAAGGGGATGGCCATCTCGAACGTCCAGCCGGTGTCGTCGCGGCGGGCGCGCACGTCCCACACCGTGCTCCAGTCCACGTTGTGCACGCGTTCGTCGGTGATGTAGCCGTCGCGCAGGGCGCCGAGCGGATTGGTCTCGAAGAGGAACGAGTTGCGCTTGTCGTGGTAGGTGTCGATGACGGCGATGAAGTTCTCGTTCTGGTAGATGTTCTGGTGATCGCGGCGCCGCTCGTTGACCACCTCGAGCTCCGGGTGCGTGTCCCAGCAGTGCGCGCTGATGTAGAGCGTGGACTCGTCGAAGAACACCCACACGTCCGTCTTCTCGGTGGCCGGGGCGCCCTCGCGCGGCTCCTGCTGGATGAACTCGCTCATCGGCTGGACGCGCCGGTAGACGTCGTCGTCGAGGCGGCCGTCGAAGGTGAGCGGCGCCTCGAGGCGCACCGCGCGCACGGTGACACGCCCGGCCTCGTCGCGCGCCACGGTCACCGGCAAGTCCGGCGCCGGCGGACCGTCGACCGGGGCGGCCGGCGTCTGCGCCCATGCGCCACCCGCCCACGCGACAGCGGCCACGACGGCGAGCACGGCACGAACGGCGGACGGCGGACGCGGCATGCAGCGGATGAGGCGGCAGTGTAGCCGCGAACGTCCGCGCGGCTGTGTCTGAAGTTGTCACGCCGGCTATCGGCGCAGGCGCAGGAGCCGCAGGCCGTTCAGCGTCACCGCCACCGTGGCCCCGGTGTCGGCCACGACGGCCAGCCACAACGGCGCCGAGCCGAGGAGCGCGGAGACCAGGAACACGAGCTTCGTGACGAGCGAGATACCGACGTTCTGCCGGATGACGGCCACCGCGTACGCGGCCTGCCGGCCAAAGAGCCGGAGCGTCTCGGCATCCGGCGCCCCGGCCATGAGGACGACATCGGCGGCCTGGAGCGTGGCCGCGTCGTCATCGTCGGAGGCGATGCGCACGCCCACCGCATCGAAGGCATCGCGTGTGTAGTGCGAGGTAGCGGCGGCCCGTTCGAGCGGAGCACCGCCCTTCACGACGATGCCGCGCGTGGCAAGCGCCGTGACGGCCGCGACGACCGTCACCGGCGTCGAGATGACGAGCGCGCACGGGCAGGCCATCACGAGGAACACGAGCGCGCGGTAGAACCACGCCGCCCACTGTCCATCGACGAGTGGCGGCACGACCGCCACGACGATGGCGGCGAGCGTCACGGCCGGTGTGTAGATCGTGGCGAAACGTTCGATCCAGCGTTCGACCGGCGCCGACTGCTGTGTGCTCTCGGCCGAGGCGACGCCGCGTCGCGCCACCGTGGCCAGTGCGTCGCGCGCGCGTTCGAGGCTCCAGGCTTCGAGGCGGTGCGCCACGGCGAAGAGGAACGCGACCGCTGCCGCTTCGGCCCACTGGCCCACCGCGGCCGCCCCCGCCGCCGAGAGGCAGACGAGCACGTGCATGTCGAGGCGCAGATGCCGCAGCGCCGCGAGCGCGCGCGGCCACATGCGCCAGAGGCCCACGACAACCGCCGCCGCATAGAGTGGCACGGCGCCGGGCGCGTGCGCGTGCCCGAGGGCGTTCGCGTCGGCGTGCCCGAAGAACGCTTCGCTCCAGCTGTCGGCCGCCGCGCCGTCCACGATCCAGCCGGCGAAGAAGAGGCCGCCGCTCAGCAGCACATCGGTCATGCGCGCCGGCGGCCGCGGCGCCGCCACCGGCGCATCGGCCGGCGGCATCGCTTCCACGACGAGCCCGGTTCTCGCGATGGCCGCGCGCAGCGTCGCCTCGGAGGTCAGCGCCGGATCGATCGTGAGGTCGACGCGCGCGTGCACGAGATCGAACGCCACGGCCACGACGCCGGCGTCACTTTCCACCGCGCTCCTGACGAGGGCCACCTCGTCCGCGCAGTCCATCGCCGGCACGCGCAGGCGCACTTCACGCAGGCTGGAGGCGGGACGCGGCGGGGACGGGGACATGGCGATCGGTGAACGTCTGGGACGCGGGGGCGGCCACGGCCGCATGCGAGCGCCGCGGTTCGGCGCCGCCTTCCACGGTGCCGCGGGCCGCATCCACGAGCACCGCCGAGGCGTAGCCGTAGCGCACCTCGCCTTTGCGGCCGATCTTCTGGAAGCGGTGCCCGCGCCGCTGCAGGTCCTGCACCACGGAGGCCGGGAAGCGATCCTCGATGTCGAGCCGCGCCGCCTGTTCGAGCGGGTCGGCGGGGTCGCGTCCGGGCAGGAAACGCGGCGCTTCGATCGCCTGCTGCGCGCCGAGGCCGCCATCGATGACACTCGTGATGACGTTGTAGACGGTGAGCGGAATCCACGCATTGCCGGCGCAGCCCACGGCGAGCTTCGGCACGAGACCGGCGGACGTCTCGCTGAACACCAGCGTGGGCACGGTGCCGGTGGTCGAGCGCATGAGCGGCACGAGGCTGCCGTAGGCGCCTTCGGTCGTGCGCGTGCTGCGCAGGTGGTTGTTGTAGAGGAAGCCGAGTCCCTTCGACACGTAGAACGTGCCGCCCCAGGTGCTGAGCGTCTGCGTCACGGCGATGAGGTTGCCCTCGGCGTCCCCGACGGCGAAGGCCGTCGTGCCGCGGCCGATCCGCGTCGGCGGCGGCGTGAACGGGCCGTCGTCGGGCGCCTGACGTTCGAGCGTCGAGGCCCGCGTGCGGTCGATCTTGCGGAAGAGGCGCACGGCGTGGTCGGGCCGCAGATGCTCGTCGAACTCCACCGGCCAGCGTTCGGGATCGGCGACGCGGCGCAGCGGATCGCGCACCTTCCACGCTTCGATCACATGGTGCCAGTAGTCGGCATCGGTCGTGGTGCGGGCGCCGGGACGCGGCGTGTAGTGGTTGAGCACCTGCAGCGACTCGATGAGCTGGATGCCCGTGGCCACCGGCGGCCCGGCCGAGAAGATCCGGTGGCCGCGATACTGCCCTTCCACCGGCGCGCGTTCCATCGCCCGGTACTGGGCCATGTCGGCGTAGGTGATGATGCCGCCCTCGGCCGCCATGTCCGCCGCGATCGTCTTCGCGATGGCGCCACGGTAGAACGTCTCGGCGCCGTCGCGTGCGATCGCCCGGAGCGTCTCGGCATAGTCCTTATTGACGAAGCGTTCGCCGGGCTGCGGCACCTTGCCGCCAGGCAGGAAGATCTTCGCGGCTTCCGGATACTTCTCCAGGAAGTGCCGGCCCTCGCTGATGCTCGAGGGCAGCGCCTCGTCGAGGATGAAGCCGTCCTCGGCGAGCGCGATGGCCGGTTCGATGAGCGACGCCCAGCTCACTTTCCCACTGCCGTAATGCCGGTAGAGATGGTCGAGCCCGGCCACGACACCCGGGATGTTGGCAGCCGCCGGGCCATCGGCCACGATGCGCCCGTCGCGTACGATCGCCGGGTTGTCCATCGTGGCGCGGATGGGCGTCTGGTCCTTGTATTCGACGACCGTCGGCTTTGCCATGCCCTTGAGATACAGCACGGCGGTGCCGTCGCCGCCAAGGCCCGACGCCTCCGGCTCGACGACCCCGAGCGCGAACGACACGGCAATCATCGCGTCCACGATGTTGCCGCCGCGTTCGAAGGCACGGCGACCGGCTTCCGACGCCAGCGGATGGCCCGAGACGATGACCGCGCCGCGCGAGGTGACGACCGGCTTGATGAGCGGCTGCTCGGCCACGAGCGCGTCAAGCACGGACTCGAGCGCCTCGGCGTTCTTCGCGGCCTCGGCCTGCGGGCGGTACTTGTCGCGCAGCGTCACCCACGTGTCGGCGGCCGGGCCGTTCGCGTAGTAGAGCCGGCGCAGCGTGTCCCACGTGCGATCGAAGATCGCCGTCCAGGCGCGCGGCTGCACGAGCGAGGTCATGACCTCGCCGCCGGCCTCGTCCACCGGCAGCGGCGCCGGGATGCGCCAGAGGCGGAACGCGGCCGACGTCGCAAAGAGCGGCGGCGCCACGCTCGCATCGCGCAGCGGGTTGCCGTTGTAGGTCGGCTCGGGATCGGGCAGGCCCGCGACGAGCAGCGTGCGGCCGTCGGGCGACCACGCGGGCGCCCCGGCACGGCGCGACACGAGCTGCGGCGGCGCGGCGGGTTTCGGCCGCGCCCGCGGCGCCGTCTCCCCTTCGGTCTGCGGCAGGTCGACGGTGGCGACCCAGACCGCGCCCACGCCGCCACGCACGGCGTGGTAGGCGAGCCGTGTGCTGTCGGGCGCCCAGGCCAGATGGCTCTCCGCGCCTGTCGCCCGCACGACGCGGGTCGGACGCGGCGCCGCCGGCGCGTTGTCGCCACGCGCCCTGGCGGGACGCGCGCCGAGCGCCACCGGCGTGTCGTTGGCGTCGGGGAGCGGCATCACCCAGATGTCCACGTCGTCGTCGGACGTCCGGTCCGACACGAACGCCACGAGCGCGCCATCCGGCGAAACGCGCGGATAGGTCTCGCTGTCAGCCGTCTCGGTGAGCGCCACGGCCGGCTGCCATGCCGTGGAGCCGGCGACTTCGCGCGCGACGAACAGGTCCCACTGTGCGCCGGGGTCGGCGCCGGTGCGGATCCCCCGTGGTGCGCGGCCGGCAAACACGAGCCGGCCGTCGGGCGTCCACGAGGGCCAGCGTTCATCGCCGGCCTGCGCGGTGACCGGCGTGACGGCGCCGTCGCGCACCGACGCCACGAAGATATCGAAGCCGGCGCCGCGACTCGCGGCAAACGCGATGCGCGTGCCGTCGGGCGACCAGGCCGGATCGCGCTCGATGCCGGGCGCCGCGCCACGCACGAGCGGCGCGGGCTGGCGGCCATCCGGCGCGAGCGTCCAGAGGGTCTCTAGGGCCGAGACGGCCACGCGGCGGCCGTCGGGCGCCCACGCCGGGTCCTGCGCGCCCACGACGGCGGCAGCGCCACCGGGCTGCGCCCCGAGCCGCACGTGCCCCGATGCCACGAGCAGGCTCGCAAGCCCCGCGGCCGCGGCCACCCGGCGCGCCGTCGTCCGCCGGATCACCGCGTTGCGCGCACGGCGTCGGCGATCTTCGCCGCCGAAAGGCCGTAGACGTCCACCAGTTCGTCCGGCGTGCCGCTGCGCGGGATCTCCCGCACGCAGAGCCGCGTCACGGTCGCGCCGACGCCGGCCACCGCGCGCGCCACCGCGTCGCCGAGGCCGCCCACCGCGTAGTGATCCTCGACGGTGATGAGGCGTGCCGTCTCCTTCGCGCAGCGCTGCATGGTCGCGGCGTCGAGCGGCTGGATGGAATAGGCGTCGACGACACGAATCGCGATGCCCTCCTTCGCCAGCAGGTCGTGCGCCTTGAGCGCTTCGAAGAGCGTGATGCCGGCGCCGATGACCGTCGCCACATCCGCCGCGCTCTCGCGCAGCACGGTGGAGCCGCCCACGGTGAACGTGGCGTCGTTCGGATAGATGACCGGCGTCTTCGGACGCGAGGTGCGGATGTAGACCGGCCCCTCGTGATACGCGGCCGCAGCCACCAGACCCTCGGCGCACACGGCGTCACTCGGGTAGAGCACCGTCATGTTCGGCTCGGCGCTCATCATGGCCAGATCTTCGAGCGCCATCTGCGATGCGCCGTCTTCGCCGATCGAGACGCCGGCGTGCGAGCCGGCCATCTTCACGTTCAGACCGCTGATGGCGGCCATCCGGATGAAGTCGGCGGCGCGCGACAGGAACGCCGCGAAGGTGGACGGGAACGGGATGGCGCCGCGGCTCGCGAGCCCCATCGCCGCGCCGATCATCACCTGCTCGGCAATGAAGCACTGGTAGAAGCGCTCGGGGTGCTTCATCTCGAAGCGCTCGCTGAAAGTGGAGTTCTTGACGTCGGCGTCGAGCGCGACGACGCGCGGGTCCGCATCCCCCAGCTTCGCGATGGCCGTGCCGTAGGCTTCACGCGTGGCCACGAGCTCGCCGAGCGTGTAGGTGGGCGGCGCCACGGCCTTCGGCGTGACCGGCGTGTGGGCCGGGCCCGAGGGGCGGCGGATGTCGGCCGACGAACCGGCCGGTTCGGGCACGAGCTGTGCGTCGAGTTCGGCCAGCGCGCGCGTGAGCTCGTCGCCCTTCTTGAGCGCCTTGCCGTGCCACCCGGGCTGCCCGGCCAGGAAGCTCACGCCCTGGCCCTTGAGCGTGCGGGCGAGGATCATCGTGGGCTTGCCGGTGGTGCTGCGGGCCTCGGCGAGCGCGCCGAGAATCTGCGCCATGTCGTGGCCATCGATGGCGATGGCGTGCCAGCCGAACGCCTTCCAGCGCCGCTCGAACGACCCGAGGTCGTGTTCGAACTGCGTGCCGCGGCTCTGCCCGAGGGCGTTGATGTCGGTGATGCCGACGAGGTTGTCGAGCGCGAAGAACTGGCCGGCCGCCGCCGCTTCCCACACCGAGCCTTCGGCGCTCTCGCCGTCGCCCATGAGCACGTAGGTGCGGTAGTCGGAGTTGAGGCGCCGGGCGTTGAGGGCGGTGCCGATGCCGGCGCAGAGCCCCTGGCCGAGCGAGCCGGTGGCGACGTCCACGAAGGGCAGCCGCGGCGTGGGATGGCCTTCGAGGTCAGAGGTGAACTTGCGGAGGTTCAGCAGGTCGGACGTGG
>JBIKUN010000188.1:0-7228 GCA_044347565.1 Vicinamibacterales bacterium | reverse complement strand
CTACGCCCTGGGCGATGACCTTCGCCAGGTCGTCGTCGGTCACCGCGCGACGGAAGCGCCCGAGGCGCAGGTTGACACCGGCCACCGTGTCGCCGCCGGCGCCGTGACAGAGCTGGCACTGGGCGCCGTAGAGGCGCACGCCGGTGGCGATATCGGTGGAGCTGTAGGTGTGGTCCTGGGCCCGGGCGGGCGCCGCGGCGACCACGAGCAGCAGGAGCGGAAGCAGGCAGGAGCGCCAGGGCACAGGCATGGAGCGCACTTGTACCCGTTCGTCACGGTACGTGCAACCGGTGACCGTCCCGGGGGCGGAAATCCGGCTGATAATGGCCGGCATGCGAATGATCTCCCGGATGCTGGCGGGCGCCGCGATCGTGGCCGCCCTGGCGGCCCCGGCCGCCGCACAGGCGCCGGTGGCCTACCGCGTCTCGTTTCCTGCGCCCGAGCACCGCTGGATGCAGGTGGAGGTCACGTTCGCGGACGTGCCGGCCGGCCCCCTCGAGGTGCGCATGAGCCGCAGCTCGCCGGGGCGCTACGCCCTGCACGAGTTCGCGAAGAACGTATTCGATGTGCAGGTGAAGGACGGCCGCGGCCGTCCACTCGTGGCGCAGCGGCCCAACCTGCATCAGTGGACGGTCGTCGGCCACGACGGCACGGTCGTCGTGAGTTACCGCGTGTTCGGCGACCGCACGGACGGCACCTATCTGAGCGTGGACGCCACGCACGGCCACCTGAACATGCCGGCCGCGCTCATGTGGGCGCGCGGCTTCGAACAGCGTGCCGCCCGCGTGGAGTTCGTACCGCCGTCCGGCAAGGCCTGGAACGTGGCCACGCAGCTCTTTCCCACCGGCAATCCGTACGTCTTCACCGCGCCGAACCACCAGTACCTGATGGACAGCCCCACCGAGGTGAGCGCCTTCACTTCGCGTGTCTTCACGGTGGACGACGGCAAGGGCCCGGCGCAGACCATCCGCATCGCGCTGCACCACGACGGCAGCGACGGTGAGGCCGACGCCTTCGCGAAGGACGTCGAGAAGATCGTGCGCGAGACGATGCCGATTTTCGGGGGCTACCCGCGCTTCGACGGCGGCACCTACACGTTCCTCTCCGACTATCTGCCGTGGGCGAGCGGCGATGGCATGGAGCACAGGAACAGCACCGTGCTGTCGTCGCCCGGGTCATTGCGCAGCCCCGGCCAGCGCGCCGGCATCATCGGCACCGTGGCGCACGAGTTCTTCCACGCCTGGAACATGGAGCGCATCCGCTCGAAGACCATCGAGCCCTTCAACTTCGACGACGCCAACATGTCGGGCGAGTTGTGGTTCGGCGAGGGCTTCACGAGCTACTACGACCCCCTCATCGTGCACCGCGCCGGGCTCTCGGCCCTCGAGTCGATGCTCGACGACTACAGCGGCGTCGTGAACACGGTGACGCAGTCGCCGGGCCGCCAGATCCGCACCGCCGAGCAGATGTCGCAGCTGGCGCCCTTCGTGGACGCCGCCGTGTCGATCGACAAGACGGCCTGGCCGAACACGTTCATCTCGTATTACACGTGGGGCGCCGCCATCGGCCTCGCCATGGACCTCTCGCTGCGCGACATCTCGAACGGCAAGGTCACGCTCGACGACTACATGAAGCTGATGTGGACGGAGTACGGCGTGCCCGGCATGAAGGCGCCGCCCGGTGTCGTGGCCAAGCCTTACACGATGGACGACCTGCAGGCGCGCCTCGCGCAGATCTCGGGGGATGCCACCTTCGCGCGCGAGTTCTTCGCGAAGTACGTGCACGGGCACGAAGTGCCAGACTACGCGCGGCTCTTCGCGCGGCTCGGCTTCGTCGTGCGCAAGCGCGCGGCCGGCAAGGCGTGGATCGGCAGCGCGCCGCTCACACAGAACGCCGGCGGGCTGCGCGTGGGCGCGGTCGCCTTCGAGTCGCCGCTCTACAAGGCCGGTATCGCGCAGGACGATCAGATCGTGGCCATGGGCGGCGTCGCCGTGACAACGTCGCAGGCGGTGAGTGACATCCTCGCGAAGCAGGCGCCCGGCGCGCAGCTGCCCGTGCGCTTCGTGCGGCGCAGTGGCGGGGAGCCGGTCACGGCCACGCTGACACTCGTCGAAGATCCGCGCGTGGAGATCGTGCCGGCCGAAACCACCGGCGCGGCCGTCTCCCCCGAACAGATGCAGCGGCGCCGCGCGTGGCTGGCCGCGAAGGCCCGGTAAGGAGAGTTCATGATCGCCCGACGTTCGTTCGCCGCCGCTCTTGCCGCCCTCGTGCTCGCCGCGCTGCCCGTGGCCGCGCAGCCCGACGACCTCACGAAAGTGCCGCGCATCACGCTCGCCCAGTTCAAGCCGCTGCACGCGAAGAACGCCGTGCTCACGATCGACGTGCGCGATCCGCACGGCTTCGACGCCGGCCACGTGCCCGGCGCGCTCAACGTCTCGGCCGTGGACGTCGAGATCATGGGCAACCGCATCCTGAAGGAGACGCGGCCGGTGGTGGCCTACTGCGCGTGTCCCGACGAGCACTCGGCGCTCGTCGTGGCGGCCAAGCTCATGCGCATCGGCGTGAAGGACATCAAGGTGCTGAACGGCGGCTGGAACGGCTGGAAGGCCGCCGGCGGCAAGGTGGAAGTCACGCCCGGGGGCGAGGCGCGCTGAACGCGCCCCGCCGGTCCCGGGCGGCGGATGTTCAGAAGTTGGCGCGCAGGCCGAAGAACGCCCACGAGCGGTAGTACTCCTCCTGAATCGGACGGTTGGGGCTGCCATAGTAGTAGCGCAGCGGGGCGTTCGTCAGGTTCAGCACGTCGACGTAGAGCCGCAGGTTCTTCGTGAGGCGCTGGCTCACGTTGACGTCGAGCTGCGTGCGGTTGTCGTAGTAGACGTCTTCAGCGGCTGTCTGGCCGACCGCGTCGATGTACCTGCCGTGGATGTTCCACGACGCGCGGGCCGAGAAGCCGCGCTGTTCGAACGAGACCGCGAAATTGCCGACGTGCGCCGACTGGCCCGGCAGTGTGGCATCGCCGCCGCGGCCCGGGAACTTCGCCGACGAGTCGGTCCACGTGTAGTTGGCATAGATGCCGAGCCCGTTGAGGGGCGCCGGCAGGAAACGCAGCTGGTTCTGGAGCGCGAATTCGAGCCCCCACAGCGATGCGCTCTCGCCGTTCTGCGGCTGCGTCACGTCGAAGACGTCGCCGCGCACCGTCTCGCGGAAGCGAAACGGGTAGATGTAGTCGCCGAGGTTCTTGTAGAACACGCCCGCCGAGAGCACGCCCACCGACTGGAAGTAGCGCTCGGCCATCAGGTCCAGGTTGCTCGAGGTGGTGGCCACAAGATTCGAGTTGCCGCGGGAAATTTCGGCGTCTTCGGTGAACACCAGCTGGTAGGGGACGAGATCGTAGTAGTTTGGCCGCGCCAGCGTGCGCGTGTAGGCGGCGCGCAGGTTCGTCGACGTGTCGAGCGCGTACTTCACGTGCAGCGCCGGCAGCAGGAAGCCGTAGGTGTCGTTGCCCGTGAGCGGCTGCGTGCTGACGTAGTCGCCTTCGTCGTCGAAGAGCACGTCGTAGCCCGTGTAGTCCACGCTGGTCCGTTCGTAGCGCACGCCGGGCAGCAGGGTCAGCTTCTCGCTGAGGAACAATTCGGCCATCACGTAGCCGGCGACCACCGATTCATTGGCGTCGTAGTCCTGGGCGTCGCCTTCCGGATCCGCCACGCGGTTGGCCGCCGGCAGGGCATCGAAGTAGTTGCGGGCGGCGCCCGGGTCGATCCCCGTCGTGAAGAGCGACGCGTAGCCGGGTGAGGCCGACAGCCACTTCAGGAAGCGCGAGTTCGAGAAGCCGGCGTTCTGCAGCTGCGAAAAGCCCACGGTGCCCACCGGCCTGCCGGCAACCGCGGTGAAGTCGCGGTCTTTGCGCTTGTCGCGCACCTTGGCGCCGAACTTCAGGAACCGGGCCGAGCCGGCGCTGCCGGGCAGGGGTGTCCGCACGTTGAACGACGCGGTCAGATCGCGATCGGTTGTCTGGAAGATCTCGGACTCCTGAACGTTCAGCGTGGCGGCCAGCGGGTTCACCGATGAGGCATTCGGCTGAAGGTTGTCGGGGTCGATCGAGCCCGCCGAGACATTCGGGCTGAAGGTGACACGGGTCTGACGGAAGATCGTGTCGAGGCGGTCCGGCTGGTTCTCTTTGGCCGTGGCCCAGGTGGCACGGTAGTCGAACGTGGTCGCCGTGCCGAGCACATGCTGACCCGACCCCTGCAGCGACCGGATGTGCTGATTCTGGTTGCGGTTCTTCAGCACGAACTCGTTGCGCCCGTTCGGCGGACGGAAGCGGACGCGGTTGTTGATCTCGTAGTCCTTGAACTCGTTGAAGATGCCGCGCAGCGTCAGGGTGCCAGCCCCGGGCAGGCGCATGTCGGCGGCCGCATTCACGCCGTAGCGCTCGCGGTTCACGATGTAGTCGCGCAGCTGCATGTCCGCAAGGTTGCCGTTGTCGTACTCGGCTTCGAAGTTCTCCGAGCCACGGTCGAGCGTCGACGCGCTGCCGCCCACCAGCAGCCCGAACCGGCCGCCGCCGAACCGGCGCCCCAGGGTGGCATTCGCCTGCCGCTGGCCCCAGTCCTTCTGCAGGTCGTTGTAGCCGCCGCCAAGCGCGAAGAGCATCGTGGGCTTGCCGACGGCCTGCTTGGTCACGAGGTTGACGGCGCCGCCGATGGCGTCGGCGTCCATGTCGGACGTCAGCGCCTTGGAGACCTCGATCTGCTGCAGCTGATCGGCGGGTACGGCGTCGAGGGCCACCTGGCGCAGGTCGCCCTCCGGCGCCGGAATGCGCTCGCCGTCGATGAGCATCGAGTTCAGGCGTGCCTCGGTGCCACGAATCAGCACGTAGCGGCCCTCCCCCTGGTCGCGGGCGATCGACACGCCCGGAATCCGCGAGGCCGCCTCGGCCGCGTTCGGATCCGGAAAGCGGCCGATCTGGTCGGCCGAGACCACGTTGGTGATGTTGAGCGCCGTGCGCTGCTGGTTGAGGGCGGCCGCCTGCCCTTCGCCGATCGGCTCCGCGACCACCTGCACGGATTCGCTGAACGACGTCCGGGCCAGCTCCACGTCGACGCTGAGCGTCTGCCCTGCGGCGACGGTCACGTCGGCCCGCTGCTCGCCGTGGCCCAGATAGTTGACGACCACGGAGTACGAGCCGGCCGGAACGCCGGCAAGCCGAAACGCGCCCGTGCGGTCGCTGGACGTGGCGAAGGCCGTGCCGTCGAGCCGCACGTCCGCGCCGGCAAGGGGCGCGGTGGTGGTGGCATCGGTGACGCGGCCCGACACCGTACCGGTGGTTTGTGCGAAGGCGGCCGGGGGCGCCAGGCACAGCAGTGCCGACGCCAGGAGCAAGGAGAGGAGTCGTCTGAGCATGCGCCTACCGTACGCGCCGCATGTAGCGGTGCCGTTGCGTCCCCGTGGCGTGTCTGTAACGGGACCGTCAAACGGATGTCACGATTCGTCAACCGCCGGACGCTACGATTCGCCGTGCGCCGCTTCCTCTCCGCCCTGTCACTCGTTGTTTCAGCCAGCGCCGCCTGCGGGCGGTCTGCTGCTCTGCCACCCCCGCTGGTGGCCACCGCGGCCACTGACGTGGTGCCCGCGGACCCGGACGACCCGGCCATCTGGCTGCACCCGACAGACCCGGCGCGCAGCCTCGTGCTCGGCACCGACAAGGTCGAGGTGACTGGCGGCCTGCATGTCTTCGGACTCGACGGGCGCCGCCGGCAGGCGATTGGCCCGCTTGATCGGCCCAACAACGTCGATATCGAGTACGGGATGACCGGGGCTGATGGTACGCACATCGACGTCGCGGTCGTCACCGAGCGGCGTCGTCACCGGCTGCGCGCGTTCCGCATTCCTCCCGACGGTGGTGCGCTCACCGACCTCGCGCCTGAGGGACTGCCCGTGCTCGGGGACGCGGTGGGCGAGGCCTCGGAGCCGATGGGTATCGGCCTCTATCGCCGCCCGCACGACGGCGCCGTGTTCGCGGTCGTGGCACCGAAGACCGGCGGCCCCAGCGGCTATCTGCGGCAGTATCGCCTCGAGTTCAACGCGGGAGCCCTGCAGGCCCGGGAGGTGCGCCGCTTCGGTCACTTCAGCCAGCGTGGCGCGGCGCCGGGCGAGGTTGGCGAGATCGAGGCCATCGTCGTCGACGACGAGCTGGGCTTCGTCTACTACGCCGACGAGCGCTTCGGGCTGCGCAAGTGGCACGCCGATCCGGACCATCCGGACGCCGGCACGGAACTGGCGGCCTTCGGCACCGACGGTTACCTGGGGGACCGTGAGGGCCTGGCCCTGTGGCGTCGCCCTGACGGCACGGGCTACCTCGTGTCGAGTGATCAGGTGCCGGGCGGCACCCGGCTGATGATCTACCCGCGCGAGGGCAGCGCGGGAGCGCCGCACGCCCATCCGCTGCTCGGCGTCGTTCCCACGGTGGCGGATGAGACGGATGGCCTCGACGTCATCGGCCGTCCTTTGCCTGGGTTCGCCGGCGGCCTGCTGGTGATGATGAACAGCAGCAGTCGCAACTTTCTGATGTTTCCCTGGGAGAGCGTCGAGCGGCACCTCCGGCGGCGGTGACGGCCGGCGCGTGGTCGTCGAGCCGGAGCGTATTTGCCAGCCTGTGACTGGTCATCTAGACTGGTCACATGAAGTATCCCGCCTCCGACTTCAAGGCGCACTGCCTCAAGCTCATCGATCGGGTCCGTGAAACGGCCGAACCCATCACCATCACGAAACGTGGCCGCGTG
This sequence comes from Vicinamibacterales bacterium, assembly GCA_044347565.1. Taxonomy (GTDB): domain Bacteria; phylum Acidobacteriota; class Vicinamibacteria; order Vicinamibacterales; family UBA2999; genus CADEFD01. The sequence goes on along the minus strand of JBIKUN010000188.1, from coordinate 446 downwards.
GTGGCTCGGCTGGTGCCCGCCGGAGACGACGACGACCGGCCGTGGGCGCGCCTGCGGGGCACCGTCCGCTGGAGCGGCGATCCCGTGCAGCCGGTCGTTGACGAGGACGAGATCGAGGCGCTGAAGTGAGCGCCGCGCCGGTCCTCGACACACACGCGTGGATCTGGTGGCTCGACGGCGACCCGAGGCTGCCCCGCGCCACGGCGGACGCGCTCGATGCATTGCCCGCCTCAGCGCGCCCCATCCTGTGCGACGTCAGCCTGTGGGAGGTGGCCATGCTGGTCGAACGCCGTCGGCTGGCGCTGGCCATTCCGTTCGACGCGTGGCTCGAGGCCGCGGCCCATCCGAGGACCGTGCGGCTCCAGCCGGTCACCGCAGGGATTGCGGCCGAGGTGGCCAGGCTGCCGGCGACCTTCCACCGCGATCCGGCGGACCGGGTGATCGTG
>JBIKUN010000004.1:0-80530 GCA_044347565.1 Vicinamibacterales bacterium | reverse complement strand
ATCCCGGGCTCACCGTGCCCGATGCGCCAGACGGCGAAGGCGAACGCCGCGACGATGGCCGCCAGCTCAAGGCCACGCTCGGCCAGGGCGGGCACACGCTGCGCGTGCGCACGGGCGACGGCACGATCCGCTTCGAGTCGTAGACGCTGACACGCTTGCCCTCTCGGCTGCTCCATTGGAGCCGCCGCGTCAAGACCAGTGCAGTCCTCCGCCGTCTGTGTCACGGCCGCACAACGACTGCCGTTGACCCGGCCGGTACTTCGCCGACCGCCATTCCGGACGACGCCGTCACACGCGCTCCTCCATGCACGGTCCCTCACCGTATGTGGATGAAAGCGTTCGCGTTTGCGATCAACGTCTGTGGGCCCGGCTCGAACCAGGCACGGAACTACTACGACCTGTGGTGCCTCATCAAGCGCGGCGTGGCCGGAGCTGCCACCCCGCACTGACAACGGCGCTAGTCGGCCAAACGCGGCGACGGGTTCGTGTAGGGCGTCGGATCGAACACGCCGGCCTCGGCGAAGGCCTCGCGCCGTTCGCGGCACTTGCTGCAGAGCCCGCAGTGCCAGTCGCCGGCCGGCTTCATGCACGACAGCGTGCGCTCGAACGGCACGCCGAGCCGCGCCCCCAGTTCGACCACCTGCGCCTTGGTCAGCGCCGCAAACGGCGCCACGACCGTGATGGCGTGCGCGAGCCCGCGCGAGAGCGCTTCGGCCATCGCCGCGAAGAAGGCGGGCGTCGCATCCGGAAACGGGTTGCCGGCGAGCGGACCGAGCGCGATCCGCCGCGCGTCGTCGCGCGCGGCAATGAGGCCCGCCTTGGCGAGCAGCGTCAGATTGCGGCCGGGGAGATACACCTCCGCGTCGGGCGTGTCGTAGGCGGGCGGTGTGCCGGCGATGGCCCAGTGGTCCGCGGGATAGACGTCGTGCATCGGCAGATCGACGACGAGCAGGGGTCTCAGGCCCGCGAGCACCGGCGACGCGAGGAGCCGCGACAGCATCTGCAGCTCCGCGTCTTCCCACACCAGGCCGGAGCGCACGTAGACGGGCCGCACGTCGTGCTGCGCCGCCTCGTGCGCGAGCAGCACGGCGCTGTCGAGCCCGCTCGACACGAGCACCACCGAGACCGGACGCGAAGGCATGCGGGCGGAAGGATACAATCATCGGCACGCGTGGTGCGAGACGTTCTGCGAAGGCGGGCCCGATGACCAGTGCACTGACGGGCCTCGTGGCCTTCGATCTCGACGGCACCCTCGTGGACTCGGCGGGCGATCTGGCCTCGGCGGCCAGCGCGCTCACCGTCGAACTCGGCGGCCGGGCGCTCTCGTGCGACCAGGTCGTCGCGATGGTGGGCGAAGGCGCGGCGGTGCTCGTGCGGCGGGCGCTCACCGCCGCCGGCCTCGACCCGGACACGGCAGGCGCGACGGCGCGGTTCCTCGAGCTCTACGACGCGCGGATGCTCGAGACGACCGTGCTCTATCCGGGCATCCGCCTGGTGCTCGATGCGCTCGATCCGCTGCTGCCGCTCGCCGTCGTGACCAACAAGCCTGAGCCCGCGGCGCGCCGCATGGTCGAGGCGCTCGGCCTCAGCCGCTACTTCGTCGAGGTCATCGGCGCCGAGGGCGTCTTTCCGCGCAAGCCGGACCCCGCCGGTCTGCGCTCGCTCGAGGTGCATGCCGGCGGCGGGCCGCTCGTGCTCGTGGGCGATTCGCCGGTGGACCGGCAGACGGCGGAACGGGCCGGCGCCGCCTTCGTGCTGGCGGGTTACGGGTTCGGCGCGACGGGGCCGGCCGAGGCGCTGGCGACGCCCTACGTGGCCGGCGTGCCGTCGGATCTGCCGCGGGTCATCGGCGAGGCGCTGCGTCTCGGCCGGATGACGGCGTAGCAGCCGCCGCGGCCTCGGGCGTCACGTCCACGAGCAGCTTCGACGCGGCGCGGGCGCCGAGCGTGAACATCGCGTCGTCGGCGCCGCGCAGCTGCACCGCGTCGGCGACTTCGTCGCGCGCCTCGACCGACACCACCTGCCCGGGCTTCAGCCCGTGGCGTTCGACGAAGCGCAGGAACACCGGATCCTGATCGCTCACGCGGGCGACGACGACGCGTGTGCCCACCGGGCAGGTGAGCAGCGTCTCGAAGTGCCGCTCGCGGATCGTGCCTTCCTTGCCGGGAATCGGATCGCCGTGCGGATCGGTTTCGGGATGCCCGAGCATCTCGTCGATGCGATCGATGAGGCGATCGGAGACCACGTGTTCGAGATGCTCGGCATCGTCGTGCACCTCGTCCCAGCGCATGCCCATGACCTGCACGAGGAAGAGCTCCACCAGGCGGTGCCGGCGCAGCACGGTGGCGGCCAGGCGGGTGCCGGCGGCGGTGAGCCGCACGCCGTTGTACGGCTCGTAGTCCACGAGTCCCGACTCGGCGAGCGCCTTCACCATGGTGGTGGCGGTGCCGGGCGCGACGCCGAGCGCGGCCGCCAGCTGGCCCATGGGCAGCAGCGTGGCGCCCGCGGGCAGGCGTCCCACGCCGAGGTAGACCTCTTTCAGATAGTTCTCGACGGTGCTGGACGGCGGCATGCGACGGCCGGATGGTATCAGACCGCCACAGGCTCCGATATTGACTTCGGGCTGTGGTTGCTTGTATTTTTGATTAGTCAAAATCGCTGTGCTGGACCCACTGACCTCGCTTGTCGTCGTGTTCGCCGTGCTGGGGCTGCTGCTGGCGCTCTTCTGGCCGGCTACGGGCCTGGCGTGGCGCTGGCGCCGCGGGCTGGCGGCCTCCGACCGGATCGAGGTCGAAGACGCGCTCAAGCACATCTGGGACGGCGAGTACCGCCAGCGTCCGGCCACGCTCGAGAGCCTTGCCGGTGCGCTCGGCCTGAGCGGCCGCGCTGCCGCGGAGCTGGTCGATCGGCTGGGCCGGCTCGACCTGCTGCATCACGACAACGCCGCACTGCACCTCACGCCCGACGGCCGCCGCGAGGCGCTGCGCGTCATCCGCATCCACCGGCTGTGGGAACGGTATCTCGCCGACGAGACCGGGCTCGATGCGCGCGAGTGGCATGCGCACGCCGAACGTCGGGAGCACGGCACGAGTGAACAGCAGGCGGCGGCGCTCGCCGCCACGCTCGGGCATCCGCGCTTCGATCCGCACGGCGATCCGATCCCGATGCCGAGCGGCGAGATGCCGCCGCACCAGGGCATGCCGCTCACGCAGCTGACCGCCGACATGGCGGCCGAGATCGTCCACATCGAAGACGAACCGGAAGCCGTCTTCGCGCAGATCGTCGCGCTCGGCCTCGTGCCCGGCATGCGCGTGCGGCTGCTCGAACGCATGCCGCACCGCCTGCGCGTGCAGGCCGAAGCCGAGGAGGTCGTGCTCGCGCCGGTCATCGCCGCCAACATCACCGTGGTCGCGCTCGACGACGTGACCGAACCGGCCGAGATGACGCGCCTTTCGGTGCTCACGCCGGGGGAGAGCGCGGAAGTGGTGGCACTCGCCATCTCGTGCCGCGGCGCCCAGCGGCGGCGCCTGCTCGATCTGGGCGTCGTACCCGGCACCCGCATCACGAGTGAACTGCGCGGCCCGTCGGGCGATCCCATCGCCTACCGCATCCGCGGCGCGCTCATCGCGCTGCGCAGCGATCAGGCGTCGCAGATCTACGTGCAGAAGGTCCAGGAGGCCTCGGCATGAGTCACCCCTCGCCGGAGGCGTGCGCCGTCTGTCCGGCGCACCACCTCGGCAACCTGCAGAAGCTCGGCGTGGACATGACCGGCCACGACTACGTGGTCGCGCTCGCCGGCAATCCCAACACCGGCAAGAGCACCGTGTTCAACGCGCTCACGGGCCTCAGGCAGCACACCGGCAACTGGCCCGGCAAGACGGTGACGCGCGCCGAAGGGGCGTTTGCGAACGGCGACAAGCGCTTCAAGCTGGTGGACCTGCCCGGCACCTATTCGCTGCTGTCGTCGAGTCTCGACGAAGAGGTGGCGCGCGACTTCGTGCTCTTCGGCCAGCCGGATGTGACCGTCGTGGTCGTCGATGCCACGGTGCTCGAACGCAACCTGAACATCGTGCTGCAGGTGCTCGAGATCACGAACCGCGTCGTGGTCTGCCTGAACCTGATGGACGAGGCGAAGCGCCGTGGCATCGAGGTCGACGATCGCCGCCTCGCGCGTGATCTCGGCGTGCGCGTCGTGCCGACCGCCGCCCGCTTCGGCGAAGGGCTGCCCGCGCTGATGCAGGCGATCGCGGAAGTGGCGCGCGGCGAGGTCAGCGGCGGCCCGCACAGGATCGGCGAACGCTCGCCGGCCCTGCAGCGCGCCGTCACGCGGCTCGCCGACGGCGTGCGCGCGCTCGTGCCGGATCTGCCGAATGCCTCGTGGGTGGCGCTGCGGCTCCTCGACGGCGACGAACGAATTCAGACGGCGCTTGCGCGCGGCGAACTCGGCGACCTGCAGCTCGCGGCTGCGGACCAGTCGCGCCCGCCGGTCGTGCCGCCGCCGCCCGCGCAGGTGGACGCCCTGCTCGGCCTCGCGTCGGAGCTGCGCTGGCAGGTGGGCAGCGACTTCCACCAGTCGCTGATGGAGACGATCTACACGGAGGCGGCACGGATCGCCGACCGCGCCGTATCGCGCCCCGGCACGGCGAAGCGCTTCGACATGGACCGCGTGATCGACCGCCTGGTCACGAGCCGCCTCTGGGGCGTGCCGCTCATGCTCGGCATGCTCACGGCGGTCTTCTGGCTGACGATCGCCGGCGCCAACGTGCCCTCCGGCATGCTGGCGGCGGTGCTCATCGACTGGGCGCATCCGTTGCTGAAGGGCGCGGCCTCGGCCGTGCTGCCGTGGTGGGCGGCCGGGCTGCTCGTGGACGGCATGTACCTGGCCACGGCCTGGGTCGTGGCCGTGATGCTGCCGCCGATGGCGATCTTCTTCCCGGTGTTCACGCTGCTCGAAGACTTCGGCTACCTGCCGCGCGTGGCCTTCAACCTCGATCGCACCTTCCGCCGCGTCGGCGCCCACGGCAAGCAGGCGCTCACGATGGCCATGGGCTGGGGCTGCAATGCCGCCGGTGTCGTCGCGGCGCGCATCATCGAGAGCCCGCGCGAGCGGCTCATCGCCATCATCACCAACAACTTCGCGCTCTGCAACGGCCGCTGGCCCACGCAGATCCTCGTCGCCACGATCTTCGTGGGCAGCGTGGCGCCGGCCCATCTGGCCGGGCTGGTCTCGGCGCTCGCTGTGGTCACGGTGGCGGTGCTCGGCATCGTGCTGACCTTCGCCACGTCGTGGCTGCTCTCGCGCACGGTGCTGCGCGGCGAGGTCTCGGCCTTCAGCCTCGAACTGCCGCCGTACCGGCCGCCGCGTGTGCTCGCCACGCTCTACACGTCGCTCATCGACCGCACGCTCTACGTGCTCTGGCGCGCGGTGGTCTTCGCGCTGCCGGCCGGCGCGATCATCTGGCTCGTGTCGAACATCCCCTGGGGCGATGCAAGTCTCGCGGCGCAGATCGTGACGTGGCTGCAGCCGTTCGGCGGCCTCATCGGCCTCTCCGGCGTGATCCTGCTCGCCTACATCGTGGCCATTCCCGCCAACGAAATCGTCGTGCCGACGATTCTCATGCTGACGGTGCTCGTGAGCGGCACGACCGAGTTCGGCGCCGGCGCCGGCGTGATGTTCGAACTCGATTCGACCACCGACACCGGCGCGCTGCTGCGCGGCAGCGGCTGGACGCTCATGACGGCGGTGTGCCTGATGCTCTTCAGCCTCGTGCACAACCCGTGCTCGACGACGGTCTACACGATCTGGAAGGAGACGGGCAGCGTGAAGTGGACGACGCTTGCGACGCTCCTGCCGGTGGGCCTCGGCTTCCTGCTCTGTTTCCTGGTGGCCCAGAGCTGGCGCCTGGTGGCCGGCTGAGCGTGTCGCTCGACGCCGCCTTCGAGTCGCCTGCCGCGAAGGCGCGCTACGTCCGCGCGCTCTTTGCGACCATCGCCGACCGCTACGACCTCATCACGCGCGTGTTGTCGTACGGGATGGACGGCCGCTGGAAGGCGCGCCTCGTGGCCCGCGCCGACGTCGTGCCCGGTGAACTCGCCCTCGATCTTGCGTCGGGCACGGGCGATCTCGCCTTCGCGCTCGCCGCGCGCGGCGCGCGGGTCGTGGGCCTCGACGTCACGCACCGGATGCTGCAGCTCGCGGCGGGGAAGGCGCGCGGGGCCGGTGCCACCGGTGTGACCTGGACGGTGGGCGATATGGCGGCGCTGCCGTGTCCGTCATCAGCCTTCACGCTCGTGACGACGAGTTACGGCCTGCGCAACGTGCCCGACCTCGAGACAGCGATCGACGAGATCGTACGCGTGCTCGCGCCGGGCGGCCGCCTCCTCTCGCTCGACTTCAACCGCCCGTCGTCGCCGTTCGTCTGCGCGATCTATCTCGCCTACCTCACCGCGGTGGGCGCCACGCTCGGCTGGCTGCTGCACGGCGATCCCGACACGTATCGCTACATTCCGGCCTCGATTCGCCGGTATCCCGGGGCGAGCGGTGTCGCCGACCGCCTCCGCGCGCGCGGCCTCGTCGACGTGCAGGCCGTGCCGCTGCTGTGGGGCCTCATGACGATGCACGTCGCCCGCCGGCCGGCCGACGGCTGAGCCCGCTAACGTTGCTGTCGCCACGGTCCGAAACATGTCATGCAGGGCTGAAGGCGATAGCGGGGCACGACGATCAGTGCAACACCGCGCACATCAGGACCCGGCCTGACATTCGATGCCTCTCGTAGATTCGCTTCTGACCGCGGTCGTGCGCAGTGACGGTGACGCGCTGGTGCTCCACGTGGGCGAAAAGCCGTATGTGGTGGCGGCCTCGGGTCCAGTGGAACTGTCGCGCCAGGGCCTCGGCCTCGGAGCGATGGAGGGCATGCTCGCCCAGTTGCTGACGGCCGATGCCCTGCGCTCGCTCCGTGAGATGGGCGCCGTCGAACACGAACTCGAGGATCGCGCCGCCGCCGCCGGCGACCGGTTCACGGTCGTGGCCGCGCGTGGCGGCGACGACATCTGGATCGAACTGCGCCGTCACCGCCGCGTCGCCCCCGTGGCCGCGCCAGAACCCGTGGCCGTGCCGGAGCCCGTCGTCGCGCCCGAGCTTGCGCCGCCGGTGCGTGCCTACGAACCCGCGCCCGTGGTCGAGATGCCCGCGGCACCGCTCGCCGCCGTCGAGACGACCGAGGCCGACGTCGAGCCCGCCCTGCCCGTGGAGGTCACCCTGCCCACGCCGACCGTGGCCGCGGTGGCCGAGACGCCGGTCACGCACAGCGAATCCGCCCCGGTCGAGGTCGCCGCGCCGGTCGTGGCGGCCGCCGAGGCCACCGTGTCGCACGCCGACATGGCCGCCGCCCAGCTCTTCGCCGACGATGCCGACGAGAGCGAGAGTGCGTCGCGCGCGCCGGCCGCCGCGGGTGACGCCGCGCCCGACGACCTCGACGATCTCCCGCTGGATCCGGTGTCCGAGTCCGAGTCCCAGCTGGCGCCCGTGGTCGTGGCGAGTGAGGCGCCGGTCGAGTCGCTGCCGGCGCCCGAACCCGACGTCGTGCCGGAACCCGCGCCGGTTGCCGCCGCGCCCGCGTCGCCGGTGTACGCCCCGGCCCCGGCCGTGGTCGAGGTGGTCGTGCCCGTCATGGCGCCCCCGGCGCCCATGCCACCCGCGCCGCTCGTAGTCGAGGCGCCCGTTGTCGCCGCCGTTCCCGCCCGTGTCGTCGTGCCGGTGATGGCAGCGCCTGCGCCCGAGCCCGTGCCCATGCGGGCGGCCGCGCCGGTCGCGGAACCCGAACCTCCCGCGCCCGTGCCGGTGCCCGAGCCGGTGGTAGCCGCCGCCCTCGCGCCGGAGGCGGCGCCCGTGGCCGTGCCGTCGCCCCAGCCCGTGGCGGCTGCCGCGGCCACCCCGTCGCCCTACGACCTGCCCGGCCGCTTCGACACGCCGATGCCGGCGGCCTGGTCCACGCCGTCCTCGCCTCGGTTCGATTCGCACCCGCACGAGTCGTCGCGCTACGGCGCCGTCGATTCGCATCCCGTGCTGCCTGGCCTCGCCTCCGAACTCGACGCGATCGAACGCGAGTCGGCGGCGCCGGATTCGCTGCCCGCCGTGGTGCTGTCGCTCACGCGCGACGGCGCGCGCGGCTCCGGCGGCGGCGTCCGCGGCGGCGTGCGCCCCGGCGGCATCGAGCGCCTGCTGCGGCTCGCCGCGGCGCGTGGCGCCTCGGCCCTCTACCTTACGACACAGGCGCGGCCTGCCGTGCGCGTCGACGGCGACATCCGCCTGCTCGACGGCGAGGCCGCGCTCTCGAGCGGCGACGTCGAAGCGGCGGTGCTCGAACTGGCGCCGGAAGGGGCGCGCGACAAGGAAAGCGCGGAGTGGATCCGCGACCTGGCCGACGTGGGCCGCGTCCGCATCACGACCTTCCGCGACTATCGCGGCCCGGGCGCGCTGCTGCGCATGATCCAGGCGCGCGCGACCTCGGCCGACCAGCTCGGCCTCGTCCGCGAAATCCAGGCGCTCGCCACCGAACCCGAAGGCCTCGTCATCGTGACCGGCCCGCGCGCCAGCGGCAAGTCCACGCTGGTGTCGGCGTTCGTCGATCTCATCAACCGCCAGCGCAACGACTACGTCATCACGCTCGAAGGCCAGATCCGCCTCGTGCACGAGAGCCGCGGCTCGCTCATCAGCCAGCGCGAACTGCGCGGCAGCGCCTCGGAAGTGGTCACGGCGGCACGCGCCGCGCTGCGCGAGAATCCGGACGTGCTCGTCATCGAGGATCTGCGCTCGCCCGACGTGCTGCAGGTGGCGCTCGACGCCGCCGGCTCGGGCCTGCTCGTCTTCGTCTCGGTCACGGCGGCTTCGGCCACGGCCGCCCTCGAACGCCTCGTGGATCTCTGTCCGTCGGACCAGCGCCGCAACGTGCGCGCCGCGCTCGCCGAACATCTGCGCGGGGTCGTGGCGCAGGTGCTGCTGCGGAAGGCGGGCGGTGGCCGCCTCGCGGCCCGCGAACTCGTGCTCAACACCAACGCCGTGGCGGCGCTCGTGAGCGACGGCCAGATCGCGCAGCTGCCGCGCGCCATCGACAGCGGCCGCAAGCTCGGCATGGCGCCGCTCAACGACGCGCTCGTCGCCTTCGTGCAGAGCGGCGCGGTGGACGTGCGCGAGGCCTACCGCAAGGCCGACGACAAGGCCGGCCTGCTGGCGCTGATGCGCCGCGAGGGCATCGACACCTCGTTCGTCGAGCGCCTCGCGTAACCCCGGGCCCCGGCCCCTATCTCTCCAGCCACGGCGCCAGCTCGTCGAGCAGGGCCGCAATCACGTCGTCGTCGGTCAGCGTGTCGATCGGCACGCCGTCCTTGAGCGCGCGTTCGGCGCGCATGGCGCGGCTGCCGCGGCTGCGCACGGTCGTGAGCGTCGCCCGCGGCGGATCGACGCTGCCGTCGAGCGTGAGCTCGATGCCGTCTTCACGCGTGCGCTCCGGCACGAGGCGCACGCCGCCCGACGGCGTCATCACATCGAACAGCAGCCCTTCGCTCTTGAGCACGTTGGCCATCGAGCGGAACACCGGCGTCGCGCGCTCCTCGAGGAAGCGTTCGTAGGCGAGTGTCGCGACATCGGCTCTGGCGCGGCGCGCGGCCGCGTCCTTCTTCGCGCCGTCGATCGCCTGGCGCACCGTCTTCCTCAGCTGGGCGACATCCATGTCCTACAACCTGACTGCGCCGCTCGCGTGGAGGGCGTCGATGGCCGCGGCGTCGTAGCCGAGTTCCGTCAGCACGGCGGCCGTGTGCTGGCCCAGGGTGGGCGGCCCGGTGCGCACGCTGCCGGGCGTGCCCGAGAGTTTCACCGGCACGCCAGTGACGCGCACCGCGCCGAGCGTCGCGTGCGGCACCGACAGCATCATCTCGCGTGCCGCGGTCTGCGGGTCCTGGAAGACTTCGTCCAGCGAGCGCACCGCGCCGCAGGGCACGCCGGCCTCCAGCAGCAGCGATGCCCAGACCGCGCGCGGCTTCGTGGCGAACACCGTGGCGAGGCGGGACTTGAGGGCGTCGTAATTGGCAAGACGCAGCGCGTTGGTCTCGAAGCGTGAGTCGGCGGCGAGATCGGGCAGCTCGGCCACTCTGCAGAAGGTCTGCCACAGGGCGTCGTTGCCGACGGCGAGCGCGAGGTCGCCATCCATCGTGGCGAAGGTTTCGTACGGGGCGATCGTGGGATGGCGGTTGCCGAGGCGACCCGGGGCCTCGCCGGTCGTGAAGTAGTTCCCGGCCTGATAGGTGAGCAGCGCCGTGGTGGCGTCGAACATGCCGATGTCGACCACCTGGCCCTCGCCGGTGCGGCCGCGGGCGACGAGCGCGGCGAGCACACCCTGCGCGGCGAACATGCCCGAGACGATGTCGACGATGGCGACGCCGAGCCGGTACGGCGGGCCGTCGGCGGCGCCGGTGATGCTCATGAGGCCGCCTTCAGCCTGCATCACCGCGTCGTACCCCGGCTCTTCCCGGCGCGGGCCGGTCTGGCCGTAGCCGGAAATCGAGCAGTAGACGATCTTCGGATACCGCGCGCGCACGCTCGCGGCATCGAGGCCGAGGGCATCGAGCGTGCCGGGACGGAAGTTCTCGACCACGACGTCGGCCGTCGCGAGCAGCCGCTCGACCACCTCGCGGCCGCCGGGCGCCTTGAAGTCGATGGCCACACTTTCCTTGTTGCGGTTGACGCTCAGGAAGTAGGCGCTCTCGTCGCCGAGGAACGGCGGGCCCCAGCGGCGCGTATCGTCGCCGCGGCCGGGATGTTCGAGCTTGATGACGCGGGCGCCCAGATCGCCGAGGGCCATCGTGCAGTACGGCCCGGAGAGCACGCGGGTGAAGTCGAGGACGGTCGTGCCGTGCAGAGGTCCCATACGATGTCGCCGTCCATGGTATCCGCTCGCGCCGGGGCCGTGGTCTGCTAAGTTGCGGGGATGAGCGAACCGGCCACCGCGGCGCGTGTCGTCGTCTACACCGCCGATGCCTGAATGGCCTGCGAGAACGTGAAAGCGTGGCTTTCACACGCCGGCGTGGACTTCATCGCCCACAACGTCGTCACCGACATGGCCGCCTACGACGCGCTGCTGGCGCTCGGTGTCCGCCGCGTGCCGCTCACGGTCGTCGACGGCCGCCTGGTGCCCGGCTTCCAGCCCGAGGCGCTCGCCGACGCGCTCAGTGCGCGCCGGGCGCCGTCCGATCCAGGAACGCCTTGAGGCGGTCGAGCCCGGCCAGCACGTAGTCGGCGCGTTCGCCGACGCCGAAGCGCAGATAACCGTCCATGCCGAAGGCATCGCCCGGCACGATGAGCACACTTTCGTCTTCGCGCAGCCGATCGGTGAGCGCCGTCGAGCCGACGGGCAGCCCGTAGCGCGCGTAGAGAAACGCGCCGGCATCGGGCGTGGTCCACTCGAACGGATGGCCGCAGTCGCGCAGCCAGGCCTCGACGCGCGGCACGTTCTCGCGCAGGATCGCGCGCGTGCGATCGAGCAGCCGCGCCCGGGTGGCCGGTGCCAGCGCCACCGTGGCCAGCCGATCGCTCAGCGCGCCGGGCGCAATCGACGTGTAGTCGTGATACGCCCAGAGCGACGCGGCGACGCCCGGTGGTCCGACGGCCCAGCCCACGCGCAGGCCCGGCAGGCCGTAGGCCTTCGAGAGGCCGCTCGTGACGATGACGCGGGCGCTGCGTCCCCACATCGACGGCGACTCCACACCGTCGAACTCCGCGCCGCGGTAGATCTCGTCCGAGACGATCCAGGCGCCCGTGCGATCGGCGATGGCGGCGATGGCATCGAGGTCTCCGGCCGTCAGGCGGGCGCCGGTCGGGTTGTTGGGCGTGTTGATGACGATGGCGCGCGTCTTCGCGGTGACGAGGGCCGTCAGGCGGTCCAGGTCGGGCCGCCAGACGCCGCCGGCGCGCACCATGGGCCACTCGCGCACGGTGCCGCCGAAGGCCTGCACCAGGCCGGCCACCTGCATGTAGGCCGGCACCATCACCACCACCTCGTCGCCCGGCTCGACCATCCGCCAGGTGACGACGAAGTTGGCTTCCGACCCGCCGTTCGTCACCTGGACGTGGTCGGCCTCCGCGCCGGGGTAGAGGGCGGCAATCGACGCGCGCAGCTCCGGCGTGCCGTTGGTCTGCGTGTAGATGAGGGGCGCGTCGACGAGGGCGTCGAGGGCGGCGCCGTCGCCGAGCAGGCCCCTGACACTCAGCGGATGGACGCCACTTTCCGAGAGGTTGTAGCGGACCCGGTGTTCCCACTCCGACTGGACTCGTTCGAGCGTGAACGGCGCGATTCGCATGGCCGACGAGTATACTGACGGCGATTCTTCAATGCGCGAAGAACTACTGCCCCGGTTCCTCGAGATTCCCGCTGGCGGGTTCCTGATGGGCGCCGCCGATGGCGAAGACGACGAGCGGCCGGTTCGCACGGTCACCGTCGACCGCTTCCACATCGCGATGCACCCGGTCACCAACGCGCAGTACGCCGAGTTCGTGCGCAACACCGGCCATCGCGCGCCCGATGTGCGCGACCTGCCGTCGTTCGTCTCGCCGGCGGCCGAAGCGGCCTTTCGCGAACTGGCCTCGCCCTACATCTGGCGCGGCGGCGACCTGCCGAGCGACCGCGGCCTGCATCCCGTCACGCTCGTCACCTACGCCGACGCCGTCGCCTACTGCGTCTGGCTCGGCACGCGGCTCGGGCGCGCCGTGCGTCTGCCGAGCGAAGCGGAGTGGGAACGCGCCGCTCGCGGCGGCTTCGACGGCCGCCGGTATCCGTGGGGCGACGAAATCGATCCGTCTCGCTCGAATTTCCTGCCCGACAGCGGTCTGAAGCGGATGCGCGGCACGCGTCCCGTCGGCACGTTCCCCGCCAACGGTTTCGGGCTGTACGACATGACCGGCAACGTCTGGGAATGGGTGGCCGACTGGTACACGCCGGATGCCTACCGCACGCTTGGCGACGCCAATCCCGCCGGCCCGGTGAGCGGCACGATGCGCCTGCTGCGTGGCGGCTCGTGGGTCACGCACGACGTGCTGCAACTGCGCTGCGCTTACCGCCACAAGGTGCCCGCCGACACCTACGCCTACAGCGTCGGCTTCCGCGTGGCCTACACCGACGAGCCCGACATCCCGGCCGACATCGCCGAGGGAGAGGCCCTGCAATGATCCGTCGCCGTCTGCTCGCGCTCGTCGTCGCGCTCACGCCCGGGGTGGCTGGTGCGCAGACGCCGGCTGCGGCCGGACCGCCCATCGTGGTCGTGCGCGGCGACGGCGAAGTGCGCGCCGTGCCGGATCTGGCCTACGTGGGCCTCGGCACCGAACACACCGCGCCCACGCCGAAGGAGGCGCAGGCCGTCGTGGCGAAAGCCATGAGCGCCGTGCAGCAGAGACTGGCGGCCGCCGGCGTGGCGAAGGACGCGATGCGCACGACCGCCTACGACGTGCAGGCGCGCGTCGACTGGGTGAACGGCAAGCAGGTGCCGCGCGGCTACATGGCGCGCCACACGATCGAGGTGCGCGTCGACGACCTGGCGCGGGTCGGCGAACTGCTGGAACTGGCGATCGGCGCCGGCGGCACGTCCGTGCAGGGCGTGCGCTTCGATCTGAAGGAGCGCGCGAAGCTCGAACGCGACGCGCTGACGCGTGCGGTGGCCGATGCGCGCGCCCGCGCCGACGCCGTGGCGGCGGGGGCCGGGTCGGCCATCGCCGGCATCGTGCGCATCGAGGAGGCCGGGCTGTCCGGCGGCGGGCCCGAACCCGTGATGATGCGGATGGCCGCCGCGCCGATGGCCGGCGATGCCGCACCGCCCGTGGCGCCGGGCGAGACCGTGATTCGCGCCACGGTCACGCTGACCGCGCGCCTCAAGTAGATGCCGGGCTCGCCCGGGCCGCGCGCGAACTACGGCTCGATGCTGCGCCAGAGATACCAGCTGGCAATCGACCGGTAGGGCCGCCAGCGTGCCGCGAACGCCCGCGCCTGGGCCGGCGTGGGCCGCGTCCGCCGGCGGTAGACCCGCCGGATGGCCGTGAGCAGCGCCAGGTCGGCGGCCGGGAAGACGTCGGGCCGCTGCAACTGGAACATGAGGAACACTTCCGCCGTCCACGTGCCGATGCCGCGCACGGCGGTCAACGCCCGGATGACGGCAGCGTCGTCGAGGCCCGGAAGCGCGGCGAGGTCGAGGCGTCCGTCTGCCACGTGCGCCGACAGGTCGCGCACGTAGCGGGTCTTGGCCGGGCCGAGGCCGGTCGCGTGCAGTATGGCCGGATCGTGGGCGAGCAGCTGGCCGGGGCTGATAGTGCCATCGTCCGAGAGGGCGCAGAGCCGCGTGTAGACCGTGTGCGCGGCCTTGGTCGAGACCTGCTGGGCGACGATCGCGCGCAGCAGCGCCTGGAAGGCGTCGGGGGCGGCCCGGGCATCGAGCCGGCAGGGGCCGACACGTTGCACGAGCGCGTGCATCTCAGGATCGATCCCGGCGAAGTGCCGTCGCGCCCGCCGGATGTCCAGGGCCATCTGCACGAATTCTTGCACGATGTGCTCGCGGCATCCGACCCAGCGAATCTTTCGCTGGCCGGGCCGTCACAGCCGTGCCATAAGCTGACGCCGTCACCCATGAGTGCTTCGACGATCGTGGCCGCGATCGGTCAGACGCCCCTCGTCCGCCTCTCGCGGCTCGAACGCGACGTGCCCGGGCTCGAGCTCTACGGCAAGCTCGAAGCGAGCAATCCGGGGGGCTCGGTGAAAGACCGCGCCGCCCGGCACATGATTCTCGAAGGGTTGCGCACGGGCGCGCTCGGCCCCGGCAAGCGCCTGCTCGATGCCACGTCGGGGAACACCGGCATCGCCTACGCGATGCTTGGTGCGGCGCTGGGTTTTCCCGTGACGCTCTGCCTGCCATCGAGTGCGAGCCCCGAACGCAAACGGATCCTGACGGCCTACGGCGCTGAACTCGTCTTCACCGATCCGATGGACGGCTCCGACGGCGCCATCGTCGAGGCGCGCCGCCGTTACGCCGAAGACTCCGATCGCTACTTCTACCCTGACCAGTACAACAACGACTTCAACTGGCGCGCGCACTTCGAGACGACCGGGCCCGAGATCCTCAAGGACACCGCCGGTCGCATCACGCACTTCGTGGCCGCGCTCGGCACGAGTGGCACCTTCATGGGCACAGGCCGTTTCCTGCGCGCCAATGTCCCGAACGTGGTGCTCATTTCGGTGCAGCCCGAGTCACCGCTGCACGGACTCGAGGGGCTCAAGCACATGGCGACGGCCATCGTGCCCGGCATCTACGACGCGACGCTGGCCGATTACGCGGCGGAAGTTTCGACCGAGGACGCGCACGAGATGACACGCCGCCTGGCGCGCGAGGAAGGGCTGCTCGTGGGCGTGTCGAGCGGGGCCAATCTCGCGGCCGCGGTGGCGCGCGCCGCCGAGGCCCGGCAGACCCGCGACCACATCGTGATGGTCTGCATCCTCTGTGATGCCGGCGACCGCTATCTCTCCGAGCACTTCTGGGACGAAACCCGGGAGCAGGCACGGTGACGCCGGTCGTGCTCGGCCCTGGCGTGCGTGCAGCGATCGAGGCGCACGGCCGCGAGACGTATCCGCACGAATGCTGCGGCGCACTGCTCGGCGACGGCGACCGCGTGCTCGCGACGCATCCGCTGCCAAACGTCACGACCGAAGGGCCGCGCCGGCGTTTCCGCATCGACGACAAAGACTATCTGGCGTCTGAGCGTCAGGCCAGTGCGGCCGGGCTGGCGCTGCTCGGCTTCTATCACTCCCATCCCGACCATCCGGCCGTGCCGTCGCAGTATGACCTCGACCATGCCTGGCCCACCTTCGTCTACCCGATCGTGTCGGTGATGGCGGGCGAGGCCGTGGCGCTCACCGCCTGGATGCTGCGCGACGATCGCACGGCCTTCGACGAACGGCCGGTGGCCGACGCCGCGACCGCGCCATAATCAGGTTTCCCAGAGCGAGGACCTTCTCATGCCCGTCTCCATCCACATCCCGACGCCCCTGCGCCCGTTCACCGAGAAGCTCGATGTCGTGCAGGCAAACGGGGCCACCGTGGGCGAAGTGCTGCAGGACCTGACCACGCGCTACGCGGGGCTCAAGCAGCATCTCTATGCGGCCGATGGCCGCCTGCGCAGCTTCGTCAACATCTACGTGGGCGACGAAGATATCCGCTACCTGCAGAAGGAGCAGACGCCGGTGACGGACGGCCAGACGCTCAGCATCATCCCGTCGGTCGCGGGCGGATCCGGCGCCGCCACCGACACGCTGCCGGCGCTCAGCGCCGACGAGGTCAAGCGCTACAGCCGCCACTTGATCCTGTCGGAAGTCGGCATGGAGGGGCAGCGGCGGCTGAAGGCCGCCAAGGTGCTGTGCATCGGCGCCGGTGGCCTCGGCTCGCCGGTGGCGATGTACCTGGCCGCGGCCGGCGTCGGCACGATCGGCATCGTGGATTTCGACACGGTGGACGTCAGCAACCTGCAGCGTCAGATCCTGCATGGCACCTCCGACGTGGGCCGCTCGAAGCTCGCCTCGGCCAAGGACACGCTGCACGACCTGAATCCGCACGTGAACGTCATCACGCATGAGGTCGCGCTCAGCTCGGCCAACGCCCTCGACCTGTTCCGCGGCTACGACGTCGTCGTCGACGGCACCGACAACTTTCCCACACGCTATCTCGTGAACGACGCCTGCGTCCTGCTCGGCATTCCGAATGCCTACGGCAGCATCTTCCGCTTCGAGGGGCAGGCCTCGGTGTTCGGCGCCAAGGACGGCCCGTGCTACCGCTGCCTGTATCCCGAGCCGCCGCCGCCCGGGCTCGTGCCGAGCTGCGCGGAGGCCGGCGTGCTCGGCATCCTGCCGGGGCTCATCGGCACCATCCAGGCCACCGAGACGGTGAAGATCATCCTCGGCATGGGCCAGACGCTCGCCGGGCGCTTCCTCATCTACGACGCAATGAAGATGCGCTTCCGCGAACTCACGCTGCGCAAGGATCCGGAGTGCCCGGTGTGCGGCACGAACCCCACGGTGACGGCGCTCATCGACTACGACCAGTTCTGCGGCATCGTGCCGGCGCAGGCGGCGCCGCCGGCGCCCGTGCTCACGGACGCAATGGCCGATGTGAGCGTGCTCGAGTTCAAGGCGATGCTGGATGCCGGCACGGCGCCGCTCCTCATCGATGTCCGCGAGCCCCACGAGTACGACATCTGCCGCATCGAAGGGTCGGTCCTCATTCCGCTCGGCGACTTGCCGGCTCGCGTCGGCGAACTCGATCCCACGGTCGAGCTGGTCATGCAGTGCCGCTCGGGCGTCCGCTCGGGCAAGGCGGCGGCGTTTCTCCGGGAGCGGGGCTTCCGCAGTGTCCATAACCTGACCGGCGGCATCCTGGCCTGGATCGACCAGGTCGACCCGAGCCAGCCCAAGTATTAGGGGCTGGGGGCTGGGGACTGGGGGTTGGGGCAAATCCCGACTTGCTTAGTCGGACTTCGCGGACTAAACTACGACTACGGCGGTCGGGTATCCGTGATCCGAGTGTTCTTCGGACCCGGGCCCCGCCCCCCGGGTCCTGTCTATGTTGCGACTCTCCAAGAAAGCCGACTACGCGCTCATCGCGATGCGTCACCTGGCCGGCGCGTCGGCCGACAGCTCCGTGAGCGCCCGCGAGATTGCCGAGAGCTACGGCATCCCGCCCGAACTGCTCGCCAAGGTGCTGCAGCGGCTCGTGCGGTCGCGCCTGCTCGTCTCGGTGCAGGGCACGCGCGGCGGCTACCGCCTGGCCGGTGATGCCCGGCTCCTGACCGTGGCGGACGTGATCCAGGCCATCGACGGCCCGGTCGCCATCACCGCCTGTTCCCCGGATGACCACGGCTGCGAGCAGTACGACCGCTGCGAGATTCGCGACCCGCTCTGGAAGATCAAGTCGCGGATCGTGGACGCGCTCGCCACGGTGAGCCTCGCGGAACTGGCCGAACCGGCGCCCGCCCCCGGCACGCCCGTGGCGGTCCCGATGTATGTCCGCGGCGCCGCACCGGCGCCGCCGCAGGTCGCGGAGTAGACGCGACCATGTCCGGCACCCGGCCCATCTATCTCGATCATCACGCCACGACGCCCGTGGACCCGCGCGTGGTCGAGCAGATGCTGCCGTTTTTCACCGAACATTTCGGCAACGCCGCCAGCCGTCAGCACCGGTTCGGCTGGAAGGCCGACGAAGCGGTGGACCACGCGCGCCACCAGGTGGCCCGCCTCATCGGCGCCCGCGCCAAAGAAATCGTGTTCACGAGCGGCGCCACCGAGGCGAACACCCTGGCCATCCGCGGCGCGCTCGCGGCACGCCGCGACCGCGGCGCGCACGTGGTGACCGCGGCCACCGAACACAAGGCCGTGCTCGACGTCTGTCACGCCGTGGCGGCCGACGGCGGCCGCGTCACGGTCGTGCCGGTCGAACGTGACGGCCGGGTCGATCCGGCCCGCGTGGCCGCGGCGCTCGCGCCCGACACCGTGCTCGTGTCGGTGATGACCGCGAACAACGAAATCGGCGTCATACATCCCGTGGCCGACATTTCCACGGTGTGCCGGGCGCACGGGGTATGGCTGCACACGGACGGCGTGCAGGCGGCCGGGCACGTGCCGTTCGATGTCGAGGCGCTTGGCGTCGACCTGGCGTCGTTCAGCGCCCACAAGATGTACGGCCCGAAAGGTGTCGGCGCGCTCTACGTGCGGCGGGCCCCGAAGGTCACCCTCGTGCCGCAGACCGTGGGCGGTGGGCAGGAGCAGGGCCTCCGGGCCGGTACGCTGAACGTGCCTGGCATTGTCGGCTTCGGCGCCGCCGCGGCTATCGCGCGGGAGATCGTGGCAAGCGAAGGCCCGCGCGTGGCGGCCCTGCGCGACCGGCTGCTCGCCGGACTCACGCAGGCGCTCGCCGCCGTCACCGTGAACGGCTCGCTCACCGCGCGCCTGCCGCACAACCTGCACGTGAGTTTTGCCGGCGTGGACGGCGAGGCGCTCATGACGGGCCTCGCCGATGAAGTCGCGGTGTCGTCGGGCTCGGCCTGCGCGTCGGGCAGCCGCGAGCCGTCGCACGTGATGACGGCGCTCGGCGCCGGCGCCGTCGAACGCTGGGGCGCGCTGCGTTTCGGCCTGGGCCGCGGCACGACGGCGGCCGACATCGACGCCGCCGTGACGCAGGTGGCGGCGTGTGTGACGCGCCTGCGCGCGATGTCGCCGGTGGGAGTGGGAGGCGGCCTGTGATGACGGCGGCCTACTCGGAAGCCGTGCGCGTGCGTTGCCGTGAACCGCGGCGGGCCGGCGGCTGGCCCGACGGCGCGGACCACGTGGGCACCGGCGTGACAGGCAGCCTCGATGCCGGCGTGTGGACGCGCCTGCAGGTGCACGGCACGGGCGCCGTCATCGACGACGCGCGGTTCCGCGTGTTCGGCTGCAGTGCGGCGGTGGCGAGCGCGAGTTTCGTCGCCGATGCGCTCGTGGGCGCGACGCCGGAGATGGTGCGGGCGCTCGACGCGCGCACTGTGGCCGAGTTCCTGGCGCTGCCGGCGGAGAAACAGGCGATGGCCGCGATGGCGGTCGATGCGGCACGGGCGGCGGTCGACGACTGGCAGACGCGGGCGGAGGGGCGATGATCGAAGTCACAGGCAGCGCGGCGCGCGTCATCGCGCGCCAGATGACGAAGCAGGGACTGGCCGGCGGCGGACTGCGCGTGGCCGTCAAGGCCGGTGGCTGCTCGGGCTACAGCTACGTGTTCAAGTTCGAACCGGCGGCGAAGCCGACCGACCACGTCTTCGACGGCCCCGACGGCGTGAAGGTGTTCGTCGATCCGCGCAGCCTGGCGCTGCTCGAGGGCACGGTGCTCGATTTCGACGAGCACAACCTCATGGCGACAAATTTCATCCTGAAGAACCCGAACGCGAAGAGCGCCTGCGGGTGCGGTACTTCGTTTGGTGTCTGAAGACCTGACCGGGACTCGGGGCCCGGGGCCCGGGATTCCGGGCATGCGGCGAGACTGATATGGAATCAACAGCAACTACCAAAGTGTTCGAGGATCTGGCGGCCCAGGACTACAAGTACGGGTTCGTCACCGACGTCGAGCAGGACATCGTCGCCAAGGGGCTGAACGAAGACGTCGTCCGCTACATCTCGGCAAAGAAGGGCGAGCCTGAGTGGCTGCTCGAGTGGCGCCTCAAGGCGTTCCGCGCGTGGCAGAAGATGACCGAGCCGGCGTGGCAGAACGTCGAGTATCACGCCATCGACTACCAGGACATCAGCTACTACGCGGCGCCGAAAGAGAAGCCGAAGCTGAACAGCCTCGACGAGCTCGATCCCGAGATCCGCGCCACCTTCGCCAAGCTCGGCATCCCGCTCGAGGAGCAGAAGCTGCTGGCGAACGTGGCCGTCGACGCCGTGTTCGACTCGGTCTCGGTGGCCACGACCTTCCGCGACAAGCTGGCCAAGGCGGGCATCATCTTCTGCTCGTTCTCGGAAGCGGTGAAGGAGCACCCGGAGCTCATCAAGCAGTACCTGGGCTCGGTCGTGCCGCACACCGACAACTTCTTCGCGGCCCTCAATTCCGCGGTCTTCAGCGACGGCAGCTTCGTGTTCGTGCCGAAGGGCGTGCGCTGCCCGATGGAGCTGTCGACCTACTTCCGCATCAACGCCAAGGGCACGGGGCAGTTCGAACGCACGCTCATCGTGGCCGAGGAAGGCGCTTACGTCAGCTATCTCGAAGGCTGCACGGCGCCGATGCGCGACGAGAACCAGCTGCACGCCGCGGTGGTCGAACTCGTGGCGCTCGATGACGCCGTCATCAAGTACTCGACGGTGCAGAACTGGTACCCGGGCGACAAGGAAGGCAAGGGCGGCATCTACAACTTCGTGACCAAGCGCGGCGCCTGCCGTGGCAAGCGGTCGAAGATCACGTGGACGCAGGTCGAGACGGGCTCGGCCATCACCTGGAAGTACCCGAGCTGCATCCTGCAGGGCGACGACTCGGTGGGCGAGTTCTACTCGGTGGCGGTCACCAACAACCGCCAGCAGGCCGACACCGGCACCAAGATGATCCACCTCGGGAAGAACACCCGCAGCACGATCGTCTCGAAGGGCATCTCGGCCGGCGTCGGCCAGAACACGTATCGCGGCGCGGTCAAGATCGCGAAGGGCGCGACCAACGCCCGTAACTACTCGCAGTGCGACTCGCTGCTCATCGGCGACAAGTGCGGCGCGCACACGTTCCCGTATCTCGAAATCCGGAACACGACGTCGAAGGTCGAACACGAAGCGTCGACCTCGAAGATCGGCGAAGACCAGATGTTCTACTGCGAGTCGCGGGGCATCTCGAAGGAAGACGCGATCAACATGATCGTCAGCGGGTTCTGCAAGGAAGTCTTCCGCGAGCTCCCGATGGAGTTCGCCGTCGAAGCGCAGAAGCTGCTCAGTGTGTCACTCGAAGGATCGGTGGGTTAGGACCATGGCGATGCTGGAAATCAAGGGACTGACGGCGAAGGTGGAGGACAAGGACATCCTCCACGGGATCGACCTCACGGTGAACGCGGGCGAAGTGCACGCCATCATGGGGCCGAACGGATCGGGCAAGAGCACGCTGGCGCGCGTGCTGGCGGGGCATCCGGGTTACGAAGTGACCGGCGGGGAGGTCCGCTACAACGGCGTCGACCTGCTCGAGATGGCCGCCGACGAGCGTGCCCGGAAGGGCGTGTTCATGGCCTTCCAGTACCCGGTCGAGATTCCCGGCGTGAACAACGCCTACTTCCTCAAGGCGGCGCTGAACGCCAAGCGGAAGGAGCAGGGCCTCGAAGAGCTCGACGCCATCGACTTCATGACGCTCGTGAAGAAGGAAGCGAAGCGTCTGCAGATGGACGAGACCATGCTGCAGCGGTCGGTGAACGAGGGCTTCTCGGGCGGCGAGAAGAAGCGCAACGAGATCTTCCACATGGCCGTGCTGCAGCCCACGCTCGCCGTGCTGGATGAGACCGACTCCGGCCTCGACATCGACGCCCTGCGCATCGTGTCCGAGGGCGTGAACGCCCTGCGCAGTCCCGAGCGCGCCTTCATCGTGGTGACGCACTACCAGCGCCTGCTCGAGTACATCGTGCCCGACTACGTGCACGTGCTGAGCGAGGGCCGCATCGTGCGCTCCGGCGGCCGCGAGCTGGCGCTCGAACTCGAGTCGAAGGGGTACGGCTGGATCGAGGCGGCCACCACGGGAGCCCGCCAGTGACGAGCGCCCCCCAGACCCTCGACTGGATCCGCGACGGCCAGCGCGGCCTCGGCACGCGCGCGCCCGAGTGGCTCACCCTGCACCGCCGCGATGCCCTCGAGCACTTCGAGGCCACCGGCTTTCCGACCACGCGCGAGGAAGCCTGGCGCTTCACGAACGTCGGGCCGATTGCCGCGACGGCGTTCGATCTCGCCAGCCCGGAGGCGGAGGGCGCCGAGGCGCTCGCCGCCGCCAACGAAATTCGCGACAGCGCCGCTACGGCGGTCGTCGTGAACGGCTGCTTCGACGAGACGCTGTCGGCCTACGGCGCGCTGCCGCTCGGCGTGGTGGTCGAGGGCCTGGCGAACAGCCTCGAGGCCGACGGCTCGTCGGCGCGTGAGGTCGCGCTCGACCTCGACATCACCGGCCTGCCGTTCGCGGCGCTGAACGCCGCCTTCCTCGAAGACGGCGTGCACATCCTGATTCCGGAGGGCGCCGTGCTGAGCGCGCCCATCCAGGTCGTCATCGCGACCCTGCCCGGCGAGCGGCCGGCGATGGCGCATCCGCGCCTCGTCATCGAAGCGCGGGCGCAGAGCCACGCCACGATCGTGCTGTCGTTCGTGGGCGAGGGTGACCAGCCCTACCTCTCGAACGTCGTCACGCAGGTGCGCGTCGATGGTGGCGCCGTGCTCGAGCTCATCACCGACCAGCGCGAATCCGCCTCGGCGTACCACATGCATCACCTGCATGCGGTGTGCGGCGAGGGCGGCATCCTGCATTCGCGCGCGGTGTCGCTCGGCGGCAGGATCGTGCGCAACGATCTCGCGGCCGTGCTCGACGGTGAAGGGGCGCATGCGACTCTCGACGGCGTGTATCTGGCCGACGGCAGCGACCTCGTCGACAACCACACGTCGATCGACCACGCCGTGGCACACTGCACGAGCCACGAACTCTACAAGGGCATCCTGGGCGGCCAGGCCCGCGCCGTCTTCAACGGCCGCATCCTGGTGCGTCCCGACGCGCAGAAAACCGACGCCAAGCAGACCAACCGGGCGCTGCTGCTGTCGGACGATGCGCAGATCAACTCGAACCCGCAGCTCGAGATCTTCGCCGACGACGTCAAGTGCACGCACGGCGCCGCCGTGGGCCAGCTCGACGAAGAGGCGATGTTCTACCTGCAGGCGCGCGGCCTCACGCCGGCGCAGGCGCGCGACCTGCTGCTGCATGCCTTCGCGGGCGAAGTGCTCGGCGAGATCTCGGTGCCGGAGCTGCGCATCGCGCTCGAACACCGTCTGTTCGGCCGCCTCTCGCGGTATCTGGCCTAGGAGGACGACGTGGCCGCCGACACCGTGCCTGCCGTCGAAACCGCCGCCCGCGCCGCCAGCGTGCGCGAGGAGTTCCCGATCCTTGCGATCGAGGCGCACGGCCGCCGGCTGGCGTATCTGGACAACGCCGCCACGACGCAGAAGCCGCGTGAGGTCGTCGACGCGATCGCCGGCTACTACACGACGAGCAACGCCAACGTGCATCGCGGCGTCCACCTGCTTTCTGAGCGCGCCACCGCCGCCTTCGAGGGCGCGCGGGATGATGTGGCGGCCTACTTCGGCGCCGCCCACCGGCACGAGATCATCTTCACGCGCAACGCCACCGAGGGCATCAACCTCGTGGCGCAGAGCTGGGGCGGCCGGCACCTCGCGGCCGGCGACGAGGTGCTCATCTCGGCGATGGAGCACCACTCGAACATCGTGCCGTGGCAGCTCGCCTGCGAGCGCACGGGCGCGGTGCTGAAGGTCGTGCCGATCGACGATCGCGGCGCCCTCGACATGGAGGCCTTCGGTCGCCTGCTCGGGCCGCGCACGAAGATCGTGGCCATGACACAGCTCTCGAACGCGCTCGGCACCGTCACGCCGATCGCCGAGATCATCCGCGCCGCGCACGACGCTGGCGCGGTCGTGCTCGTGGACGGCGCGCAGGCGGCCTATCACCTGCCCGTCCATATGCAGGCGCTCGGCGCCGACTTCTACGTGGCGACCGGCCACAAGCTCTACGGGCCCACGGGCATCGGCGTGCTCTACGGCCGCGAAGCCCTGCTCGACGCCATGCCGCCGTACCAGGGTGGCGGCGACATGATCGCGTCGGTCACCTTCGAGAAGAGCACCTGGAACACGCTGCCGTACAAGTTCGAGGCCGGCACGCCGCACATCGCGGGAGTGGTCGGCCTGGGTGCGGCGACGCGGTTCATCCGCCGGGTCGGCTTCGACTGGATTGCCGCGCACGAAGCGGATCTGCTTGCCTATGCCACGGCGGCCATCGCCGCCGTGCCTGGCGTGCGTCTCGTCGGCACGGCGCCCGTCAAGGCGAGCATCGTCTCGTTCGTGATGGAGGGCGTGCATCCGCACGACATCGGCACGGTCGTGGACCGCATGGGCGTCGCCATCCGCACCGGCCACCACTGCGCGCAGCCGGTCATGGCCCGCTTCGGCGTGCCGGCCACGGCGCGTGCGTCGCTCGCGATGTACAACACGCGCGAGGACATCGATCAACTCGTGGACGCACTGCAGGAAGTGCGAAGGGTGTTCGCGTGAGCGACGGACTGCAGGAGCTCTACCAGGAAGTCATCCTCGACCACAACCGGCGGCCGCGGAACTTCCGCATCATCGCCGGCGGGGTGACGCAGGAAGGTTATAACCCGCTCTGCGGTGACCGCGTGCTCGTGTCGATGGCGATCGACAACGGCGTCGTCCGCGATGTGGCGTTCGAAGGCCAGGGCTGTGCCATCGCCAAGGCGTCGGCGTCGCTCATGACCGAAGCCCTGAAGGGCCTGACCGTGGCCGAGGCACAGGAGCGGTTCGCCCAGTTCCAGTCGATGGTGACCTCGGCGCACGACGAGCCGCCGGCCGACCTCGGCAAGTTGTCGGTGCTGGCCGGGGTGCGCGAGTTCCCGACCCGTGTCAAGTGCGCCAGCCTCGCCTGGCACGCCGCCAAGGCCGTGCTCGATGGCGCGCCGGCGGCCCCTGTTTCCACCGAGTAGCCATGTACACCGCGACGAGGATGCTCTCCGTGATTCCCACGCATGCCGGCCAGCCTTCCGAAGTGCCCGACGAGTTCGGCGCGCCGCTCGATGTTGTTCCCGACGCCGCGCAGATGGCGGCGCTCACGCCGCAGGTCATCGACGCGATTCGCACGGTGTTCGACCCGGAGATTCCGGTCAACGTCTACGACCTGGGCCTCGTCTACGACGTGCTCATCGACGCGGACCGCCGCGTCGGCATCCGCATGACGCTCACGGCGCCGGCGTGCCCGGCCGCGCAGACGCTGCCGGGCGAGGTGCGCGACGCCGCGAAGCGCGTCGAGGGCGTGACCTCGTCGCGTGTCGAGATCGTGTTCGAGCCGCCCTGGGCGATGGACCGGATGAGCGACGCGGCGAAGCTGCAGCTGGGTCTGTTGTAAGCTCGGCGGCACCCGCCGATGTCAGCCGAGCCCGAGTCGCCCCCCTCCCGCTACCTCACGTTCGACCGTGCGGCGTGGGCGAAGCTGCGTGACAGCACGCCCCTCACGCTCTCGGAAGCGGATGTGGCGGAGCTGCGTGGCCTGAACGAGGCCCTCTCGATTGCCGAGGTCGAGCAGATCTACCTGCCGCTGTCGCGGCTGCTCAGCCTCTACGTGCGGGCCACGCAGGAACTGCACCGCGCCTCGCAGACCTTCCTCGGCGATCGCACGGCCAAGGTGCCGTTCATCATCGGCCTCGCCGGCAGCGTCGCGGTGGGGAAGAGCACCACGGCGCGCATCCTGCGCGCGCTGCTGTCGCGCTGGCCCGGCCATCCCTCGGTGGACCTCGTGACCACCGACGGCTTCCTCTTTCCGAACGCCGTGCTCGTGGCGCGCGGCATCATGAACCGCAAGGGGTTCCCCGAGAGTTACGACCGCGCCCGCCTCGTGCGGTTCCTCGCCGCCATCAAGTCGGGGGCCGACGTGGTCGAGGCGCCCGTCTATTCACACCAGCGCTACGACATCGTGTCCGAGGCCCGCCACGCGGTGCGCCATCCCGACATCGTGATCGTCGAGGGGCTGAACGTGCTGCAGGCGCCGGGCGAACGCGCCGAATCGCAGGTGTTCGCCTCCGACTTCTTCGACTTCACGATCTACGTGGATGCCGACGAGGCCGACATCGAGCGCTGGTACATCGAGCGGTTCCTGCGCCTGCGCGACACGGTGTTCCAGGACCCGCAGTCGTACTTCCACCGCTACGCGTCGCTGAGCGAGGCCGAGGCGCGGAAGACCGCGGCCGGCATCTGGGCCGCCATCAACGGCGTGAACCTGCGCGAGAACATCGCGCCGACGCGCGCCCGCGCCCAGTTCATCCTGCGCAAGGGCACGAACCACGCCGTGGAGCAGGTGCAGCTCCGGCGGCTCTGAGACGCGGGCGCCGGTCCGGCGCTACGTGCGTCCCGGATAGACGTTGAACGTCTTCCCGTTCCACGTCACACGTTCGGTCTTCACTTCGAACCGTTTCGGATCGATGTGGCGGTGGCCGTTGATGGCGACCGTCGCGCCCACCGGGATGATGCCGCTCTTGAGGCCGGCGCGCGCGGTGGCGGCCGGCGGCGCCAGCGTCAGATCCCATACCTGCGTGCCGACGCGGATCTGCATCGAGGAATGCGCGCCGTCGGAGGTCACGTCGCGCACGACCACACCTTCGAGGGCGAATTCGGTGGTCTGATACCCCGCCCAGCCGTGGTGGGCGGAGAGCAAGGCACCGGACACGAACACGAGGGCGGCGACGGCGAGGGGCAGCGGACGTCCAGGCATGAGGGCCTCCAGAGCAAGACGCAGGGAATCCTCAGCATACGCGGCCGGCCTCGTTCCCGTCGCGGAGAACCTGATAGCATCAGGCCGAGGGCCCCGGGCCGTCGTCTAACCCTGCCATGAAGCGCATCCTCGCCGCGCTGCTCGTCAGTGCCGTCGCCACCGCACCCGCGGCGGCGCAGACGGCCGATGCGCCGGCCCCGGCGGCCGCGCCCGCCATCGACGCGCATGCCCTCGGCATCTCGCTGTCGCGCATCTCGCGGCGCCTGGCCGCCGATTCCGCGGCGCGCGGCGACGGTGGCTCACCGCTCAATCTCGAGTTCCACGTGGATGTCTACGGCAACGCGCCGCAGCTCCGCTTCTTCACAGGGCAGGACCTGGTCTACGGCGCCGTGCCGGGCAGCGCGCCCACCCATCGCGACATGCTCAGACACGTCACGCCGCAGGCCTTCCGCTCGCCGCGCGTCGACTTCCTCAGCCTCATCACCGGCGCCGCGATGTACGGCGCGAAGAAGGCGCAGGACTGGAACTACGACCGGCAGTACGAGGTCTACCGCAAGCGCGTCGAAGCCGGCCAGAACGTCCCGGCGCCGAAGCCCCGCCCGTAGCCCGCGCGTCTAGCTGTTCGCCACGATGAGCACGATGGCGGCCACGGCGGCCACGACGCCCACCTGCTGCCAGCGCCCCAGCCGTTCGCCGAGCACGTAGCGCGCGAGCAGCACCGTGCTGGCCGGATAGAGCGAGGCCAGCGTGGCCACCAGGCTCAGCTGCCCCTGCCGCACGGCTGCGAGATAGAGGCCGTTGGCGATCATGTCGAGCCCGCCGCAGCCGATCGCCGCCGGCAGGGCGGCCGCGGGTATCCTCCACGGCTGCCGCGTCGAGAACGCCACGACCAGGAACACCGTGACCGACACGGTGCGCGACACCGCGAGCGGCCACAGGCCGGCCGGCGCCGCTGTGCGGCCCAGGCACACGAAGAAGCCGCCGATGGCCACGCCCGAGACGAGCGCGATGCGCACGGCCTGCGCGACGTGCGCCGCGGAGCGCGGCACTTCGGTGGAGGCCGCGTCGGGCGCCGACTCCTGGCCGAGCAGCACCACGGCGGCAATCGCCATGGCCACACCCAGGGCCGCGAGCGGCGTCAGCTGCTCGCCGAACATCAGACCCGCGATGAGCGGAATCACCACCGCGCACACGGCCGTAATCGGCGCGACGACGCTCATCGGCCCCATCGCCAGGCCGCGGTAGAGCAGCGCCACGCCGACGCTGCCGGTGAGCCCGGCGAGCGCGCCGAAGAGCACGTCGTTCGCGGTCACCGTGGCGTCGAGCATGAGCGGCGTGCCGAGGAGCAGCAGCAGGAGGCCGGCGCCCTGCGTGGCGACGACGGCGGCAAGTGTGGTCGCACGTTTCGCCACCGTGCCGCCGAGGAAGTCCGCCGCGCCGTAGACGACCGCCGCCAGAAGCGCGAAGAGCGACGTCATGGCGTGACCGGGCCGAACCGCGCCCGTTCCACCCGCAGATCGGGCGTGCGCGCGCGCAGCCGGGCGAGCAGGGCGTCGCCGGCGGCGTCGAGCGCCTCGAGTGACATCGGCGCCAGGCGTTCGAGCAGGAAGAGCGCGGTGGTGGACGACTCGGTGAGCCGCGTGCGCGTGCACTGACGCCAGTTCCAGCGCCGGCACGTCACGCCGAGATCGTCGGCCCACACCACTTCCCCCGGGAGCGGGGGTTCGTTGGCCGGCTGGCCGTCCTTCATCGTGTCGAACGTTTCGGTACCGGCGGCGCGCACGAGCCGGACCGATCCGCGGTAGTGCGCCAGATCCTCGCCGCCCACCGGCAGCACGTGCGCCACGCTGACGGCGTTATAGACATCGACCAGCCAGTTCACGCGCGGCAGACCGGGGCCGGCCGCGCGCTTCCACAGGGCCTCGACCGACGACGCGGTGCGCTGCGGCTTGGCGCCGAACGCGCGGTACGCCTCCTGCCAGCTGACGACATGCGGCGGCATCACACCGCCGGCGGCGCGCGCGACCTCTTCCGCCTCGCGCAGCCACGCCTCCGAGTGCTCGTCGCCGGCGCCGTTCACGAGGCCGGAGACGGCGATTGCGAGGACGGCGAAGTCGGGACGCAGCGCGTGGACTTCGGGAGCGACGGCGAGGCGATCGAGCACCATGACGCGACCATTATCGCGGAGCACGCGTCGTCGTCGTCGTCGGTGGCGCCGCCACGCCGCCGTCCCACCGCTCGGCGGGCCTGAGCGCCTCGGGCAGCTCCACGCCCACCGCGCGGCACAACACCGCGTGCAGTTGCCGCACGCCTTCGGTGAGGGCCGCGGGGCCCGGCTGCAGGATGTAGGTGGACTTCACCTCGTAGATGCGGTCGTGCACGACGAACGGCACCGCCTGCCATCCCACGCGTTCGCGCACCTTCTCCTTGCGCACGGGTTTGCCGCACCACGAGCCGATGAAGACGTCCGGCGCGGCGGCAATCACGCGGTCTGCGGTGATGATGCGGTCGCGGCCGAGCGCCGCGGCCCTCAGCTCCGGAAAGATCGGCGCGCCGCCGGCGATCTCCACGAGCTCCTCGACCCAGCGGATGCCGCTGATGAGCGGCTCGTCCCACTCCTCGAAGTAGACGCGCGGACGCGACGGGAAGCGCGCCGCCGAGGCGCGGATGGCGTCGAGCCCGCGCGCGAACTCGTCGGCGAGCGCGACACCGCGCTCGGGCACGCCGACGATGCCGGCGACCACGCGCACCATCTGCAGGATCTCGTCCACGCTGCGCTGGTTGAACGTGAACACGGGGTAGCCGCGCTTCACGAGCTCGGTCGTGATCTCGGCCTGCAGGTCCGAGAACGCGAGGATGAGATCCGGCTCGAGCGTCGCGATCTTGTCGTAGCGCGCGTGCAGGAACGACGAGATCTTCGGCTTGCGGCGCGCCTCGGGCGGGCGCACGGTGTAACCCGAGATGCCGATGACGCGGTCGCCTTCGCCGAGCCGGTACAGCGTCTCGGTGGTTTCTTCGGTGAGGCAGACGATGCGCGAAGGATAGGTGGCCATATCAGAGGGTGGCGGGTGCCGGCGGCGCGAGCAGGAGATGCCCCGCCGAGTCATGGCCGCTCGACCACGCGATCAGGGTCGTCATGGCGCCTGCCGCGCCGGATGGAGCACGCCGGCGAGGCGTTCGACCGCCGACGCGACGCGGGGGCCGGGCACGACCAGGCCCGTGCCGCTCACGATGTGCACGCGGCGCGCCCTCACCGCGGGCACCGCGGCGAGGTGATCCCAGTCAGCCGTGCGCGCGCGGACGTCGGCGTCGCTGAGCGCCGGGCCCTCGCGCACTTCGATGATGACGTCCGGCGCGCGGGCGAGGATGAGTTCGGTCGTCGCCTGCACCGATTCGCGCGCCACGTCGGCGAACACGTTCTCTCCGCCTGCCACGCCGAGCATGTCGTGCAGGAAGCCCGTGCCGCCTGACACGTACATGTTGCGCAGCGACCCGGGCTCGCGGCCGAAGACCAGGAGAGTGCGCGGCGCGGGAGCGGCGGCGGTGCGCGCCTTCACGGCGTCGAGCCGGCGTTCGATGGCGGACGCGAGACGGCCAGCCTCGGCGTCGTGCCCGGTCGCGCGGCCGAGCGCGCGCAGCGTCGTGAGCACGTCGGCCAGTCCGGCATGGCGGTAGTCGAACACCGGAATCGACGCGCGTTCGAGCTGTTGCCGCAGATCGCTCTGGCTGCCGTAGGTGATGACGAGGTCCGGCGTGAGCGAGAAGATGCGCTCGACATCCGGATCGAGCAGCGCGCCCACCTGCGGGCGCGAGGCGGCCTCCGGCGGGAAGCTGTCGTAGGAACTCACGCCGACCACCTGTGGCCCCGCGCCCATCGCGAACAACATCTCGGTGAGCGCCGGCACGAGCGAGATGATGCGCCGCGGCACCCGCGCCTGAAGTCTGGCCCCGCCCAGAATGGGGACAGTCCCCATCACACAGATGGCAAGTAACGCGACGGTTGTGACGAGGAGACGGCGCATCAGCTGTGTCTCACGAGCTGCCAGAGGAAGAACGGGCCGCCGATCATCGCCGTGACGATGCCCACCGGGATCTCGAGCGGCGCGAGCGCCGTGCGCGCCACGAGGTCGCAGCCGATGAGGAAGGCGGCGCCGAAGCAGGCCGACGCCGGCAGCACCACGCGGTGGTCGGCGCCGACGAGCAGGCGCACGAGGTGCGGCACGATGATGCCGATGAAGCCGATCGGGCCGGCCAGCGACACCGCGGCGCCGGTGGCGAGCGACGCGCTCAGGAACGCCAGACGTTCGGCCCGCACCACGTCCACGCCGCGCGCGGCGGCGGCATCGGCGCCGAGACTCAGCAGGTTCAGCGAGCGCGCCAGCACCGCGAAGGTCGCGAACGACAACACGACGAGCGGCAGCGCCGCCACGATCGCGCCGTAGCCGCCGACGTCGAGGTCGCCCATCAGCCAGCGCACCGTGCGGAACGCCTGCGTCAGGTCGGCGAGGTACTGCACGAACAGAATCAGCGCCGAGAAGAACGAGTTGAGCGTGACGCCGGCGAGCAGCAGCACGTTCGTCGAGAGGCCGCGGCGCTGGCTGCGCGCGAGCCAGTAGACGATCGCGGTCGCCACGAGTGACCCGGCGAAGCTGGCAAGCGGCACCGACGACAGGCCGAGCGCGCCCATGTCGAGCCCCGCCGCGATGACGAGCATCGCGCCGAGGGCCGCGCCGGACGACACGCCGAGTGTGAACGGCGTCGCGAGCGGATTGCGCAGCAGCGCCTGCAGCACGACGCCCGAGGCGGCGAGCGCCGCGCCGACGAGGGCGGCCGCGAGCACACGCGGCAGGCGCGCCACGAAGAAGATCTGCGCGTCCACGTTCTCGGCCCACGGCACGGAGCGGTCGAAGGCGCGGGCGAGGCTGATGGGCGTGCTGCCCACGGTGGGCGCGAGTAGGACGGCCGCGAGGGCGCCGGCCGCGAAGAGCGGCAGCACCGTCCAGAGGCGCAGGCGCACGGGTGGCGTCATGGCGTGCGGTGGAGCGGCACCACCACCAGGTGGCCGGTCGCGGCATGCACGTGGACGTCGGCGTCCACGTCGTAGAGTGCGCGCACGTTCTCGCTCGAGAGCACCGCGGCCGTAGGCCCGGCCGCCACCACACGTCCGTGGCGCAGCAGCACGAGCTCGCGGCAGATGCCCGAGGCGAGCGCGAGGTCGTGCGTGGAGACGACGATCGTGACCCCGCGTTCGGCGTTGAGGCGGCCGAGGAGCTGTGCGATCTCGAGCTGCGCGCCGAGATCGAGCGACGACGTCGGCTCATCGAGCAGCAGCACGTCGGTGGCCTGCGCGAGCGCCGCGGCGATGACCACACGCTGTTTCTCGCCGCCGCTGAGCGTCATGAAGTCGCGGTCTTCGAGATGCGCGGCGTGCACGGCGGCCAGCGCGTCTCGCGCGGTGGCCACGTCCGCGGGACCTTCCACTTCGAACAGCCCCAGATGCGGATGCCGTCCCATGAGCACCATCTCGAGCACCGTGTACTCGAAGGCGAGATGCGTCTCCTGCGGCACGACGGCGATGCGGGTGGCCAGGGCGCGCCGTGAGAAGGAGGCGAGCGGCCGGCCATCGAGCGTGATGGTGCCGCCCGTGGGCCGGCGCGTGCCGCCGAGCACGCCGAGCAGCGTCGTCTTGCCCGAGCCGTTCGGCCCGAGGATGCCGACGATGGCGCCGCGCGTCACCTCGAGCGACACGCCCGCCAGCACGGGTCGTGTCGCGTCGTAGGCGAAGGTGAGGTCAGCGGCGTGCAGCAACGCGAAAGCCCGCATAGAGCGTGCGGCCGAGGGCCGGGTAACCGAGCACGTCTTCGTAGGTGGCGCCGAACGCGTTGGCGACGCGCGCGTGCAGTGTGAGTCGCGACGCGAGCGTCCAGGCGCCGCCGAGCGTGACCACGTGGTAACCGTCGTTCTCGAAGAGTCCGCCGAAGGCGCCGAAGTTCGGCTCGACGTCGAGTGTGCGGCCGCGCAGACTCGCCGTGGCGAACGCCTGCAGACGCGCGCCGGTCCACGTGAGATCCACACCGCCCTGGTGCGTGGGACGCCGCAGCAGCCGGTCGCCCACGGCGAACGGCGACGGTGCCTGTCCGGCCGCGCCGTCCACGTCGAGCACCGCGGTGTCGAGCCAGGTGTAGTGCCCACGGGCCGCGACGGCCGCGCGCGGACGCCACGCCAGCGCGACCTCGGCGCCGCGGGCGCGGGCGTTGGCGATGTTGTCGGTGCGGTAGCGGCTCGTGCCGCTCAGCCGCCCCACGGAGATGATGAGGTCGTCGTAGGTGTTATGGAAGACGGTAGCATCGGCCTGCACGGCGCCGCCCGCGAACGTCTGCACGAGACCGCCTTCGACGCTCCGGCTGCGCTCGGGCGCGAGGCCGGGGTTATCGGTGAAGGCGATTTCGAAGGCGTCGGGCGGGCGGATGCCGGTGCCGGCCGCGACGCGCAGGCGCGTGGAGGCGCCGCGCGGCGTCGCCGCGGGCACGAGCGTCCACGCCGCGGTCAGTTTCGGATTCACCGATACGATCGTGTCCGCCGCAAACGCCGGCCGCGCCGAGAAGGCCGAGGGATTCGCCGCCAGGGCATCGCGTGTGATGCGTTCGGCGCGGACGCCGGCCGTGACGCTCAGCCGATCCCCGGGCTGCCAGCGGCCTTCGGCGAAGGCCGCGACGGCGCTGCGTTCGATGGGCACCTCGGCCGCGCCGGCCGTGATGAACGTGCTGCGGCCGCTCTCGCCGATGACGTCGGCGCCGGCGCTCACGCCGAGCGTGGCCGTGGCGGCGGCATCCAGCTGCACGCGGCCATGCCGGCGCCGCGTCTCGCCGCGCGACCCGAAGTTGCCGCGGAACTCGATGTCGAGGTCGGCCACGTCGGCCTCGGCGCGCAGCCGCACGCGGCTCGCCGCGCCGCCGAGCGGCTGCACGGCGCGCAGCGCCAGCATGCGCCGTGCGGTGAGTCCGCGCGACGTGCGGTCGACACCGCCGAAGTTGCCGGCGGGGTTCGCGCCGAACGGGCCCGGTGCGCCGCGGTCCGTGTCCACGTACTGCAGCGACGCCGTCAACTCCTGGCCGCCCACGCCGAGCCAGCCGAGGCTCGCGCCGCCCTGCGAGAGACGGCTGTCGTCGTTCGTCACCGCACTGCCGTCGGCCGGCGCGGGGCCGGTGAAGCCCTCCTCGCGCTGATGTGAGAGCGATGCCGCGCCCTGCCAGCGCGCGCCGCCGGCCCGCACGGTGGCGGCGCCGTTACGTGCGGCGCGTCCACCGGCTTCCGCGAAGGCCGTGGCCATCACGGGACCACCGCGCGCGGTGACAATCTGGATGACGCCGCCGATGGCGTCCGACCCGTAGAGCGCGCTCTGCGGGCCGCGCACGACTTCGATACGCGCCGCGTCGGCCACCGGCACCTGCGAGAGGTCGAGGCCGCCGCCGAAGGCGTTGGCCCGCACGCCGTCCACGAGCACCAGCGTGAAGTCCGACTCGCCGCCGCGTGGAAAAATCGACGTGACCGTGCCAGGGCCGCCGCTGCGCGCCACGGTGAAGCCGGGCACGAGGCGCAGCGCGTCGCCGAGGGTGAGCGTCTGCCGGGCGTCGAGTTCTTCGCGCGTGAGGACGCTGACGCTCGAGCCGGCGAGCGAGAGCGGCGTGTCGACCTGCGCGCCCGTGACCGTCAGCACCTCGCTCACGGCGCGCACGGCGAGCGTCACTTCGAGGTCGGTGCGGCCGGCGTCCACACGCACCGCCGGGGCGTCCATGCCGGGCGCGAAGGCCCGCAGCGTCACGGTGCCAGGCGGCAGGTCCAGGGTGAAGCGGCCGTCGGCGTCGGTTGTGGTGGTCGCGGGGACCGCGAGCGGGCCCGCCACGGTCACCGTGGCGCCCGCCGCGGGCTGTCCGTCGGGGCCGAGCACCCGGCCGCCGAGCGGGTCGGCGCTGGCGAGGGGGGCAGACAGCAGGGTCGCGGTCAGGGCGGCGAGTGCCTGACGGAATCTCTGGACCCGGCAATGGGGTGGCGTCGTCCAAACGGACGACGACTGATCGTCGTACATGAGCCCCTCCTCGGCGTTCTCCGCGCCGAAACCGACGTCCCTGAATGGGTCGGCGGCTGAAGGACGTGGGCCCGTGGAGGAGGTCTCCTGACTCGCGGAGTGGTGCGCGACGTCCGCGTCTTCCCCCCGCATATGGCGCCCGACGGCGCCTGGCGGCAGTGACGGACCGGCTCGGGCCGGTCTGTGGGCGTACGCTTTCCGCTTACAGTGGCGGGACCGTGTGGGATTTGCACCCAGCTTCCCTGGCCAGCCACGGGATCGCGTCGATTGAACGGGCAGTATAGCCCCGATTGCAGCGGCCCATGAAGTTTGCGTAAAATGCAGCGTTTGTGTTTGGATGTCACACGGCCAGCCGGGGCTGGCGACCTGAGAGGAATCATGAGCAAGAGTTCGACCGTGACCGTCCGCGAAACCCCTGTTGAGGCGGTAGCCCGCGCGACGACTGGCGGCCTCGTCATCCATGGCGAGAACTTCGTCATCGACACCGACGAGCGGCTCGAGCTCGTGGACCTCACCGACCGCGTGATGGAATACGTGCGGAAGTTCGACATCAAGGAGGGCATGATCACACTGTGGTCCATGCACACCACGTGCTCGGTCTTCATCAACGAATTCCAGAAGGCGCTGCTCACCGACATCCGTCGCTTCCTCGAAGAGATGGTGGCGCGTGACAGCTACTACCAGCACAACGACCCCGATCATTCGGATTGCGATCGGATGAACGCCGACTCGCATCTGCGCGCCATGCTGCTCGGCCATTCGCTCACGCTGCAGATCAGCGGCGGCGAAGTAGTGCTGGGCCAGTGGCAGCGCATCCTGATGGCCGAGCTCGACGGTCCGCGGTCCCGCACCCTGCGCGCGCAGGTGTGGGGCGTCTCCTAACGGCGGGGACCGGGACCCGGGGCCCGGGGCTCGGGGAAGTGCTGATGCGTGAACGACTGCAGCGCGCCGGACTCGCGGAGATCGTCGAGAAGGTCGAGGCGCGCGAGCGCCTGACCTTCGACGACGGCGTGCGCCTGTTCGAGACGCCGGAATTCCTCGGCGTCGGCTGGCTCGCCAACCGCGAGCGCGAGCGCCGTCACGGCGCGAAGACGTACTTCAATCACAACCTGCGGCTCGAGGCCACGAACGTCTGCGAGGCCTCGTGTCTCTTCTGTTCGTTCGCCCGCCTCAAGGAAGGCATGGCCGGCGCCCACACGGCGTCGGTCGAGCAGATCCTCGACCGCCTGCGCGCCCGTGCCGGCGAGCCCCTCACCGAAGTGCACATGGTGAACGGTCTGCATCCCGAGCTGCCCTTCAGCTACTACATCGACCTGCTGCGCGGCCTGAAGGGCGTGCGGCCGGGCATCCACCTGAAATGTTTCACCGCGGTCGAGATCGCCTTCTTCGCCGATCACTACGGCAAGACGGACCGCCAGGTGCTCGAGGAACTGCGCGCGGCCGGCCTCGACTCGCTGCCCGGCGGCGGCGCCGAGATCTTCGCGCCGCGCGTGCGGAAGAAGATCTCGTACGACAAGTGCGACGGCGACCGCTACCTCAGCGTGCACCGCACCGCGCACGCGCTCGGCATGCGCACGAACATGACGATGCTCTACGGCCACATCGAGACGCTGGCCGAACGGGTCGATCACCTGCTGCAGATTCGGGCTCTGCAGGACGAGACCGGCGGCCTTCAGGCGTTCATCCCGCTGGCCTTCCATCCCGACAACAACCAGATGCGCAAGCTGCCGGCGCCCACCGCCACCGACACGCTGCGCACGCACGCCGTGGCGCGCCTGCTGCTCGACAACGTCGACCACATCAAGGCGTACTGGATTTCGACCAGCGTGGAACTGGCGCAGACGGCGCTGTGGTTCGGGGCCGACGACCTCGACGGCACCGTGCAGGAAGAGACGATCTACCACATGGCCGGCTCGACGACGCCGACCGCGCTCAGCACCGATCAGATCGAGCGCATCATCCGCGACGCGGGCCGTGAGCCGATCGAACGCGACACGCTCTACAACGTCGTGCGCGTGCCCGCCGCCGTCGCCTAGGGCTCGAAGAGGGACTGGCCCCGATCCACCTACCTCTGACAGACCGGGCAGTAGAACGTTGACCGTCCGGCCTGCACGATCCGCCGGATCGTCCCTCTGCAACTCCGCCGCGGACACCGCGTGCCGGCGCGTTCGTACACTTTGAAGCGCGCGGTGGGCTTCGCGATCGCGCGTTCGAGCACCTTCACGACGGCGGCCCCGAGCGCCCCTGCCTGCGGACGCGGGGCGCCGGTGGCGGTCGCAATGGCCGCGGCCTTCCGCTTCGGCGAGATCCGCGCTTCGAAACACGCTTCGCTCGCGTAGATGTTGCCCACGCCGGCCACGACCGTCTGGTCGAGCAGCGCGACCTTGATCGGCGTCCTGCGACGGTGACAGGCCCGCGCCAGCGCCGCGGCGTCGAAGTCGGCCGAGAGCGGCTCGGGCCCGAGATCCTTCAGCGCCTTGTGCGATGCCAGTTCGCCCCGCCCGGCCAGGTCCATCAGCCCGAAGCGCCGCGGATCGTTGAACGTGACGAGCATGCCGGTCGACAGGCGGAACACGACGTGGTCGTGCTTCGGGTCATCGTCGGTGTCGCCGGGCTCGGCGTCGAACTCCGGACCGGCGGCGCGTTCCACGCGGAACCAGCCCGACATGCCGAGGTGCACGATGAGCGTCTCGCCGGACGAGAGCGCCGCGAGCAGGTACTTCGCGCGCCGTGTCACGGCCGTCACCGTGTGGCCGACGAGCCGGTCCTCGAAGCCGGCGGGGAAGGGGATGCGCAGCGTGGCGCGGCGGACGAGCAGCGCCTCCACGCGGGCGCCGGTCATCACCGGCGCCAGCATGCGGCGCACGAAGTCAACCTCGGGCAGTTCGGGCACGGCGCCCGATCGTAACGTGAACGCCGCCCGTGATACCGGACCGCCCCGGGATTCAGGGATCGAACCGAATCGTCACGCGGTTGCTGCGGACGCCGTTCGAGTCCTGCACGTAGACGTCGTAGGAGCCCGGGGCCACGCTGGCGTGTGGCACGGTCAGCACGCAGCATTGCTGCGTCGCCACCAGGCTCAGTGACGCCGCGCCCGCCGGGCCGGCAAAGATGCCGTACTGCGGCCCGGCAGTCAGGCCGCGATCGGTCCACGACAAGGTCGTCTGCAGCCCCGGCCGCACGATGGTCGACGTGGCGCTCAGCTCGAAGCCGCTGGCCGAGCCGAGAGTCTGGAACGAGACCACGTCGCGGCTGCCGTTGTCAAGCACACTGCGCCTGGTCGCGAGCTCCGGCGAGTTCGGGCCGAAAGCGTTTCGGGTCACCGTCGAGGTGGCCTCGTAGACGGCAATGTCGGTCAGACCCGGCAGGGTGCGCAGGGGCGATTGCGCCATGGCCGGGCTGGCGCCAGCCGCGGCCAGAAGCACGAGAGCGAATGCGAGACAGAACTGTGGGGGACGAGACCCGCGCGGGGGCTGACACGTCGACATGGGGGACTCCTCGGCCCGGTGACACCGCTCAGACGATCCGGGCACTCCGCCATGCGACGAACGCCGCCGGCAGGGGCCACGGCTATCGTCGGGTGACGTGATAGCATCGAAATTCGAGGCCAAGGTGACCCGGCCGCGATAGCCCGCCGGCCACCTTGGTCTTTTCGCGTCCGGAGATTGCGAAATGTTTCACAAGGTCGCAGTCTCCGAGCAGCCAGGCGCGGCAGGAGAGGGACGCCGATGACGACAGGCACGTATCTGCCGGTCCTCAACGAAGTCGAGAAGGCCAGCATCCGCGAGCGCCAGCCGCTGCCCGAGCGGTATCTCGGCCTGCCCGATGACGAGATGGCCGCGCGCATCGCCGCGGCCCGCGCCACGCTCGGCGCTCGGCTCGTCATTCTGGGCCACCATTACCAGCGCGATGAAGTGATCCGGTTCGCCGACTACACCGGCGACTCGTTCAAGCTGTCGCGGGAAGTGGCGAGACACCCGGACGCGGAATTCATCGTGTTCTGCGGCGTGCATTTCATGGCCGAGAGCGCCGACGTGCTCGCGCTGCCGCACCAGAAGGTGATCCTGCCGGATCTCGCCGCCGGCTGCTCGATGGCCGACATGGCGCCGGCCGACGAACTGGCCATCTGCTGGAGCGAACTCGAGCAGATGGGCATGGCGGCGCGCACGGTGCCGGTGACCTACATCAACTCGGCCGCGGCGATTAAGTCGCTCGTCGGCGAGCATGGGGGCACGGTGTGCACGTCGTCGAACGCAGCGGCGGTGCTCACGTGGGGCTGGGAGCAGAAGGAGAAGATCCTCTTCCTGCCGGATCAGCACCTGGGCCGCAACACGGCGTATTTCCGCATGGGCGTGCCGCTCGACCAGATGGTCGTGTGGGATCCGAA
Source organism: Vicinamibacterales bacterium (assembly GCA_044347565.1). Lineage (GTDB taxonomy): Bacteria > Acidobacteriota > Vicinamibacteria > Vicinamibacterales > UBA2999 > CADEFD01. The sequence continues at coordinate 40,955 of JBIKUN010000004.1, read as the reverse complement.
GCAGCCCTTCGGCGGGCTCACGCGCGAGCAGGTGGACGCCGCGCGCCTCATCCTGTGGAAGGGGCACTGCTCGGTGCACGTCCGCTTCAGCGCGAAGCAGATCGCGCTCGTGCGGCAGCAGCATCCGGGTGTGCGTGTGATCGTGCATCCAGAGGTGCCGTTCGAGGTCGTGGAGGCCGCCGACGACAGCGGCTCGACCGAATACATCCTGTCGCAGGTGCGCGCCGGCGCGCCCGGCTCGGTCTGGGCCGTGGGCACAGAGGTGCATCTCGTGCACCGGCTGGCCGACGAGGTGGCGCCGCACGGCATCACCGTGCTCTCGCTCGACGCGCTCGGCTGTCTCTGCTCCACGATGTTCCGCGTGTCGCCGAATCATCTGCTGTGGGTGCTCGAAGGGCTCGTCGAGGGGCAGGTCGTCAACCAGGTGGAAGTGCCCGAGCACCAGATCCACTGGGGGCGCGTGGCCCTCGACCGCATGCTGGCGATCCACTGACGCGGCCGGTCGCCGCCGCACCGCCGGACACGCGTCCGGCGTCCTACGTTTGATACGATTCCTGCGTCCGTCAATCAGACGCATCGTCCCTGAGGAGGCTCGTTCCATGGCTCATTCCCTGCCCGCGCTGCCGTATGACCACGCGGCGCTCGAACCGCACATCGACACCACGACCATGCAGATTCACCACGGCAAGCACCACCAGGCCTACGTGACGAATCTGAATGCGGCGCTCGACAAGCACCCGGAGCTGCACGGGAAGAGCCTCGACGATCTGGTCAAGGGCATTGCCACGGTGCCGGAAGACATCCGCACAGCCGTGCGCAACAACGGCGGCGGGCACTGGAATCACGCGATGTTCTGGACGCTGATGGCGCCGAACGCCGGCGGCGCGCCCACGGGCGACGTCGGGAGCGGCATCGATGCGGCCTTCGGCAGCTTCGACAAGTTCAAGGAGCTGTTCCAGGCCGCCGGCATGGGCCGCTTCGGCAGCGGCTGGGCGTGGCTCATCGACAACGGCGGCACGTTCGAAATCGCCAGCACGCCGAACCAGGACAACCCGCTCATGGAGGGCAAGAAGGCCATCCTGGGCGTGGACGTGTGGGAACACGCCTACTACCTGAAGTACCAGAACCGCCGCGCCGACTACCTCGGCGCCTTCTGGAACGTCGTGAACTGGAACGAGGTCGGCACGCGCCTCAAGGGCTAGTGCAGCGACGACAGGCGTTATCCGTGCTCGGGGCGGGCGCCGTCGCGTTCGGCGCCTACCGCTACTTCGGCAATGCCGGGATGGCCGCGAGAGATGTCTCGTGGCCGCCCGGACTGTCGCCTGCCTTCACCGACGCGGATCTCTTCTACACGGTCTCCAAGAACAAACTGTTCGACCCGCGCGTGGACGCCGGCCGCTGGTCGCTCGAAGTGAACGGCCTCGTCGGCCGCGCGCTGTCGCTGACGCTCGACGACCTGCGAGCGATGCCGGCGGTGGAGTCGGCGGTGACGCTCGGCTGCATCAGCAACGGCATCCCGGCGCGCGCCATCGGCAATGCGCGCTGGACGGGCGTGCGGCTGCGCGACGTGCTCGAGCGCGCCGGCGGCGTGGACCGCGCCGCCGTGGATCTCGTGTGGATCTGCGCCGACAACTACACCGACAGCATCCCCGTGACCACGGCGCTCGACGCCGAGACGCTGCTCGTGTGGGGCATGAACGGCGAGCCATTGCCGCAGGCGCACGGCGCGCCGGTGCGCGCGATCGTGCCCGGCATCTACGGCATGAAACACGCGAAGTGGATCGAGGCCATCGAGCTCATCGAAGGTGACCACCAGGGCTACTGGCAGCGCCAGGGCTGGAGTGACACCGCGCCCTTCATGACGCTCTCGCGCTTCGACATGCCGCGCGCCGGTGAATCACTGCGGCCCGGCGTGGCGACCACGCTCGGCGGCATCGCCTTCGCGGGCGACCGCGGCATCACGCGCGTGGAAGTGGGCGTGGGCACGCCGGATCAGGCGCCCGGCGGGCTGCTGTGGATGGACGCGGAATTGCAACCGGTGATCGCACCGGCGGCGTGGCGCCTCTGGACGTGTCCCTTCACGCCGGTGCCGGGGCCGCTGCGGCTCAGCGTGCGCGCGACCGATGGCGACGGCGTCGTGCAGCCCGCGGCGCGGCGCGGCAACTTCCCGAGCGGCGCGCAGGGCTGGCACACCGTGGACGTCGCGGTCTCGTGATGAGTGTGGCACGCAGCTTCCGCGGCCGTACGGCGCAGGCGATCGTCTGTGCGGGCGTGTGCCTCACGGCGTCCACCGCGCCGGCGCAGAACGGGGCGCCGGCCGAACCGCCGCCGTCCGCGAGCGCCGCGGGCGACACGGCCTTCCTCGTCGAGAACATGACGCGCGCCGAGCTCTGGCGCTACTTCCAGCCGCCGCCGAACGCCGCCACGCGTCCGGAATACACGTTCGTCGGGAATCGCTCCACGCTCGGGGCGTCGTATCGCGGCTCGCGCTGGTCGGCGCGGGGCGCGCTGCAGTACGTGCGCCTCGAGAACCTGCCCGCGGGCTCGATCGGGCCCGGGCTGCTCGGTACCGGCGCCGCGTACTTCTTCCAGGCGAGCGGCACCTTCAGCTATCAGTTCTATCTGCGCGGCCTGAGCCTTGGCTGGCGTGACGCGGCGAGCGGCGCGTGGTTCGAAGGCGGGCGGCTCTCGCGCGCGGCGTCCACCGAGGCGCCGTCGGGCGATGCCACGATCGACCGGCTCGTCGCCACCGAGCTCAACGGACGTCTTCTCGGCGACATGGAGTGGTCGTTCTATCAGCGCGCGTGGGATGGCGTGCGCGGCGGCGTGCGGCGCGGCGGGCTCGCGGCCACCGTGACGGCGGCCGTCCCCACGCAGGGCACGTTCGAGGAATCCGCGAACCTGTCGATGGACCGCGTGCGCGTGGCGGCGGCGGAACTCACCCTCGCGCCTGGCGCACTGTTGCCGCGGACGCGCGTGGAGTTCTTCGGCATCGGCTACGACGACACGCGGCCGGTGACGGCGCGTCCCGACAACTCCGGCCACGAGCCGCGCCGCGCGGATATCCGCGTATGGACGGCGGGCGCATCGGCGGCCGGCGCGTATCCGTGGCGCTGGGGCGTGACCGACGTCGCTGGCTGGGCGGCGGGGCAGTCGGGCGCGTGGTACGAGCTCTCACATCGCGCGGCGGCGGCGACGGGCGCGGTGGGACATCGATTCACGGGCGTGCCGTGGCAGCCCTGGCTGCGGGCGGGCACGGCCTACGCGTCTGGCGACACGAGCGCCACCGACGGCGCGCACGGCACGTTCTTCCCGCTGCTGCCCTCCGGCGATCGCGTCTCGCGGCTGAACGCCTACGCGCTCATGAACGTCGTCGACCGCTGGGCCGCCCTCGAGGTCCAGCCGCATCGCGCGCTGGACGTCACGGTGAGCGTGCGCCGCGTGACGCTCGCGTCGGCGGCGGACCGCTGGTACCAGGGCAGCGGCGCCACGCTGCGCTTCGGCAACTACTTCGGCTTTCAGGGCCGCAGCGGCCGCGGCGGCTCGACGATCGGCACGGTCGTGGATGGCACGGCCACGTGGCGTCCCGTGCGCTCGTGGACGCTGCGCGCCTTCGCTGGTCGCATCATGGGCGGCGACGTCGTGACGCGCCTCTTCCGCGACGACCGCCTCGTCACCGCCTGGCTCGAATCCACCGTGCACTTCTAGCCACCGTTGTAACCGGGTCTGTCACGGTCACGAGTTGTCTGCGCGACGGTGATGCCGCGTGACCGTGACAGACCCCGTGACAAACGTTGCTAGAACAGCACGACGTCCACGCGCGTGCCGGCCTCGATGGCGGCGACGTCGCTGCCGATTTCGATGTAGCCGTCGGCGTGGGCCATGCTCGTGATGTCGCCCGACGCCTTGAACGCCGGTTCCGCCTGTCCGTTCTCCAGTCGCACCGTGTAGAACTGGTGCCGCCCCAGGCTCGAGACGACGCGGCGCGCCAGCGGCACGCCGACGACGCGCGGCAGGTGCGGCGGCAGGTGCGCGAGCGTGCGCAGGAACGGCACGAGCAGCACGTAGGCGTTCGTGAGGCACGACGTGGGATTGCCAGGCATGCCGAACACCGGCACGCCGTCGATCGTGCCGAACGCCGTGGGTTTGCCCGGACGCGTGGCGATGCCGTGGAACACCACGGTGCCGCGCGCGCGCAGGATGTCCATCACGAGATCGCGGTTGCCGACGGAGCTGCCGCCCGAGAACACCACGAGATCGCAGCTCACCGCGGCGCTCACCGCGGTATCGAGCGCCTCGATCGTGTCACCGGCGACGTCGAAGGGCACCGGCACGCCGCCGTGCGCCTCGACAATCGCCGAGAGCGTGTGGCGGTTCACGTCGTGGATCTGCCCCGGGCCAAGCGGCTTACCCGGCGCCACCACTTCGTTGCCGGTCGAGACGATGGCCACGCGCGGCTTCGCCCACACGCGCACGGACGCGAGGCCCACGGCCGCCACGGCGCCGACCTTCGCCGGCAGCAGCACGTCGCCGCGCCGGAGTACCACCTGCCCCCGCGCGATGTCCGCGCCGGCGCGTCCCACGTGCTGGCCCTCGTGCACGGCCGCGTGGATGCGCACGGCCGCGCCCTCGCCCGGCGATGTCTCTTCCACCATCACCACGGCGGTGGCGCCCGCGGGCAGCGGGGCGCCGGTGGCGACCTCCGCGCACTCGCCGTCATTCACCGCGCGCGCCAGCACTTCGCCCGTGAACACGCGGCCCACGAGCGCGAGCGTGCGCGGCGCCCCGGGCGTGGCGCCGGTGGTGTCTTCCGCGCGCACGGCGTAGCCGTCCATCATCGCGCGCGCGAAGGGCGGCACGTCGCCGCCGGCCACGAGATCCTCGGCCAGCACACGTCCGCCAAGGGCCGCGAGCGGCACGTCGTCGATGCGATCGAGCGGACGCGCGGCCGCGGCGAGCAGCGCGCGCGCCTCGTCGATTGGAATCGTTGAGGTGAAGGGGCGCATTGCTACTTCGACGCCTGCTGCACGAGATGCCGCAGCTCCGGCACCACGAGTGTCGTCATCGCCAGGCGCACCGCGCCCTCAGACCCGGGCAGCGCGATGACGACCTTGCCGCGTACCAGGCCGGCGCAGGCGCGGCTCATCATGGCCGCCGGACCGATGTCGTGGTAACTCAGCATGCGGAAGAGTTCGCCGAAGCCGTCGAGGCGCTTCTCGAGCAGCGCGTCGATGGCTTCATACGTGGAATCGCGGGACGTGATGCCGGTGCCGCCGGTCGTGATGACGACCTGCGCCGTGGTCTCGAGCTGGTCGAGCACGAAGCCGGTCACCGCGTCCGGGTCGTCTGGCACGATTTCCGCGGCGGTCACGACGTGACCCGCCTCTTCGAGCAGGGTGCGGATGGCGCGACCGCTCGTGTCCGTCGCCTCCGTGCGCGTATCACTCACCGTGAGGACGGCGACCCGCACCGCCGTGGGAGCGGCTGCTTTGTGTTCATGCTGCGACACGTCACGATCATAGCTATGATTTGCCGATGCGGCGAATCCTGACGGCCCTTCTGACGCTCACCGCGTTCGCGCTCGTCGACGCCGGCGGCGGGCAGGCGGTGCGCGCGCAGACGGCGGCACGCCGCGGCGCCCCGCGCACGGTCCCGGCGCCCCTGCCGCCCGCGCCCCCGGCCTTCGCGCCCGCGCTCGACCGCGACGCCATGCGCTGGGTCGAGACGACGCTGAAGTCGCTCACCGACGACCAGCTCGTGGGGCAGCTCATCATGGGCCGCCTCGATTCCACGTACCTGAGCGCGGATTCGGCCGGCTACGAGGAACTCGCGGCGCTCGTGCGCGACATCCACATCGGTGGCTTCTGCGCCTTCGGCGGCGTGGAGCCGGTGCCGGCCGTGATGCTCAACGGCACCTACGGCTCGACCATTCTCGGGCAGCCCCTGGAACTCGCCGCCATCCTCAATCGCCTGCAGGCGCTGTCGCCGCTGCCGCTCATCGTGGCCGGCGACTACGAACACGGTGTGGGCATGCGCATCAACGGCGCCACGCGTTTCCCGCGGGCGATGGCGTTTGGCGCCGCCGGCGATGCCGCGCTCGTGCGCGATGCGGCGCGCATCACCGGCGTCGAGTCGCGGGCGCTCGGCGTGCACGTCAATTTTGCGCCCGTGGCCGACGTAAACAACAACCCGCGCAATCCGGTGATCAACATCCGCTCGTTCGGGGAAGATCCCGCGAAGGTGGGCGTGATGGTCAAGGCCGCGGTCGAAGGACTGCAGAGCGGCGGCGTCGTGGCCACGCTGAAACATTTCCCCGGACACGGCGATACGGAGGTGGATACGCACCTGGGCCTCGCCACCGTGTCGCACGACCGCGAGCGCCTCGAGCAGGTCGAACTCGTGCCGTTCCAGGCGGGCGTCGCCGCAGGCGCCGGGGCGGCCATGGTGGCGCACGTCGAGTTGCCGGCGATCGATCCGCAGCCCGGGCCTGCCACCTTCAGCCGGATGGTCGTGCGCGGTCTGCTGCGGCACGAGCTGGATTTCGGCGGCGTCATCTACAGCGACGGCATGCAGATGGAAGCCGTGAACGCGCTGGCCGCACCTGGCGAAGCCGCCGTGCGCGCGATCGAAGCCGGTCTCGACGTGGTGCTCGACTCGCCCGATCCGCGCGCCGCCCACGCGGCCCTGAAGGCCGCGCTGCAGTCTGGTCGGCTGACGCGGGCGCACCTCGAAGGGTCGGCGGCACGCCTGCTCGCGCACAAGGCACGCCTCGGTCTGCACAAGACGCGCACCGTGGAGCTCGACGCGGTGATGAGCCACGTCGGCACGCGCGCCGGCGCCGACATCGCCCGCACTACGGCAGAGCGGGCGGTGACATTGCTGCGCGACGCACGCACGCAGGTGCCGCTTGCCACGCCGCGCACCGGCAAGGTGCTGTACCTCTCGGTGCTCGACTATCCCGCCAACTGGCGGATCTCGGCGCCGAGCCGCACCGTGATCCCCGAGCTCCGCAAACGCTGGGGCACGGTGACGGCGGTGGAGCTTTCGGACCGTTCGACGGCCGAAGAACTGGAGCTCGTGCGGGCGATGGCGGCCGGCTACGACGCGGTCGTGGCCGGCGTGTTCGTGCGCGCATCTTCCGGCAGCGGCCGGCTGGATCTTGGCCCCGGCGTCGTGCGGCTGCTGCAGGACCTGTCAGGCGCGGCGGCGCGGCGCAACCAGCCGATGGTGGCGGCGTTCTTCGGCAGTCCCTACGCCGCGGTCGCGGCCACGTCACTGCCGGCCGTGCTCGTGACCTACGACTTCGGCGACTACGCGGAAGCGGCGGCGGTGCGGGCGATTGCGGGTGAGATTCCCATCCAGGGACGCCTGCCGGTGGCGCTCGGCGAGGGCCTCGGCGTGGGCTTCGGGCTCACGCGGCCGGGGGCAACGGCGTCCGGCCGGTGAGGACTGGACGGAACAGACGGGAGCTGTGGTAAACTCCGTCTTCTATCCCGCGCCCTTAGCTCAGCTGGATAGAGCGTCTGGCTACGAACCAGGAGGTCGCACGTTCGAATCGTGCAGGGCGCACCAACTCTTTTCTTCCGGAGTTGGTCCCCGCGACCGGGCGCACTCCCGCCCTTCCCCCGACATCCTGCGCTAGACTCTGAAGCACCTGCGTGCGGCGTTGTCTGCTGTCTGCCCGCGCGCTTTGCGGAGGCACCTTTATGGCACTGCAGCTCGGACAGACCGCGCCCGATTTCGAAGCCGACACCACCCAAGGCCGCATCCGGTTCCACGAATGGATCGGCGATTCCTGGGCGGTGCTGTTCTCCCACCCCAAGGACTTCACGCCGGTGTGCACGACGGAACTCGGCTACATGGCGAAGCTGCAGCCGGAATTCGCGAAGCGGCACACCAAGGTCATCGGCCTGAGCGTCGACCCCACCGATCGCCACGCCTCGTGGGCGAAAGACATCGAAGAGACGCAGGGCTACGCGCCCAACTACCCGATGATCGGTGACACCGATCTGAAGGTGTCGAAGCTCTACGGCATGCTGCCGTACGAAGCCGGCGAGTCGTGCGAAGGCCGCACCGCGATTGACAACCTCACCGTGCGCACGGTCTTCATCATCGGCCCCGACAAGAAGGTGAAGCTGCTCTTTGCCTACCCGATGACCACCGGCCGCAATTTCGACGAAGTGCTGCGCGTGCTCGACTCGCTGCAGCTCACGGCGAAACACCGCGTGGCCACGCCTGTCAACTGGCACCAGGGTGAGGACGTGATCATCGCCGGCGCCGTCAGCGACGACGAAGCGAAGACGATCTACCCGAACGGCTGGAAGGCGCCCAAGCCGTACCTGCGCATCGTGCCGCAGCCGCGCGGCTAGCGGCCTGATAAGCTTCCGGGCATGGCTGTCAATCCGTCGGCGCGAGGGCTCACCGCCCTGCGTCTCTTCCTGGGCGTGTTCTTCCTGTTCGAAGGCATCGGCAAGATCGCCTGGCTGACCGATGCCGGGCCGCTGACGGCGCAGCTACAGGGGTTCCTCGAATCCGCCAACGACTGGAACCGTGCCTATCTGCAGACGGTCTGCCTGCCGGGCGCAGCGGTGTTCGCGCGCGTGGTGCCGATCGCCGAGTTTGCGACGGGTGTGGCATTCCTGCTCGGCGCCTACACACGCTACGCGGCGATCGCGGCGCTGCTGATGGTGCTGAACTTCCATTTCGCCGGTGGGTTCATGTTCGAATACCGCTATCTGACCAACGGCTACGGACCGCCGGTGCTCGGCGGCCTGCTCGCGCTCGCCCTGGGCGGCGCCGCGCTGCCGCTCAGTCTGCGCAAGTAGCCGGGAGCCGTCATGGCTACGCGATCCAGCCGCGAACGCTTCACCGAGCTGCTGTTCTACGGCGTGCTCATCGGGATGGGCTATCTGGCCCTCACGATCGTGTGGCCCTTCCTGACGCCGCTCGCGTGGGCGGCGATCCTCGCCATGACCCTGCGGCCGGTGTATCTCTGGTTCTGCGTGCGGATGCGGAACGGAAACGCCGCCCTGGCCACGACGGTGCTCGCTGGGCTGGTCATCATCACGCCGGCGGTGTTCCTGTCGGCCGTGATCGCGCAGCAGGTGCCGGCGGCCATCGATTACGTGAACGGCCTCTCAGCCACGACACCGCAGCAGATCCTCCGCTTCTGGGCGAACATCCGCGCGCGGGTGCCGGTGCCGCTGCCGCCCGATCCGATGACGCTCGTGTCGCAGGGCGCGCAGACGGCCGCGACGTATGTGCTGGGCGGCGCCGGGTCGATCGTGGCCAATGTGCTTTCCACGCTCGGCAGCCTCTTCGTGATGCTCTTCGCGCTGTTCTTCCTGCTGCGCGACGGCCGGAACTTCGCCGTGCTCATCCGCGACCTGCTGCCGTTCAACGAAGCCGAAAGCGACCGGCTCATCACGGAAACGACGGAGCTGGTCGTGGCGAGCGTGGGCGCCGGCCTCACCGTGGCCTTCGTGCAGGGCGTCGTGGGTGGTCTCGCGTTCTGGGTGCTGGGGCTGCCGGCGCCGGCCGTGTGGGGCGCGGCGATTGCGATCTGCTCGCTCATTCCCGTGGTGGGCGCCACGATCGTGTGGGTGCCGGTGGCGGCGTGGCTGTTCTTCTCGGGCGACGTCGGACGCGCGCTGCTCATGACCGGGCTCTGCGGCCTGGTCCTCGGCTCGGTGGACAACGTGCTGCGGCCGGTGCTGCTCGCCGGCCGCACGTCGGCGAGCGGACTCGTGGTGTTCATCGGTCTGCTCGGCGGGGTCTCGGCCTTCGGCTTCGTGGGCATCGTGCTCGGTCCGATCGTGCTCGTCATCACCGGCTCGCTCATCGACGCCATGACGCGGCGCGTGCAGGCGCCCGACGAACCGATGTCGGTGAGCGAGTGAACGACGACACGTCCATGCATGAAGCGTGGATGCGCCAGGCGCTGGCGCTTGCCGCGCGCGCGGGCGAGAGCGGGGAAGTGCCCGTGGGCGCGCTCGTGGTCGTGGACGGCCAGGTGGTGGGCGAAGGCTGGAACCAGCCGATTGCCACCAGTGATCCCACCGCGCATGCCGAGATCGTGGCCATGCGTGCGGCGGCGCGTCACGTGAAGAACTACCGGCTGAGCGGCGCCACCCTCGTCGTGACGGTGGAGCCGTGTCTCATGTGTGTGGGCGCCATGGTGCACGCGCGCATCGGCACGGTCGTCTACGGTGCGCCAGAGCCGCGGGCCGGGGCGCTTGGCTCCGCGATTGCGGCGCACGAGACGCCGGGTTTGAACCACAAGCTCACGGCCGTGGGCGGCGTGCTCGCCGACGATTGCCGCGCGCTCATCCAGAGGTTCTTCAAGGAACGCCGGACCTAGCCCCCGGAGGGGTTTGCGTGGCGGGGGTGGCGCAGCGCCTGACTTCGAGGGTCTGGCCGGGGTGCGGCGGACATTGAGTCGGGTGCCTGAACCCGCTATAATCGGAGTTTCCGGCCAGCCCGGAAACGCGGTCCCACCTCAGCGGAGAGGTACCGAAGTGGTCGTAACGGGGGCGCCTCGAAAGCGTCTTGTCCGAAAGGGCACGTGGGTTCGAATCCCACCCTCTCCGCCAACAATAAGTCATTTCAGGTCAATGATTTGCAGTCTGTGAATGGCTGAGCTGTACCTGTTTTGTACCTGAAGTCGCCACGTTGGCGGGTTTTCCACCCACCTGCAAGGCGGGGCACTCGTACGCCGCGCCTTGCTACTGCTCCTGCCACAGCTGCAAACTCTTGGTTCTCAGTGTGTTGTCGCTCGAGGAGTGTTGACCAGAGCCGGGCGGTTCTGCTCGCCGAGCACTGACCACTTACTCTAAGTCTCAGGGCTCCGAATGCGGCCATATGGGCGACTGCACTAGCCTGCAGTCTGGTCAGTGTGCCGCCGAGCGGGGTTGTCAGGTGTCAGTGAGCGGCAACACTGCCGATGAAGACCGGCGCCGAGATCGGCGCCTGGACGTGGCTGAACTTCGGCATGGACCCGTGGGAGTCGCCGAACTCGCCGTACTTCGGCGCGTCGATGACGGCGCTGGCGATCGGCTCGGCGCCTGGCGGTTATGTCGCGTCGCCGGAGATCGCCGAAGGCCTGAAGGCGCTCCGCGCCTACTTCCAGCGGCAGCACGGCACAGTCTCTGTAATGAACCAGTTGCATGGTCTCTGGGCCGCCAGCCGCGTGCCGGACCTACTCACCGCCGAGCAACGTCGCGCCACCATCGACCGGGCGTTCGCGCTTCAGCAACCGGATGGCGGATGGAGCACCGTGGCCCTTGGAGGCTACAAGCGGATCGACGGCAGCGAGAGCGACACGCGTACCGACGGCTACGCCACCGCCGTGGCCACGCTGGGGCTGCAGGCGGCGGGCGTGCCGGCCTCGGACCCACGCCTGGCCAAAGGAGTCGACTATCTGCGCCGTACCCAGGACCGCGTGAGCGGCCGGTGGACGGCGATCTCGCCCAACAAGCAGCGCGATCCGGCGTCGGACACGGGCAAGTTCATGAGCGATGCGGCGACGGCGTACGCGGTGCTGTCACTGACGTATCGCCCCTGAGCGATGGCTCCGATGCCCGCCCGTTCAGCGCGCCAGCCGGGCGAACACCTCGTCGAGCCGCAGGCCGGGCGCATACGGCGTCACGCCGTCGTCGCGCGCCTCCTGCACGTTGTGAGGACAAGGCTGCCACGGCCCGATCACCGCGCTGACCGGCACGACGCCGGCCCACAACGGCACGGACAGGTCTTCCGGCTCGTCGGCGTTCATCTTCGCCCGCACCTTGGCGCTCGCCTCATCAATCGTCATACCGACGACGCCTGTGGCTTTCAACTCCTGTGCGGTCATCGGCCGCAGCACGTTGTCGCGCCCGGGGTAGAACCGCTCGAGCATGGTGTGCAGGGCCTGGGCCTTCTCGTCTGGGTCCTCGACGGCCGCCGCGGTCCCGAAGCACATGGCGGCCCGGTAGTTCACCGAGTGATTGAATCCGCAACGTGCCAGCACCAGACCATCGAGGTGCGAGACGGTCAGGCAGACGGCCACGCGGTCGCGTTGCGCTCGCAGCATCCGGCTGGCGCTCGATCCGTGCCAGTAGAGCCGGTCACCGACACGCCAGTACAGGGTGGGCGTGCAGAACGGCTGGCCGTCGATCACGTAGGCGATATGACACAGCATGCCCGCATCGAGGATGCGGAACACGTCCGCATTCACGTGGCTCACGCGGTCGGGCAGCCGCCGGGCTCGCGTCCGCGGCGAGACAGGAAACGCGGTGGGTTGTTCAGGACTGGTCATCTGGAGTCACTCCTTGTCGTCATCAGGCGGCTTCGCGCCGCCGCGCCGCCGCCAGCAGCGACACGGCCACGTACAGCACCACGCCAGCCACCAGCCAGCGAATCACGTCGAGGGGCATCGACTTGACGACGTAGGCGCCGACGAGGACACCCGGCATGCCGCCAATCGTGAGCCCCAGCGCCGCGCGGCCATCGAATCGCCCGGTCGTCACGAACCTCATGCCGCACCCCGCCTGCATGTAGGCGGCCGAGCCCATCATGATGGGGAAGGCCGAGCGCGGATTCAGTCCCATGAGACTGAAGGCCAGTAGGCTCGGCGCGAAGTTGCCGATGCCGAGAGCGTTCAGACCGCCCACGAGGACGCTGAACGCGGTGGCGGCGACGAGCGTGGTTCCCGAGAACCCGGAGGCCTCGCCGCCGCCGGGAAACCACCCGAGATTCGTCGCCGCCATGAAGAAGGCGCCCACGAGCAGCGCCATCCCCATGCCCAGCTGAATGGGGCGCCGCGGCATCTGCGACACGACGGTCGCCCCTGCGAGTGAGCCGGCGAAGGCCGCCAGAACCAGCAGCAGCAGAGTGGTCGGGTCCACCTGAATCGCGGCGATGAACGCGAACGCCTCGATGGCCACCGGCAGCGCCGAGCCCACGTTGAGCGTGCCGGGAATGAGCTCGTCGCGTACCAGACGGGTCACGCGGAAGAACGCGGTGGTCGGCGCGAAATTGCCGATGCCGAGGGCATCGAAGAACAGCGAGATGGCCCCGAAGCCGAGCACCAACGGCGTCGGCCTGCCGTGCGGGGGCCGATCGGCACGCCAGGCCCGCCACCAGGTGATGGCAAAGGCCAGCGCCACGAACGCCATGCCGACGAGCAGAAGGGTGACGGGGCCCGGCATCGAGGTATGCTGGCCGAGGAAGTGGCGTATCCGGTAGGCCACTTTTAGTCAATTTTCTTGAGCCACCGTATGCCAGCGCCCAGACGCACTCACCCGTTGGTCGTGCTGCCCACCGTTTCGATGGCGCCCGGAACTCCGCGACGTGGCCAGCAGGCCTACTCGGCTCTCCGCACCCTCGTCCTGTCTGGGCGCGTGCCGGTCGGCGCCCGGCTGCCCGCCACCCGCACTCTCGCGAGCTCGCTGGGTGTCGCACGCAACACGGTGCTCGTCGCGCTCGATCGCCTGGCGCTCGACGGACTGATCCAGTGTCGGCGCGGCTCGGGCTGTCGAGTCGTTGCCACGGTGCCCGCGTCGAGCGGTCGCGCCGACACGACCACGGTGCCAGCCGCCCCTCCTGCCACCCGGCCCGGGGCGTTCACGCTCGGCCTGCCGGCCGTCGATGACTTCCCACTCGATCTGTGGGGGCGCCTCACACGTCGTCGTTGGCGAACCGCCTCGCCCACGCTGCTCGGCTACGGCAGTCCCGGGGGCTATCGTCCCCTGCGGGCAGCCCTGGCGCAGCACCTCCGCCACACGCGCGCGGTGACGTGCACCTGGGAGCAGGTGGTGATTGCCCCCGGAGTGCGGTCGGCGCTGGCGATCGCTGCGCAGGCGGTGCTGCAGGCGCGGGATCAGGTGTGGACGGAAGACCCCGGCTACACGCCAGCAGCTCGCCTGCTGTCTGCGGAAGGCCTGCGTGTCTGCCCGGTGGACGTCGACGCCAGCGGACTCGACGTGGCACAGGGCAGAATGCGGTGGCCGCGGGCGCGGGGGGCATACGTCACGCCGTCGCACCAGTTTCCGCTGGGCCTCACGATGACACTCGCGCGACGGCTACAGCTGCTCGAGTGGGCGGCCGCGGGCGACCGTTGGGTGTTCGAAGACGACTACGACACGGAGTTCCGCCACGACGGCCCGCCGCTGGCCGCGCTCCAGGGGCTCGACCGTCATGAGCGGGTCCTGTACATCGGCACGTTCAGCAAGCTGCTGCTGCCCGCCATCCGCATTGCCTACGTGGTGGCACCGCCGCGCGCGCTGGATGCTGTCCTGCGCATGCAGGCCGATGGCGATCGGCACGCCTCGCTCCTCGATCAGGCCGTGCTCGCTGACGCGATCGCCAATGGCCACGTCGCGCGCCATCTGCGGCGCATGCGTGCGAGCTACGCCGAGCGGCGGACGGCCCTGCTGCACGCGCTCGAGACCGAGGCCCGCGATCTGGTGACCGTGCTGGCGCCAGCCGCCGGGTTACATGTGGTGGCGTGGCTGGCACAGGGCATCGACGAGGCCGAGGCCGTGGGGGCGGCCCGCGCCGCGCGTCTCGACGTACGCGGGCTGCGCGACTTCGGCCGCCGTCGGCGCCCTCCGGCGCTCGTGCTCGGTTATGGGGCCGCGTCCGTCGCGCAGCTGCCCGATGCCACGCGAAGGCTCGCCGCAGTGCTGCGACGAGTGCGGCGCAAACGCTAAAGGGCACGGATTGCGCTGTCCCTGTTTTGTACCTGATACTCAGGTTTTTAGAGGTTCTGGCGGGTTCGGGCGGTTCCGATCTGGCCTAAACCCTCGAGGATTGCGGGTTCCTCGGGAACGAATCCCACCCTCTCCGCCAACTCACACCTCCGGCGGGACGGCTCTGGCCGCATACCCACAAAGACGCCAGCTGCGCCGGGAATCTTGCGACGCTCTTCGACAGAGTGTTCAGCGTGAACGCCGCGCCGGCAGCGTCCAGTTCTCGAGCTTCAAGTCGCGCACCCGCTCGAACTCCGCCGTGTTGTTCGTGACCAGCGTGTGTCCCAGAGCTCTCGCGTGCGCGGCGATGAACAGGTCGTTGGCGCCAATCATGACGCCCCGGCGCTTCAGGTCCGCCCGGATCTCCGCGTAGTGGAGCGCGGCGCCCTCGTCGAGATCCACCGCCTCGACATAGGGGAGAAACGCCGCCAGAGCGGCGGCGTCATGCGCGCGGCGCGTTGACAGCTCGACACCGTAGAGTAATTCAGCCTTCGTGATCACGGACATGCAGACGTCGTCGACCGAGAAGGTCTGCAGCCGCTTCAACACCAGCGGATGCGAGCGCTTCATGATGTAGGAGCACGTGTCCGTGTCCAGCATGAAGCGAGGCATCACAGGTCTCGTTCCTGAACGGGCAGGTCCTCAACGTCGGCCATGAAGGTCGCCGATGCCACGGGTGCGGACGCCAGGTACGTCTTCCAGTCGCGCGGGCGAGGGGAGAGGATGACGTCGTTGCCGACCTTGCGGATGAGGACCTCGTCCGTGGCGAACTGAAACTCCTTCGGCAGTCGCACGGCCTGGCTGCGGTTGGTCATGAAGACCTTCGCGGTTCGTGACATGTCGTGTACCTCCCGAAGCCAGTATGCCATATACAATTCGTATATGGCGCCACGTGCGCCGTACGTGCGTCCAGCTCGGCTTTCGAGCGGTTCTAGCGGCTTGCGAGGACGCGACCTATGGCGTCACGGCTCCTGCCGCCTAGTCGCGGGCGGGCGATGTGAAGGCCCCGCGCGGTTCTGAAGTACGATCCGCGGCCGAGCCATGTCGATGAGCTACCGGCGGTTCTCTCTGTCGGCCGCACCCGCGCATGCCGCGCGGTGCTCGCCCACGGTCGTGCCATGAGAGCGCCGCTCCTGCTCTGCGCCGCGCTCGTGGCCGCTGCACAGTATCCCGGATGGTGGGTGCCGCCTGGCGGTGTGGACGAAAAGAGTCCGCTCACCGCCAACGCGACGACGATCGCCCGGGGCCGAGATCTCTTCGCTGCCAACTGCGCGCGCTGCCACGGGCCGCAAGGGAAAGGCGGTGGCCCTGAGTCGTCCTATGCCGCCGATCTCACCGACGACCTGCGCATCGAACTCAACACCGAAGGTGTGCTCTTCTACAAGATCTGGAAGGGCCGCGTGTCGTACGGGAAGGGGCCCAAGGAAGACATGCCGGCGTTCGAGGGCCGCCTCGAGAAGGCGCAGGTGTGGGCGTTGGTGGAATACCTCAAGGTCCTGCGAGCCCCTCGTGCGCTCATGAACGAGGAGGAGTAACCTCCGCCGGGCCACCACCGGCAGGCCGTCTCGGTGGTCCCGTGGAACTACGCGTCGGCCAGCACGCGCATCAAGGTCGCGCGGTCGATGTTGCTGCCCGTCAGCACGAGCCCCACCCGCTTGCCCGCGAGCCGCGGTGCCAGTTCGCACAGGCCGGCCAATCCAGCCGCGCCCGCGCCCTCGCTCAGATTGTGCGTGCACCGCAGATAGGTCTGCAGCGCGCGCCCAATCGCACGCTCGCTGACGGTGACGAAGCCCGACAGCCCGTTCTGCATGACCGTGAAGCCGAATCCGGCTGGCGCCGTCACGCGGATGCCATCGGCAAAGGTCTCGGCCCTGGCGCTCAGGATGGTGCCGGCATGCCACGAGTCGTGCACGGCCGGCGCGCCGGATGCCTGCACGCCGTAGATCTGCAGCGTGGGCTTGAGCGCCTGCGCGACCAGGATGGCGCCGACGGCGTGTGAGCCACCGCCGACGCACAGCACGAGCGCGTCGAGATCCGGCTGCTGCTCGAGCATCTCGAGGGCCACGGTGCCGGCCCCGGCCACCACCGTGGGGTTCGTGAACGAGTGCAGGAACACCATGCCGGTCTCAGCCACGGCCTGTTCCGCCGCCAGGATGGTCTGGCTGTAGTCGTCGCCCACCTCGACCAGCTCGGCGCCGAAGTCGCGAATCGCCGCGTTCTTGTCGGGGTTGTTGCGGAGAGGCACGAAGATCTTCGCCTTCACGCCCAGCATCCTCGCCGCCACCGCCACGCCCTGGCCGTGGTTGCCGAGGGTCGTGGCAATCACGCCGCGGGCGCGTTCTTCCGGAGTGAGCGCCGTCATCGCCGCCAGGCCGTTGCGGTACTTGAACGAGTTGGTGGGCAGGTGGTTCTCGTGTTTCACGAATACGGTGATGCTCGAGCCCACGGCCTGGTCCAGGCTGGCGTAGTTACGCAGTGGTGTCGTCGGGACGAAGGGGGCCAGCCGCGCTCTGGCGGCGAGGATATCGGAGAAGGTCAGCATGAGGGTCTCAGTCGCCACGCGATGGCCACACCGGCCACGAGCAGCGTGCTCGTAAGTGCGGTCACGCCGGGCCACCCGCCGGCGGCCCAGACGCGTCCACCCAGTGTGCCCACAACACTCGCCCCCACGTAGTAGGCGCACAGGTAGAGCGCCGACGCCTGCGCCCGCGCGTCGCTCGACGTTGCCCCGACCCACGCGCTCACGACCGAGTGGGACGCGAAGAAGCCCACCGCGAGGAGCGACAGCCCCGCGAGCACGAGCCACAGCGCGTTGGCGCCGGTGAGCAGCGTGCCGCCGAGCATGGCGAGCAGCGAGACGAGCAGCAGGCGATGCCGGCCCAACCGAGCCGTGAGCGCGCCCATGACCGTGGACGCCGCGATGCCGAACACGTAGACCAGGCACAGCGAGGCGATCTGCGTCTGGCTGAGATCGTACGGCGGCGCCATGAGCCGGAAGCCGATGTAGTTGAACATCGTGACGAAGCTGCCCATCACGAGAAAGCCTTCGGCACAGAGCCACGGCAGCGGAGGCCGGCGCAGGTGCGCGGCATAGCCGCGGACGGCGCCGCGCACGTCAGGTGTCTGCCTGACGAATCGACGCGACGCCGGCAGGAAGCGCCACACCAGCGCCGCGCAGGCGAGCCCGATGAGTCCCGTAAGCGCGAGGGCCGACCGCCAGCCGCTGAGGTCCGTGACGGCGCCGGCCAGCAGACGTCCCGCCAGGCCGCCGAGTCCTGTGCCGCTCACATAGAGGCCCATGGCCAGCGCCAGTGACCGCGGACGCATTTCTTCGCCCAGGTATGCCATCGCAGTGGCCGGCACACCACTGAGCGCGAGACCCAGGAGCGCCCGCGACGCCAGGAACACTCCCCACGAGGGCGAGACCGCGCTCGTCAGGGTCAGGACCGACGCGGCAGCGAGTGACGCCACCAGCATGCCCTTCCGGCTCCAGGCTTCCGACGCCGCGCCGGCGATGAGCAGCGAGCCCGCCAGCACGCCGGTCGTCAGCGACAGCGACAGACTGGCCACGGCCGCGCTCACGCCGAAGCTCGCGGCGAAGGTGGGCATGAGCGGCTGCACGGCGTACAGGAGCACGAACGTGGCAAAGCCCGCGGCGAACAGCGCGGCGTTCGCGTGCACAAAGGCCTGGGTCCCGTGCGACAGCCTCAGGTCCACGTCCTGGCTGGCCATCGCTGGCGCGTTCGACATCGGCCGATCGTCTCTCTCTTCTGCGATGTCTGTCCAATATCTAAACGGCGGCCATGGCCCCCTGGGCGGACCGGGAGTTGATAGAGTCAGCAGCCTGTCGTGCACAGTGGCGGGGCCTGACGCTGATGGAAGTGGTCGCCAGAAAGGCGTAAGCATGAAAGACACGTCTGTCGTGCCGGTCGTTCTGCGAGCGTTGACGGCGCTCTCGGGGGCGCTGTTCCTCATCATCGGCGTCACCGCCATGGCCGCGCCGTGGCGGCTGGCTGAGCTCTTTGCGCTCCACCCGATGGGGAATGCCGGCTACAACTCGGTGCGCGGTGACTTCGGCGCGCTGTTTCTCGGCCTCGCCGTGTTCACCCTGGCGGGGGCCATCATCAACGTGACCCGCTGGCTGGCGGTGCCGGCCATGCTTCTGGGCCTGGTGCTGTGTGGCCGCCTGGTGAGCCTCGTGTTCGATGGCGCTTCGCCGTCCAGCCTCCGTCCGATGGCGATCGAGCTGGCGGTGCTGGTGGTGTTGCTGCTGTCCATCATGATGAGGCGGCGCCGCGAAGCCGGGGCGGGCAGCTCGCGAGCGAGTACGCAAGTGTGGGCGCGGGTGGGTCTTGCGACGGCGCTCGTTGTCGCATCAGGTCTCGGCCTGGTCTACGCGTTCCAGCGCCCGCTCGGTCTGTGGCTGGTCGGCCGCGCCGTCGAGAGCGGGCTGAAGGCGCAGTCGTGGTTCGAGGCCCTGCCGGATGGCCTGCACGCGGGCCTCTGTGGTTCGGGCGCGCCGCTCGCCGACGCCAGTCGCGCCGGGCCCTGTGTGTTCGTCGTGGCCGGTCGCCAGGTCTACATCGTGGACGTCGGCGAAGGCTCGCCACGCAAGCTGGCGCTGATGGGATTGCCGCCGTCGCGCGTGGATGCCGTCCTGCTGACACATTTCCACTCCGATCACATCGGCGGGCTGGGCGAACTGCTGCTGCAGCGGTGGGCGGGCGGCAGCCATCACGACCAGACGCCCGTCTATGGGCCGCCGGGTGTGGACGTCGTCGTGAACGGCTTCAATGCCGCCTACCGACTCGATACCGGCTACCGCGTGGCGCACCATGGCGCCGAAGTGGTGCCGCCGGGCGGCGCGGGCGGAACCGCCCGCACGATTCCGTTCGTCGAGGGGGCCGAGGTCGCGCAGGTCGTGCTCGAACAGGACGGTCTGACCATCCGCGCGTTTCCCGTGGTGCACACGCCGGTATCGCCGGCGCTGGGATACCGCTTCGACTACAAGGGTCGCTCCGTCGTCGTGAGCGGCGACACGGCGCCGTCACGCGTGCTCGAACAGCAGGCGCGTGGCGTGGACGTCCTGCTGCACGAAGGGCTGCAGACGTCGATGGTCGGCATTGTCGGCGAGGCGATGGCCCGCAACCAGCGCATCGGCGCCGCCAGAATTATGGCCGACATTCCTTCGTACCACACGACGCCGGAAGACGCGGCGCGTCTGGCCGCACGGGCCGGCGTCAGGCACCTCGTCTTCTACCACACGATTCCGCCGCTCAGGCTCGCGTTCCTGAACGCCGCGTTCCTTGGCGACGCCCCGTCGCTCTATCGCGGCCCCATCACCGTGTCCAATGACGGCACGCTCGTGAGTCTGCCGTCTGGTAGCACCGTGGTCACCGTTCGTGAACTCTTCTAGAGGCGCCATGATTCGCTCCGCTCTGTGGTTCGTGCTGTGTCTGTCTCTCGCCGCCCGGCTCGAGGCCCAGCCGCTGGCGTCCGACCTGGCCGAGGAATGGCGCGCGTCCGGCAGCTACTTCACCTGGACGTCCTCACTTCCCGAGAACCAGGGCCGCCGCGTGCAGGTGTTCCACACGTGCCGCGGAGACGCCGCCAAACCGACCATCGTGATGCTGCCCGGCTTTCCCACGAGCAGCTTCGATTTCCGGCTGCTGGCCGCCGAACTGGCGGCCGACTTCCGTACGTGCACGCTCGATTTTCCGGGGTACGGCGTCTCTGACAAACCGGCGGACGGGTATCGCTACACACTCGCGGACGACGCCCAGCTGGTCTGGCACCTGGTGACCAAGGTGCTGGACCTGCGCCAGTTCGTGCTGTTGTCGCACGACCGCGGCGACAGCGTCGCCCTGAACGTCCTGCAGCTCTATCAGGCGGCGCCGAATCCGCCCTTCACGATCACGCATCAGTTCCTGACCAACGGGAACATCTACCTGCCGCTGGCCAACCTCACGGAGTTCCAGAAGCGGATGCTCGACCCGGCGACCAGTGCCGCGGCGGAGAAGGCGGCCAACGCGAATCTCCTCGCCACCGGTATGGGGCGCACCAACTACACCCCGCCGCTCGAACCCGGCGACCCCGAGGTGCGGGCACTCGCCGCGCTGTTCGACTACCAGTCGGGTGTGGCCGCGATCCCGGCCACGATTCAGTACCTCAACGAGCGCAGGCAGAAGGAAGTCGGCTTCCTCGAGACGCTCGCGCGCAGCCCCGTCCCGACCACGATCATGTGGGGCGTGCACGACATGGTGGCGCCGGTGCGGGTGGCCGACTACGTGTTCACCACGGCCCTGCGGACTCGCGCCGCGCCCGGCGCCTACTGGCTGCTGCCGTGCGGCAACCACTACGTGCAACACGACCAGCCGGCCGACCTGGCCCGCATCATCCGCCTGACGCTCAGCCAGCAGACCGCCGGCAGAGCGTTACCGCAGGCGCCTTTCAACCTGTCGACCGACCGCTGCGGGCCCGTGCTCGTGGCGCGCGAGGGAACGTCAGGTGCGCGCTAGGACCACCGCATGAAGAGCTACCGCTCTTGCTCTTCACCGCGCTGCCGCGCTTCCGCCACCAATGCCTCGCTGAAGAGGCGCGGCGTCCCCATCATGCCGGCCGACGGCAGGCTTATGTGCGAGACCCGGCAGGAGAGACGTGAGCCGCGCCAGCGCCACAGCGGCGCCCGTCAGACGTGCAACGTGCAGCGAAGGACCTCGCCGTGCGCGGCGACCTGCGCGTCCGTCCGATCATGATGGGGCCCGCGTACACGGCGGTGGTCGGCCGGCTGGCGACGACTGCCGCGATTGTCGCGGGCTACGCGTTAAGCGCCGGTTCGGGGTGGTCACGCGGTCGAGGGTACGCGTGACCGTGCCCGGTGGCGTGCCGACACGCTGGTCGTCCAGGCCGGTGTAGTGTTCGGAGTGTTCAAGTGAGAACCGCACTGATCCTCGCCGTGGGGCTATGCCTGGGTGCCGCCGCCACGGGAGCCGCGCAGTCCTTCGACCACGGCTACGCCACCTGGGACGGACTGGTCCGCCAGCACGTCCGCTGGCTGCCAGACGGCGGGCAGAGCCGTGTCGACTACGCCGGCCTGGCCGGCGATCGGCCCAGGCTGAAGACCGTGCTCGACGCGATGAGTGCGGTGCCGGCCGCGGAGTTCGAGCGGTGGAGCCGGACGCAGCAGGTCGCGTTTCTCATCAACGCCTACAACGCCTTCACCGTCGAGCTCATCCTGACTGGCTGGCCCGACGTGACCTCCATCAGGGACCTGGGGTCGATCATCCGCAGTCCGTGGAGGAATCGCTTCTTCACCTTACTCGGGGCCCGACGCCATCTTGACTGGATCGAGCACGAGCAACTGCGCCCACGCTACGCCGAGCCGCGGATCCACGCGGCGGTCAACTGCGCGTCGATCGGCTGCCCGGCCCTGCGACCCGAAGCGTTCGTTGCGCCGCGGCTCGAGCAGCAGCTGGCGGACGGCCTGCGCCGCTTCCTGGCCGACCGCACCCGCAACCGCGTCGCCGCGGGACGTCTGGAAGTCAGCGCGGTCTTCAAGTGGTACCGGAAGGACTTCGAACAGGGCCACGCCGGACTCCGCCGGCTCGCCGACGTGTTCGCGGCGCACGCCGACGTACTCACCGACGACCCTCGGGAGCGGGAGGCGTTGCGCGCCGGCCGGCTGCCCATCACGTTCCTGGACTACGACTGGTCCCTGAATGCCGCGGGGCGATGACGCGCCGCGGGTGCCCCTCCTCGACGCGTCCGGCTCCCGGTGGAGCGGCGGCGTGTCAGTCGATGTAGGCGAACGTGTATCCGCGCTCCTGCGCCCGGCTCACCGTCACGATGCCTGCCGGCACGATGCGGGCGTTCGGCACCAGATTGGATGAGAGCTCCGTCATGACCGCGTCCACGGTGCCGCCCGTCTTCTGAGCGATGAGCTGCGCGGTGGCTCGCGTGGACAGCCCGCACACCGCGAACCGGACGCCTCGCGTGGCCATCTGATCGATCGTCACGTTGACGTTCCTGAGCGCCTCACCGTAGCCCGAGGCCTGGTAGATGTTGACCGTCGGAGCCTGCTTCGTCTTCGGGTCGACGAAGTTGCCGGCCCGCGCCGACAGCGCGTCGCCGTACTTGGCCCACATGGCGTCGGTGAATCCGAACGACGCCGAGGCATGCCGCAGGCAGATGACCTGGGCGAGATCGGCGTCGGTCAGCTTGTAGCCGCTCGCGTTGGCCACGAAGAAGTTGCGCGCGAAGAACAGCGCCTGCCCGCCGGCCTCGGCGGTCATCGTGTCGTAGAAGAAGCGGTGTTTCGCCGTCGTGGTGTCGTCGAGCCAGTCGTCCTCGGGGTGCTTCGCGGGCACGAACCGTCCTGCCGGCGCCGTGGCGGGCTGCGCCGAGGCGGCCGTGGACCCGGCGAAGGCGGCGCCGAAGGCGCCGGCGCCAGCGGCGAGCCGCGACAGGAACGAGCGTCGTGCCGGGGCGTGAACGGTGCGGTCGTGCGTCATGGTCACAGTCTCCTTCGCGCTGAGTGCGCTGCCCGAGGATCTTTACACTAGCGTGCGGCCGCGCATCCCGTCCATACGTGCGGACGGCCTGCCCGTGAGGAGTGCGGCGTGAGCAGCCGCCCATCTGGACGAGGCGGGTCGCGCTCGCGCGGTCCGCGCCCCTGTGCTGTGTGGCACAGACGGCTGTCCGCTCCAGGGCCTACGCTCGCATCAGTTCGTTCCTGACAGGAGTCGCCATGAACATCATCGTCGTGCTCATCATCCTGCTGCTGACCGGCCGAACGTAGCGCGCCACCCGCCAGCGAGGGAGAGCGCGGTAAACATCACGCGACGCCGGCGCCAGCGGCGAGCGCGATGTTATAACCGGGCGATGCCCCTCCCGGTCATATTGATCGCCGTCCTGGCGGCGCTCGCCGCGGCGGCTCAGCCCTCACTCGACAGTGCTCGGCTCGAGTTGGCCGCGCGGGTGACGCGTCTGACCCGGGCCAGCCAGTGGACACTCGTGCGGACGGTGCCGGTGCAGTTCAGGACCTACCACCCGCAGGGCATGGTCAGGATCGGCGAGCACCTGTTCGTGTCGTCGGTCGAGGTCACCGTGCCCACGAGGCGCTATCCGTCGGCGGTGAACGGACTCGACCGCGACGCCGGTGCGGGCGTGGGTCACCTGTTCAAGCTCGACCTGTCGGGCCGCCTGGTGGCGGATCTCAAGCTCGGAGAGGGCGCTATCTATCACCCCGGCGGCATCGACTACGACGGCCATTCCATCTGGGTGCCGGTGGCGGAATATCGGCCCAACAGCCGGTCGATCGTGTACCGGGTGGACCCGACTGCCATGACCGCCGCCGAAGTGCTGCGGTGGCCGGATCACCTCGGGGCGATCGTTCATGACACCGACGACGGGAGTCTGCACGGCGTGAGCTGGGGCTCCCGTATGTTCTACCGCTGGACGCTCGACGCGAACGGGCGCGTGCGGGGCGAGGGGCCACCGCAGGCCGTGCGTTCGACGAATCCTGCTCACTACATCGATTACCAGGACTGCAAATACGCGGGGCAGCACCGCATGTTGTGCACTGGCCTCGCGGAGATGAGACCCACGGCGGCCGCGCCGCCGGTCCGCCTCGGTGGCCTCGAACTTGTCGATCTCGGCGACCACCGCCCGCTGCACCAGGTCGCCGTGCCGCTGTGGACCGCCGGTGGGCTCGACATGACCCACAATCCCGTCTGGCTGGAGCCCTCGGCGAACGGGCTGCGCGGCTACTTCATGCCCGAGGACGACACCTCGCGGCTCTACGTCTTCGAGACATCGACGCCGGAGTGAGGCGCCCCGGCCGGCAACCTCGCGCCCGGGTGACGCGCTCCCTCAGGTCAGGCTGAACGCGAGCTCGCCCAGCTTCTCCACGCTGCAGGCCACGCGGTCGCCGGGCTTCAGCCACACCTGCTCGTTCTTCGGCTTGCCGAAGATGACGCCGTGCGGCGTGCCGGTGAAGAAGATGTCGCCCGGCTTGATGGTCATCATTCGCGACGCGAAACTCACCATCTGCCGGCAGTTGAAGATCATGTCGTTGGTGTTCCAGTCCTGCCGCTGCTCGCCGTTCACCCGGCACTCGAGCCGCAGGCTGTTCGGATCGCCCACCAGGTCGCTCGTGACCAGATGCGGCCCGAGCGGCGCGAAGCCGTCGAACGTCTTGCCGATCATG
The DNA here is from genome assembly GCA_044347565.1 of Vicinamibacterales bacterium. GTDB lineage: Bacteria > Acidobacteriota > Vicinamibacteria > Vicinamibacterales > UBA2999 > CADEFD01. The sequence continues at coordinate 16,022 of JBIKUN010000004.1, read as the reverse complement.
AACTGGCTCGTGAGGTACTGCATGTCGCGGGCCGAGAAATCGTTGCCCGTGCAGTAGCCGGCCACGTAGTTGAGCGCGTCGGCTTCCGAGACGTTACGGCACTCACGCCCGAACACCATCACCAGTTCCACTTCGTAGTCGAAGTTCTTGGCCGTGGCCGTCGGCAGCGCGATCGTGCCGCCATGATGGTTCAGCGTGTTGTTGAACTTGTTGAAGAGCGTCGGGTTGCCCGGGATCGGCGTGTTGGTCTCCGCCGCATGCCGCCGGTAGTTGAACCCCATCATGATGATCTTCTCGGGGCGCGTGACGAGCGGCGCATGCTGCACGGCGCTCTCCTGCAGGTAGAGGCGCGCCGGGCCATCGGCCGCCGCCGCCACCACCTTCGCGAGCTGACCGCCGAGGCCGCGCTGCAGCAGGTCGTCGGTATCCACCGGCGCCGGCAGCTTGTACATCGCGGCGGCCGCGCTCACGTCGAGGATGCCCTTCGCGAGCTTCACACCCAGCCGCGGCCCCGCCGCCGTCCGCATGTTGAGCAGCGTCATGTTGCGCGGCATCTCGAACGAGGCGGGGGCACCGCGCTGCGCCTCGAGTGACGCCGTCGACGCGAACGAAGCGGCGGTGGCCGCGGCCACACCGGCGGCGGTGGTTTTCAGGAACGAGCGGCGATTCGGACGCATGCAGTCTCCGCGCAGCACTCTAGCGTACGCGCGCGCCCAGGCTCACAGGTCGTACGGCCTGGCGGTCTGACCGCCAGGCCTCAGCCAAGCCGCGAGGGCGCTCCTGCCGGCCAGGCATCCTCGACCACACCTTTGGCGGGCACCCGTTCGCCGGCACGCGCCAGCCGCGACGCGGCCGTGGCGCGTTCGAACGTCCAGTCCATCGTGGAGACCTCATCAGGCACACGGATCACCGGACACCGCAGGGTGTCGAGATGCCGCGACCCGCTGAACGGCCAGCCGCCAGACCACTGATGCGAACGCACGAAGAGCACATCAGGCAGGGCCATCTCGACGAGGCGACCGAGGCCGCGGCGCTTCCCATCTACCACGACATCCACCATCGGCGACGGACGCCCCGCGCACAACTGTTCGATGCGCGCCACCGCGGCCGAAGGCAGCAGCGGTGTGTCGGATGTGAGCACCAGGGCCAGCGTGCTCTCATCCACGGGCGGCAACACCGCCAGCACGTGGAGGCGTGCGTCCATCCGCCGGGCGAACGCCGCGGCGCGCTGCAGCAGGCGCTCCGGATTGGCGTCGAAGTCGAGCAGGCAGGCCACGCTGCGAATGGGCCGATGAAAGTGCCGGCCCGGCACGCCGGGCCCGGCCGTCCAGAGCGGCGTCGCAGAGAGGCGGAGCAGGCGTTCGCGGAAGGAACCTCGCAGCCGCGGCCAGGCGACCCCCTGGCGGCGAGTGGGCGCCAGGACGAGATCGAAGGGCTCGTCGGCGCACAATCGGGCCAGCGTGCGCGCGGCATCGGGCCCCGCGAGTTCGCGTCGCTGCAGCCGGCGAGGAGCGGCGTGCAACTCGAAGTCGAACGGCACGGGGGGGGCGGGAACGTCGCCGTCGGTGGTCACATGGGCCACGGTGAGATCGACGTCGCACGATGCGCTCAACTGTGACACCGCGCCACGCGCTTCCGGGGTCAGGTCACGATCGCGGCTTGCCGCGAGCAGTCGGAGGTCCGGATGAAAGGCCATCGCCGCGTCAGCTCGCCTTGACGCCTTCGGACCTGCCGGCGCGGCCGAGGAGGATGTCGGCCAGGCTGAGTCGCCGTCCGGCGGGCTTGCCAACCAGCAGCGGTACCGTGGTACGTTCGATCACCATCTCGACCACTGATCCGAGCAGGATCGAGGCCGAGCGGCTCCGGCCCCGCGTGCTGAGCGCGAGGCAGTCGGCGCCGACAGCCGCAGCCTCTGCCAGGATGGTGTGCGCGACGTCGCTGTGCTGGATCTTCGTCGGGAACGCGATGTCTCCAGCGTGCACGGCGCCGTCGCGATCGACCTCGGCCAGACGGGACACCACGTCCACACCGTGGCGGTTCGACTCCGACAGCAACTCCCGCATGGCTGCCATGCGGGCCTCCGGTGTCTCGTGCACGGCGAAGATGTCCGTGGACTCGTGCGTCATCACATGGAGGGCGGTGCAGCGGATGTCCGGCTGATCCGCGAGGAGGCTCGTGGCCCAGCGGAGCGTGTCGGCGGCGTCGTGCGAGAAGTCCACAGCGACGAGCAGGTGCGAGACGGCCGGGGAGGCGCCGTCCGGCAGCATGGCGACGGCGCACGGCGCCACCATGGCCAGTCGTGCCGCCAGGCGCCGGCGTCGTCCGCCCACGAGCACCAGGTCGGCCTGCGATTCCGTCAGGTAGTCGAGCAGTCGATCCGTGAGGGCCCCGTGCAGCACGTCCACTTCCGTGCGGCTGGCCAGATCGGGCGCCGCAGCGGCGACAGCGTCGCGAATCTCGCCCCGCACCGCGGCCGCGTCGGCATCGCCGCGGGCAACGTGGACGAAGTGCACGACACGCGAGCCCCCGAGTCGCGCGAGGAGGGCCGCATACGTGATGAGAGCCCGGTCGCCAGCCGGCGACCCGAGGGCAACGACGAGTTGATCGAACGTGGCGGACATCTGCGACCTCACGCGGGCTGTGGCGCGCCGGTCGTGACGCGCAGTGTTGGGGCCTGAGCCGGTTCCGGCAGTTCGCCAAAGCTGCGCCGGAACACGAAGTAGATGACCAGGGCCGACAGCACGCCGGTCAGGAAGTCGGTCGCCGGCACCATCACGGCGGTGTAGGCCATGAGCAGGCCATGCGCGCGATCGGCCTGCCATACGTGGCTGATCTCGGCCGGCTTGATCATGTTGGTCGACACCCACAGCAGAATGCCGCCGATGCACGCCATCGGCACCAGGTTCAGGTACTGAGCGAGGTAGTAGGCGAGGCCGAGCTTCAGGAAGGCCTTGAAATAGCCGGCCAGTGGCGTGACGGCGCCCGACTTTATGCTCGTCGCCGTGCGGGCGAGGGCACCCGTGCAGGGGAACCCGTTGATGAGCGGTGTGACGACCTGCACGAGGCCCTGGCCCCAGAACTCCTTGTCGGGGTTGAACGGCGTGCGGCGATTGCCGGCCAGCCGGTCGGCCATCGACGAGCAGAGCACGCTTTCGACCGCCGAGACGAAGACGATGGCAAAGACGTAGTAGGCCATGTCGGCGAACATCGTGGCCGAGACCGGTGGCAGCGACGGCAGCGTGAGCACGAAGAAGTTGGTCGGGATCTCGCCGTAGCGGTCGGCGACGAGGGTGAGACCGCTGCCACTCAGCAGCGTCGCACCGAGCACGGTGGCGACGCCCAGGGCGATGAGGGGCGCCGGAATGAAGATCGAGATCCGCAGCAGATACCGCGTGACCACGAACGTCATGAGCCCGATGAAGAGCGCCGCGCCGTTGATGTTTCCGAGGTTGGCGGCCAGCCCCTTCACGACGCCCGGCAGCCCGCTTTCCGCGAAGCGCACGCCGAGCAGCGAGTCGAGGTTGGTGAGGGCGATCGAGACGCCGATACCCACGGTGAAGCCGACGATGACCGAGTTCGGCACGAGCTTCGCGAAGCGGCCGGCGCCGAGGAGTCCCATGGCCATCAGCACGAGGCCGGCCACGCCGGAGCAGACGATCAGGAACCCGTGGTCGTATTTGCCCATGAGCGAGCCGATCACCGGGATGAAGGCGGCCGTCGGTCCGTAGACCTGGTACTTCGATCCGCCGAACGTGCGCCCGACGAGGCAGGCGACGGCGCCGGCGATGATGCCCTGCTCGGGCCGCATGCCCATCGCCATCGCAAATCCCATTGCCATCGGGATCGCCGTCATCGCCACGATCAGTCCGGCGCTGAAGTCGCGGTAGACGGTGGCCTTCCAGTTGTCGCGCTTCAGGTCCTCGAAGCGGCTGTCGAAGAACGTCATGAACAGCTTGAGGCGTTCCAGCATCGTGTGCACTCCCGGGATCTGAGGCTATCGATGCGAGCGCGATATGCATCCCTATCCTTCGGTGCGCGTACGGCGTGACCGGACGACGATTGCGGCGCCGGTGGCCGGGCCACCCGGACAGGACGCGGCTATCTTTCGGTCATCCGGGGTCGTGACGGCCGCCAACGCCGTCAGAATAGGCACGATGCCCACGCGTCTGTCGGTCTTCGGGGTCAGCATCCCCGAAAAGGCGATCCAGCGCCGCCGCGTGCTGCCCGTGGCGCTGCTCATCATCGCGGTGCTCGCGGCGGTGGAGTGGTATTTCAGCTTCGATTTCTCGCTGGGTGTGCTCTACACCATTCCGGTCCTGGTGGCATCGGCCGCGCTCAACCGCTGGCAGATCGTGCTGTTCGGGCTGTTCGCCGCGCTGGCGCGCGCGCCTTTCACCCCGGCCGCGTCCGCAGTCGAAGGGCTGCTCAAGTTCGCGATGGCGGCCATCGCCTACACCTGCACCGGACTGCTCCTCGTCGAGATGAGCAACAGCCGCCGGCGCCTGCTGGAGGCCTTCGCGAAGGTGCAGCTCGAGCAGGACCTGCGGCGCCGCGCCCAGGAGCAACTGCGCATCCTCGCGGAGAGCAGCCCGGCGGCAATTCTCACCCTCGACGCCCGTGCCACGGTGCTGGCGGCCAACCGCGCCGCCGACGACATGCTCGGTGTCGGGGCGGACGCGCTCGTGGGCACGCGCGTCGACGCGAACTTCCCGATGTTCGGTCACGCCCTCAGGGTGGCGTCGAGCCATCGCCTCATCCGCACGTCGGTCACCGGCTGGGCCCAGCGGGCGAACGAGCAGCACTTTCCGATTCAGGCGTGGTTCTCGGTCTACGGGCACGAGCACGAACGCTGTCTCGCCGCCATCGTCGTCGACATGTCCGAAGAGGTCCGCGACCGCGAGCGCGAGAACTTCCAGCATCTGCTCGACTACAACCGCCTGCTCGCGAGCGCCGTGTCGCACGAGATCCGTAACCTCGGCGCCGCGATCTCCGTCGTGTGCTCGAACCTCGCCGGGCGCGTCGATCTCCGGGGCAGCGCCGACTTCGTCGCGTTGCAGCGTCTGGTGGCGGCCCTGACTGAGCTGGCGTCGCTCGACCTCAGGAGTTCGGACGACGACACGCGCGAGACCGACCTGCGATCCGTGCTGGATCATCTCCGCGTCGTCATCGAGCCGGACTGGGAGGAGATCGGCGGGTCGGTCGCGTGGGACGTGCCGGCGAGCCTGCCGCCGGTGGCCGCCACCGCGCACGGGCTCCTGCAGATCCTGCTCAACCTGTGTCAGAACAGCCTGCGCGCCGCCACGGCGCGCTCCATGCCGCCGCAACTGCGCGTCGCCGTCGTCTCCTCGGCCGATGACGTCGTGGTCACCGTGACCGACAACGGTCCAGGTGTCACCGCGCCGGAGCAGTTGTTCCACCTGCACCCGCCGGGCGCCGGCGCGCACGGCTCGGGCCTGGGTTTGTACATCTCCCGCGAGCTGGCGCGCAGCGTCGGTGGCGACCTCCAGTACGTGCGGACGGATGACGGCGCGGCCTTCCGCGTGATTGTGCCGCAGGCGCGCCATCGGCTCGGAGGGCAGCGTGCCAGCTAGCGGGTCCAGGGCGATCAGGCTGTTCCTGATCGACGATCACGCGCTCTTCCGTGACGGCCTGGCCCGGCTGCTGAGCGGCGATCCGGCGTTCGAACTGGTCGGGATCGCGGGTGATGCGGCCGACGCGCTGGCCCACCTGCCGGTCGCCGAGGTCGATGTGGTGCTGCTCGACTACATGCTCGGCGACGAGCCGGCGGCCGGCGTGGTCACGGCGCTTCGCGCCCGCGGGTTCACGGGACGGATCCTGCTCGTCACGGCCGGTCTCCCCGATCGCGAAGCCCGCGAGATGATCGGTGCGGGCGTGGCGGGTATCTTCCACAAACAACACGCCGCCGACGACCTGAAGCGCAGCATCCGCGAGGTGTTCGACGGCAAAGTGCTGCTCGATGAGCACTACCTGCGAAAGCTGGTGCGGGCGACCGACGACGTGCAGCCGCCCGTGCTGCGGCTCACCGACCGGGAACGGCAGATCCTGACGTTCCTCATGGAAGGGCTCGCGAACAAGGAGATGGCCGCGCGTCTGAATCTGTCCGAGAGCGCCGTGAAGGCGGCCCTGCAGGTGCTCTTCAACCGCACCGGCGTGCGTACGCGCAGCCAATTGGTACGGGTGGCGCTCGAGCAGCTCGGGCGGGGCGCCTGACGCGTGTCAGCTCGGCCGCTTCACCGCGGCCCTAGACCGCACGTCGCGACGGGCTCTACTGTCCCCCAGTCGTAGCGAGGGCCTGCCGCACGGCCTCGGCCAACGGCGTCGTCGGGCGGCCGATGAGCCGTCCCAGAGTGCCGCTGTCGTCGAAGAGCGCGCCGTCGGCGGCCTTGGCGTCACTTTCCGCCAGCAGCTGCGCGAACGCCGGCGGCAGGCCGGCCTGCACGAGCGCCGCGGCATAGTCGGCCTCGGGAAGGTCCCGGTAGCTCACGGCGACCCCGCTTTGCCGCGCGATCTCCGACGCGTACTCGGCGAGGGTGTAGCTGGCATCACCGGCGAGCTCGTAGGTGCGCCCGGCCTCGGTGGCGGCGTCGTGTGCGAGCACCGCGACCGCGGCGCTGGCATAGTCGGCCCGCGTCGCCGACGAGATGCGGCCCGTGCCGGCGCTGCCGAGGACCACGCCGTACTTCAGCGCGGCCGCCACACCGGCCGTGTAGTTCTCGGTGTACCAGCCGTTGCGCAGCAGCACGAACGGCACACCCAATGCGCGAAGGTCGGCCTCGGTCTCGCGGTGTTCCAGGCCGAGCGTCAGTGGCGTCGTGTCCGCATGCAGCAGGCTCGTGTAGGCGAGGAGGCCGACGCCCGCCCGCTGCGCCGCCGCGATGACGGCGCGATGCTGGGCGGCACGCCGGCCGAGCTCGCTCGAGGAGATGAGCAGCACCTTGTCGGCGCCCTGCAGCGCGGCGGTCACCGAGGCGGGGTCGTCGTAGTTCGCCACGCGCAGTTCCACGCCGGCCGCGGCCAGGTCGGCCGCCCGGGCGCGGTCACGCACGAGTCCCACCAGCTGCGCGTGTGGCGCTGCCTGCGCCAGACCGGCGAGTACGAGCCGCCCCAGTTGTCCTGTCGCTCCCGTGACCGCGATCGTGTCCATTGCCATCTGCTACCTCGTGGAAAACGGTCTCGTTATGAGACTAAGATGCAGTATGAGACTTTATGGGGCACGGCGGAAGGAGGCAGATCGTGGGAACAAGGGCACACGCAGGTAACCGCGTCGCGGCGCGCGAGGCGCTGGCGCAGCGTGTGCGCGGCTGGGCGCACCTGCCGTTCGATCCGGCGCGCTGCCCGGTGCGTTCGGTGCTCGATAAGCTCGGCGACAAGTGGACGACGCTGGTCGTGCTCGTGCTCACCCACGGGCCGCATCGCTTCAGCGCGGTGCAGCGCGCGATTCCCGACATCTCGAAGCGCATGCTCACGCAGGCGCTGCGCGACCTCGAGCGCGACGGCCTGGTGGACCGCCAGGTGTTCCCGACCACGCCCCCGAGCGTCGAGTACCGGCTGACGCCGCTCGGGGAGTCGCTGCTCGAACCCCTCGGCGCCCTGATCGCCTGGGCCGAGGCGCACGTGGCGGGTATCGTGGCGGCGCGGGCAGGGTTCGCGCGGCAGCACACGGCGCGGTCCGCCGGCCTCTGAGACGCTACCGCAGACGCTTCACGAGCACCTTCGAATTGCGGCCGCTCTTCTCGTAGCGGTCGCGGCGCTCGGGCGACAGATCGTCCACGGTGCCTTCGACGAAGCCGCCTTTGGCGCTGAAGTAGTTGAAGGCCTGGGTCGACAGCGCGAGGATGCGGTCCAGCCCCTGCTGACGCGCGCGGTTCTCGACGAACTGGATGAGCTTCTTGCCGATCCCCTGGTTCTCGTGCGCCGAGCTCACGTAGAGGCAGGCCAGCTCGCCCTGGTTGCGTTCCCGGTCCACGTGCAGCGCCACGCAGCCCACCGGGTTGCGGTCGATCTCGAAGATGGCGTAGTCGCCGAGGTGCTGCTCGATGCTGCTGCGCGTGCGCTTCACGAGTTCGTCGGCCTCGACGCCCTGGCGCGTGAGCGACTGGATGGCGCCGATGTCGCGCCGTTCGGCCGGCCGGATGTTCTCGTATTCGTTCGTGTGGATGAGCGTGCCGTAGCCGTGGTTCGAGAACACCTCGCCGAGGAGGCCCTCGTCGAGGGTGCCGTCGATGACGTGCACGCGCGGCACACCGGCCAGGCACGCGCGCACCGCGTGCTGCGCCTTCGACAGGTGCTCACCTTCGAAGCCGGCCGGCTCCTTCTGCACGAGGTCGCCGAGCTGCGCCACCATCATCTGGCGGATGGGCTGGCCGCGATGCACGAGCCCCGGCGCCGCGGTGACGTAGATGAGTTTCACGGCGCGGAGCTGCGCCGCCACCGCCACGGCCATGCCGTCGGAGTTCACGCGGTAGGTGCGGCCCTCGCCGTCGAAGCCGAGCGGCGGCACGATCGGCACGACGCCCTGCGTCAGCAGCGATTGCAGCAGGCCGACGTCCACGCGCTCGACGCTGCCGGTGAACTCCTGGTCCACCCCTTTGATCACGCCCACCGGGTGCGCCACGATGCCGTTGGTGCAGGCCGCCCGGAGGTCGTTGGCCGAGAGCCCCTGCAGGATCTCGTGCGTCAGTCGGTTCGACGCGGTGACCGACAGCCCGAGTGTGACCGCGTCGGTGACGCCGGTGCCATCCGTGTTCGACGCCGTGACACCGCGTTCGTCGGCCAGGCGCCGGATCTCCGCCGCCACGCCGTGCACGATCACCACGCGGATGTTCAGCGACCACAGAACGGCGATGTCCTTGAGCAGTGTCGCGAAGCGTTCGTCCGACACGATTTCGCCGTCGATCGCGAGCACGAAGGTCTTCTCCCGGAACTCCGGGATGTACTGCAGGATGCCGCGCAGGTCGGTCAGCTTCACATCCGATATGGTGCTACAGCTCTGCTGCCGTCGTCGCGCGGATTTCGGGCTCGCTGGTAGAATCCCAGGTCGAGGCCCTGTCATGACCCTGTCGCTCCGCCTGTTCCTGCCCGCCGCCCTGGCCCTCCTCACCGCCATCACGATGAGCCGCGGCGTGCGCGCCGGCGCGCCGAACGACCCCGTGGGCTGGGATGCGGCGGCCGCGGCCCGGTATCTCGACGGACGCGCCACCTGGTGGACGACGTGGCCCAACGCCGCCCGCGATCGCGGCACCTACTGCATGTCGTGCCACACGACGCTGCCGTATGCGCTGGCGCGACCGGCGCTGCGCGGACTGCTGAACGAAGGCGGCCCGTCAGCGGGGGAGCAGAAGATCGTCGGCAACCTGCTGACCCGCGCGCGGGCCTGGCGTGACGTGGAGCCGTGGTATCCCGACCAGACGCGCGGCATTCCGAAGACGAGTGAATCGCGCGCCATCGAATCGGTGATGAACGCGCTCGTGCTCGCCCGCCGCGACGCCGTGGCCGGTACGCTCAGCGACGACACCCGCACGGCCTTCGGCGTGATGTGGGCGCTGCAGATGAAGACGGGGCCCGAGACGGGCGTGTGGACGTGGCTCAACTTCAAGCTGGAGCCGTGGGAGTCGCCGAACTCGCCCTACTTCGGCGCGTCGATGGCGGCGCTGGCCATCGGCTCGGCGCCCGGCGGCTACGCCACGTCCGCCGAAATCGCCGATCGCATGAAGCCGATGCGCGACTACTTCCAGAAGCAGCACGCGCAGGTGTCGCTGCTCAATCAGCTCACCGGGGTGTGGGCCACGAGCCGCGTGCCCGACCTGCTGAGCCCGGCGCAGCGCCAGGCCACCGTGGAGGCCGCCTTCGCGCGCCAGCAGGCGGATGGCGGCTGGAACACCCCGGCGATCGGCGGCTACACGCGCGTGGACAACACCGCGACCGACACACGCAGCGACGGCTACGCCACCGCGCTCGCGACGCTCGCGCTGCAGGCGGCCGGCGTGCCGGCGTCAGACCCACGTCTTGTGAAGGGCCTCGACTGGCTGCGCCGCCATCAGGACAAGGTGTCGGGCCGCTGGCCGGCGGTCTCGCCGAACAAGGAACGCGATCCGGAGTCGGACATCGGCAAGTTCATGAGCGACGCCGCCACGGCGTACGCCGTGTTGTCGCTCACGTATCAGCGCTGAGCGGCCGCCGCGCGGCTGGGCGTGCCGGCCGGTGTCATTCCGCTGAGGTATAAACAGGGCGCATGTCACCGCGCCGTTCGCCACGCACGTCTTCGAAGTCGCCGGTCAATCCCGGCCGCCGCAAGTTCCTGCTCGCGGCTCCGGCCCTCGGCGCCGCCGCCTGTGCGCCCTCCGCGCCTGCGCCGGACGCACCCGCGGCCCGGACCGCGCCGGCGATTCAGTCCACGGTCACCCGCTACGACCTGACGCGCGAGTCGGGCGCGCTCGATCCCGACGAGGTCGTGCGCTCGGCCTGTCAGTTCTGCAATTCGCTCTGCGGCATCGACGTGCTGAAGAAGAGCGGGCGCATCATCGGCATCCGCGGGGATGCCGCCGACCCGGTGGCGCTGGGCGGCCTGTGCGTGAAGGCCGAGATGATGCCGCAGCTCGTCTACAACCCGCGCCGCATCAAGACGCCGCTCAGGCGCGTGCGCGGGAAGAAGGGCGATCGCAACAGCGTGTTCGAGCCGGTGTCGTGGGACGCGGCGCTCGACGGCATCGCCCGCAAGTTCCTCGAAATCCGCGACACCACCGGACCACAGGGACTGGCCAACAAGACCTCCGGACGCCTGCCGCGCGGCACCGGCTCGATCATCGGGCGCTTCTTCGAGCTCTACGGCTCGCCGAACGCCACCGACGTGGGGCCCGTGTGCAACGACGCGGGCGGCAACGCGCTCGCCTGGACGTTCGGCCTCGGCAACTTCACGAACGGCTACGGCGTGGATGGGGCGACGGGGAAGGAAGACCTCGGCGCGTCGAAGTTCTTCCTCTTCCTCGGCACCAACCAGGCCGAGACACACCCCGTCACGTTCGAATACCTGCTGCGGGCCCGTCAAGCCACCGGCGCGAAGCTCGTGGTGGTCGATCCGCGTCGCACGCCCACGGCCGCCTACGCCGACCAGCACCTCGCCATTCGTCCGCACACGGACATGGCGCTCGCCTACGGCATGCTCGCCCACATCATCGCGCGCGAGCTCTACGACAAAGCGTTCGTGCAGCAATGGGTGCTCGGCTTCGACGACCTGCGCGCGCACATCAAGGCGCAGGGCTTCTCGCCGGAATGGGCCGAGACGGTCACGACCATCCCCGCGCCGACCATCCGCACACTCGCCGAGCAGTATGCCGCTGCGAAACCCGCCGCGATCTTCTGCAACGCCGGCGTGTCGCATCAGTTGAACGCCTTCCACACCTACCGCGCGCTGGCGTTCCTCGCGGCCATCACCGGCAACATCGGCCAGCCGGGCGGCGGCTGCAACTTCATGCACAACACGTGGCCGGGCGGGCTCGATCTGCCGCCGGTCGTGGGCGAGACGCCGAAGAAGGCCGGGCCGCTGCCTGTAGGCCCCGACTGGTTCGCCACCTCGATCCTCGAATCGAAGCCCTACAAGCTGCGGGCAATCGTGATGGAGGGGAATCCCATCGTTGACAGCGCCAACAGCACACGCGTGAAGCAGGCCTACGAGCAACTCGAGTTCCTCGTCTATCCCGGCCTGTTCATGGAGGAGCCCGCGTACTATGCGGACTACATCCTGCCGGTGCCGAGCGTGCTCGAGATGGACACGATCTACATGCGGCGCGACGACCGCGGCATCCGCTGGTGCAATCAGGCGGTGCCGGTCGTGGGCGAGGCGCGGCCCGACATCTGGATCTGGATCGAACTCGCGAAGAAGATGGCGGCGCTCGACAAGAGTCACGCGCCCGACTACTGGACCGCGAACCTGCGTGACGAGTGGAAGGACTACCGCGTGTTGTGGGACGACGTCTTCGCGGCGCGGACGCCGGGTGTCGCCGGCATGACGTCCACGCGCATGAAGGCGCGCCACGAGCCGCTGCGCTGGCCGTGTCCGAGTGCCGAGCATCCCGGCGTGAGCACGCTCTACCTCGATCACCCGTCGTGGCAGGCAGCCGCCGAGTCGCTGGGGCACAAGGGGAAGCGGTTCCTGACGCCGAGCGGCAAGGTCGAGATCGTCACGCCCGAGCTGCAGGCGAAGCTGGCCCCGGCCGGACACGCGGCGCTGCCGCCGTTCTACGCGCACCCGGAGGTCACGGGCGGCCTGCCGTCCGTGCGGCACTCCGCCGAGCTCGTGAACAATCCAGTGAACCCTGGCGCACCCACGCCGAAGGCGGAACTGGGCGTCACCGTGCCGCGGCCGGAGGGGTTCCCGCTCATGGGCATGATCGGCCGCCCGAGCGTGGTGCACTTCGCCACCGTCACGCACTGGACGCCGCTCGGCAAGCAGCTGAACGGCGTGCGGCTCGTGCAGATCCATCCGGATACGGCCGCCCAGGCGGGCATCGAGAACGGCGCCGCGATCCGGGTCGAGAGCCCGCGGGGCGCCATCACCGCGACGGCGCTGCTCTTCGAAGGCATTCGCCGCGACACGATCTTCGTGCCGAACCTGTTCGGGCCGGGCCAGGTGGTGGGCGAAGAGATCGGGCTGCCGATGTACGAACCCGCCAACACACTCGTGGATGACCGGTATTTCGACAATCTGTCGGGGCAGCAGGCCTACAAATGTTTCGCCTGCCGGGTGGTCAAGGCCTGACCGACGGATGCCCCCCGGGGACGCCGATTCCGGCTGACAGCGGCCGTGGTTCGGTGTAGTTTGACGGCACTCGGAAGTCCCGGTCATGGCGCGGTCTGCCGCCGCCGATAACCTCGGCGGGCGGCTCGACGCGTCTCAGGGCCGCGACGAACGCGTCACTCGGCATACAGCCGGGCTGGCGAACGGGTGACGAGGACGTGCATGAAGAGAGTTCCTGCCGCGCTGGTGGCCCTGGCCCTGCCGGCCGTGGTCACCGCGCTTTCGGCGGCGCAGGCCGTCCGGCCGGTGGCGACGTCGCCGCGTCCCGCGGCGTCACACGCCCCGGCGGCTCCGACATCGGCGGCGAACAACGAGACCATCCAGACCTACTGCGTGGGCTGCCACAACGACCGCTCGAAGTCGGGCGGCCTGTCGCTCGCCAGCTTCGACGTGGCGAAGGCCGACGCGCATGCCGACGTGGCGGAAAAGGTCGTGCGCAAGCTGCGCACCGGCATGATGCCGCCGCGCGGTGCGTCGAAGAAGCTCGAGGCGCCGGCGCGTGACGCGCTGGCCACCGTGCTCGAGACCACGCTCGATCGCAGCGCCGCGCTCAACCGCAACCCGGGGCGCCGCTCCTTCCAGCGCCTCAACCGCGCCGAGTACGCGGCCGCCGTGCGCACGCTCATCGGCCTCGACATCGACGTCAGCCAGTACCTGCCGGCCGACACCATCAGTGCCAGCTTCGACAACATCGCCGACGTGCAGATGCCGTCGGCCACCGTCATGCAGGGCTACCTGCGCGCCGCGGCTTACGTGAGCCGTGTCGCGGTGGGCGACCCGACGATCGACGCTACCTCCACGCAGTACGAAGTGCCGCGCACGCTCTCGCAGAAGGAGCGGCTCGAAGGCGCGCCGTTCGGCACGCGCGGCGGCACGGTCGTCACGCACAACTTCCCGGCCGACGGGAAGTACAAGTTCCAGATGCTGCTGCACGGCGAGCCCACCGGCTACCTCTTCGGCCGCACGATGCGCGCCATCGAGATGGAAGTGGCGGTGGACGGCGAACGCGTGGCGCTCGTGAAGGTCGATCGCTGGATGTCGGAATCCGACCCCGAGGGCCTCACGCTCTCGACCGCGCCCATCTACGTGCGCGCCGGCGCCCGCAAGGTCTCGACCACGTTCATCCAGGAGTTCGAGGGCGCGGAAGACGACCTCATCAAGCCCATCGAACACACGCTCGCCGACACGCAGATCGGCGTCGGGTATGGGGTGACCACGCTCGCGCACCTGCGCAACCTGTCGGTGGTGGGGCCGTACGAAGCCACGGGGGTCTCCGATCACCCGGCCCGCCGCAACATCTTCACCTGCCGGCCCACCGCGCCCGGTGAAGACGTGGCCTGCGCCCGCAGCATCCTGCAGCGCCTTGCCACGCAGGCCTACCGCCGTCCGGCCACGAAGGCCGACGTCGACCAGTTGATGCGCTTCTACGACGAGGCGGCCAAGAAGGACGGCTTCGAAGCCGGCGTGCGCCAGTCGCTGCAGGCGCTGCTCACGAGCCTGCACTTCGTGTTCCGCGTGGAAGCGACGCCGGCCGGCATCAAGCCCGGCGCGGCGTATCGCGTCAGCGATCTGGACCTCGCCTCGCGGATGTCGTTCTTCCTGTGGAGCACGCTGCCCGATCGCGAACTGCTCGACGTGGCGGCGCGCGGCGGCCTGACGCGGCCCGAGATGGCCGATCGCCAGGTGCGGCGGATGCTCGACGACCCGCGGTCGTCGGCCCTGGGCACGCGCTTCGCCGCGCAGTGGCTGCGCCTGCAGGACCTGACGAAGGTCGAACCCGACGCGTTGTCGTTCCCCTACTTCGATGAATCGCTCGCCGAGGCGATGGCGCGCGAGACCGAGCTGCTCTTCGAACATCTCGTCAAGGAAGACCGCTCGGCGCTCGAACTGCTCACCGCCGACTACACGTTCGTGAACGAACGGCTGGCGCGGCACTACGGCATCGCCGGTGTCAGCGGCCCGACCTTCCGCAAGGTCAGCTATGCCGACGACACGCGGCGCGGCCTGCTCGGCCACGGCAGCGTGCTCACGCTCACCTCGCACGGCAACCGCACGTCGCCCGTGCTGCGTGGTAAGTGGGTGATGGAGGTGCTGCTCGGCAGCCCGCCGCCCCCGCCGCCGCCGAACGTGCCGGAGCTCGAAGCCACCAAGGCCACCACGGCCGGCCGGCTGCTCTCGGTCGCTGAACAGCTCGCGTCGCACCGCGCCAGCCCGGTCTGCAGCTCGTGCCACAACGTCATCGATCCGATTGGGCTCTCGCTCGACAACTTCGATGTCACCGGCGCCTGGCGCATCAAGGATCGCGGCGTGCCGGTGAATGCCTCGGGCCAGCTCTACGACGGCACCCCGCTCAACGGCGTGGGCGACCTCAGGGCCGCGCTCGTGGCGCGTTCGGATGTGTTCGTGACGCACCTCACCGAACGGCTGCTGTCGTACGCGCTCGGCCGCCGGGTCGAGTACTACGACATGCCCACGGTGCGGCAGATCGTGAAGGACGCGAAGGCCGCCGACTACCGGATGTCGGCATTGATTCTCGGCGTGGCGCGCAGTGCGGCCTTCCGCACGGCGAGCGCCGACCAGACCGACGACACCCGGCAGTAGTCACACGGAGCAGAGCAATGGTCCTGACCAAGAAGCACGTTTCCCGCCGTTCGATGCTGCGTGGCATGGGCGCCACCGTGGCGCTGCCGTTCCTCGAGTCGATGGTGCCGGCCGGCGCGGCCTACGCGAAGACGAGCGCCGCCAAGGCCGCCGGCAAGGTGCGCCTCGTGTGCATCGAGCAGGTGCACGGCGCCGCGGGCATCAGCGAATTCGGCCTCGCGAACCACATGTGGAATCCGGCGGCCACCGGCCGCCGCTTCGACCTCGGCAAGAGCAGCCTGAGCCCGCTCGAGGCGTTCCGCGATCATCTGACGATCGTCAGCCAGACCGACGCGCGGATGGCCGAGGCGATGTCGGCGCCGGAAGTGGGCGGCGACCACTTCCGCTCGAGCGCCGTGATGTACACGCACGCGCATCCGAAGCTCACCGAGGGCTCGGACGTGCGCGTCGGCACGTCGATGGATCAGCTCTACGTGCAGCGCCACGGCAAGGACACGCCGATTCCCTCGATGCAGCTCAGCATCGAGCCGGTCGATCAATCGGGCGGCTGCGCCTACGGCTACGCCTGCGTCTACACCGACACGATCAGCTGGGCCACGCCGGAAAC
>JBIKUN010000187.1:0-7456 GCA_044347565.1 Vicinamibacterales bacterium | reverse complement strand
GGCGCGCGATCGAGGCCCGCGTGGCGTAGCGAGCTACCAGCGGCGGCGCCGCCGGTCGGGGCTCGTGCCTGGGCCGCCGCGTGGTCCCGGCGGGTTCTCCCAGTTCGTGCCCCGGCCGCCCACGGGGCCCGGCGGGTTGTGGTCACGGTCGCGGAAACGACGCATCCGGTAGGGGCTGGCGGGGCTGGCGCCCGGGCCGCCGCGCGGCCCCGGCGGGTTCTGCCAGGTGGTGCCTGGGCCACCGCGCAGTCCGGGCGGGTTGTGGCGGCGGTGCGGGTGGGCGTCGGCCGTGGCGGCGCCGATGAGCAGCACGGCGAGCGCCGCGAGGGTCAGCGAGCGGAGCCCGGGAAGCGAAGTCGGGGTCATGCGATCCTCCGTGGAATACGGCTGGAACGTGGCATCTACCGGCTTAGACCGGCCCCTGGGCGCCTCGGTTGAACCCCGCCGAATGCCGTCGCCACCGAAGCGCCCGGGCTGCTATACTCGCGGGGAGCATCACGCACAGGGGCAATCCGGGGCGGAAGCAAGGCACCGGATGTTCACCAGCAGCTGCCCACCGGGTGGCTCGCGTCCATCTCGCGCGGACCTTCGGTCGTCACCGCGCACTGGCCGTGTGGAGATGCTGGCGCCACGCACGGGACCGCGTGCACGGCGCACTCAATCGATTCCAGTTCGAGTGTCGTCACAGTCTCTGGCCGTAGATTACGGTGAGTCCGCGCGTTCCCGGCACGCGACGTGGGCGCTCGCCCTCGTGGTGGCGGCGGCGTTCATCGCGCCGCTCGGCCTGCGCGCCGTGAACCAGGTGGTCGTCGGCGTGCCGCCCGGCCCCGGCTACCTGCCGTCACTTGAGTTGAGCCGCCAGCATCGCTCGTTCGACCGCCGCCCGATCGAGAATCTGCGCTACGGCAATCCGGCCTGGGTGTTCATCGGCGACTCGATGATGGGCACGCGCATCGACCCCATTCAGCTCGGGGAGATCTCCAGCACGCACGACGAGCTCGTACTGTTTCTCAATCACCCGGCGACCGGGCCGGCCTGGTGGTATCTGGCGTTCAAGAATCACCTCGTGGCGTCCGGCGTGAAGCCGCGGGCCGTGTTCGTGTTCTTCCGCGATACCAATCTGACCGATACGTTGTTCCGCCTCGAGAGTCTCTATGGCAACGCGCTCGACGACGTGGCGCTGCCGCATGAGCCCGAGCTCGACGCGCTCGTCGAAGCGCGGCGCGGCGGGTGGCGCGCGCGCGTGCACACGGCGGCGACCAGGCTCTACCAGAACGACGTCACGACCAGCTGGCTCGAACCCGGCGTGCGCCGCTGGTTCGTGAACTGGCGCTTCCCAGATCCCGCCGCCCGTGAGCGGTTCGACCGCTCGCTCAACGAACGTTTCGATCTCGCGGGCCTGCGCGCCGATGTCGCCGCCGACCTCGCGGACGCGAACGAGGCGGCTGATTTCGCTCGCGACCTGCCCACGTCGGTGCTGTCGCTCATGATCGACCTCGCGAAGCAGCACGGCATCCAGCTGTGCTTCGTGCGCGTGCAGCGCCGCCCGAACGGCAATGTGCCGCCGCCGCAGTCGCCGGGGCTGCAGCGCTACGTCAGCGACCTGAAGGCGTTTCTCACGGCCAACGGCGCGCTCTTCCACGACGACTGGGGCGATCCGGAACAGCCCGAGTCGATCTACGCCGACGGAGATCACGTCCGCGACCGCCGCCACTACACGGCGCTCTTCCGCCGCCGGCTGGACCCGCTGTTCCGATGATCTTCCACAGCCTCGACTTCGCCGCGTTCTTCCTCGTCGTCGTGACGATCTACTGGCGGCTGTCGCATCGCGCCCAGAACGTGCTGCTGCTCGGTGCAAGTTACGTGTTCTACGGCTGGATCCATCCGTGGTTCGTGCTCATCATGCTGGCCTCGACCACGGTCGACTACTGGGCCGGTCAGCGCATGGAGGACGACCCGGCCAACCGCCGCCGGTATCTCACGGCCAGCCTGGTCGTGAACCTCGGCATGCTCGGCGTGTTCAAGTACTTCAACTTCTTCATCGAGAACGTGCGCGACGTCATCGCCGCGTTGGGCCTCACCGTGGCGCCGCCGCTGCTCGAGATTGCGCTCCCGGCCGGCATCTCGTTCTACACCTTCCAGGCGCTCAGCTATACGGTGGACGTCTACAAGGGCGAGATGCACGCCCGCCGCAATCCCATCGACTTCGCGCTCTTCGTCGCCTTCTTCCCGCACCTCGTCGCCGGACCGATCATGCGGGCGAGGAACCTGCTCGTGCAGGTGGAGCACGACCGCGTGTGGGATGCGACGAAGGCCCGCCACGGCGTCGTGCTCGTCGCCTGGGGGCTCTTCAAGAAGCTGGTGATTGCCGACAACGTCGGCGTCATCGCCAACCGCGTCTTCTCGCAGAACGATCCGGCGTTCGAAGTATTGTGGGCGGGCGTGTTCGCCTTCGGCATGCAGATCTACGCTGACTTCTCGGCCTACTCGGACATCGCCCGCGGCGTGGCGCGCTGGTTCGGCTTCGAACTGGTGGTCAACTTCAACCACCCCTACATCGCGCACAGCCCCACCGACTTCTGGCGGCGCTGGCACATCTCGCTCTCGACGTGGTTCCGCGACTACGTCTACATCCCGCTCGGCGGCAACCGCGGCCCGGCCGTGGTGGCGGCCTGCACGCTCGTCACGACCTTCCTCGTCTCGGGCTTCTGGCACGGGGCGAGCTGGAACTACGTGATCTGGGGCTTCTATCACGGCGTGCTCGTGTGGGGCACACGCGCGGCCGGCCGGCTGCTGCAGCTGCCGGAACACTGGCCGGGGCCGCTGGCCCTCGTGCAGATCGCACTCACGTGGGTGGCGATGATGGCCGGCTGGCTCTTCTTCCGCGAGACCAACGCCGACTTCCTCGGTCACTTCCTGCGGCTCACGCCGTTCACGACGATGGAAGGCGAGGCGGCCATCGGCCTGCACTTCTTCATGCTGGCGGCGACGTGGTCGCTGCCGCTCTTCATCCACGACCTCTGGGCCCTGGCTCGCGAGCGCCAGGTGGCGCCGGTGGTGTGGACGGAATCCCGGCTCACCGGTCTCGGCCTGGCCGGCGTGCAGGCGGCCGGTGTCGGTCTGCTCGCGTCCCTGACGCTCGTGCTGCGCAGCACGACGTCCCTCGACTTCATCTACTTCGCTTTCTGAGGAAACCGAAACCAAAGGATCGATTCATGTCAGACGAACGACTCAAGATTGCCGTATTCATCGACTTCGACAACATCGAGATCGGCGTAAAGAACACGCTCGGCCTCAGCTTCGACATCGGAGCCGTGCTCGAAGCGATCAAGGAACGCGGCGAGATCATCACCAAGGTCGCCTACAGCGACTGGAAGCGCGGCGACTACGGCCGCGCCATGGCCAACCACGCCGTGCGCCTCGTGCAGCGGGTGATGACCCCCGGCGGCGACAAGAACGGCGCCGACATCAACCTGGCGCTCGATGCCCTCGAGATGGCCTTCACCCACGATCACATCAACGCCTTCGTGATCGTCGGCGGCGACAGCGACTTCATCACCCTGGTCGAGAAGCTGAAGCAGTACGACAAGAAGGTCTTCGTCGTCGGCGGCCGCCAGTTCACCAGCCAGGTGATGCAGAAGAACTGTACCGAGTTCATCGCCTACGAGAACATCGCCCGCAGCGCGCCGCGCGCCGCCTCCGATCGTTCGCGTGCGGTGCCGGCCTCGGTGGGCCAGGCGATGCCGATCGATCAGGTCGTGCCGCTCGTGCGCCGCGCCCTCAAGGTGCTGGCCGACCGCGAGGTCACGCCGCAGCTCGGCCTGCTGAAGAGCACGCTGCTGCAGCTCGACTCGTCGTTCTCGGAACGCGATTACGGCGTGAGCAGCTTCCGCGACTTCGCCGAGAAGCTGGCCGAGAAGGGCATCGTGCTGCTCAAACACACCGGGCGGAGCACGCTCGTCGAGCTGAGCGAAGCGGGAGCCGCGATGGCCGACGCCGCGCTGCCGGTCGCCGAAGCGGCGCTGCCGGTGGCGCCCGTAACACTCGCCGACGGCACTCAGGCGCCGGCGCCGGTGGCGGTTCCGGCTGCCGCGCCCGCGCATCGCGGACCGCGCGAGATCGATCCCGCCACGGAGGCCGCGATTCAGGAGGGCGTGGAGCTCGTGCGCGGTCTGCTGGCCGATCCGCCGCAGCCGCCACGCTGGCCGATGTACCTGCGCCAGATCAAGCAGTTCATCCGTTCCAGCCATCCCGACTTCGACGATCGGAAGTACGGCTCGATCGTCGATCTGATGCGGGCCTGCCAGAAGGAAGGCCTCATCAAGCTCGAGCGTGATCGTCAGGGTGGCCTTCGCGTGTTCGGCGCCGGCGGCTCCGCCGCCCTCGCCGGAGCCCCGGCCCAGACGTCGCAGCCGGATCCGGCCGCGCCGCCGGCCGCGCCACCCTCCTCAGCCAACGTCTACCGCCCGAAGAGCGTCACGCTCGGCTGGGTGATCGGCGAGGACGGCGAGGAATCGGGCGAGGGCGACGACAGCGGCGAATCGCGGGAGGCCGGCGACGAGAGCCCGGCGATGCAGATTGCGCCGATCGTGCCCGATGAGATCGAGCCCGAGGACGACCAGTCGAAGTTCTTCGCGCCCGGCAGCGCGAAGGAGCCGATCAGCGCCGGGCCGGTGGCCCGTGGCGTGAAGCGGGGGCCGCGCCGCACGATGAGCGCGGAAGACGCGGCCGACCGGCCGAAGCGCGCCCGCAAGGCGCCGGCGGGCGGGGGTGGCGCGCGTCGCGCCGCGCCGGCGCGCGGGCGCAGCAAGAAGGGCTGACCGACGGTCAGTCTCGCCGGAGCCCGCGACCGCGGGCGCAGGCGGAGCACAAAAGAAAACTGCCTCCGGGACGGTCAGGGCGTCCCGGAGGCAGCTGATGGGGGAATCGCTTGTTGTTCAGCGAACGGACACCATCACGGCTTCCGGCGCTGGACCGAGTTCTTCCCGCCAACCATGGCGACCCACGGCACGCAGCCTACCGGGTGGCCCGGGCGGGGTTGAAGTACATAATCCCGACACATAGCGTCGGGAAAACCTATAGGGTGCGCGGCGTCGGTGCTGGCTGGGCCGCTTGCCGCCGCCGCTATCGACGTCGGCCAGCGCGCCGTGTTGCGGGCTTCCCGTTCGATGCAGGGGTCGCGAATCACCGCTGCTCGAAATCCGTCTCCACGAAGCCGGTGGCGCGGCTCCACTGCACGCGGCGCGGCGGCAGGGTGTCGGGCCGGCCCGGCCGGTGGAAGTAGATCATGATCTCGGAATAGCGAGCCTGCAAGGGGCCGGCGACGGTGCGGGCGATGGCCGCGGATTCGTCGAGGTGGATCGTCTCGACCTGCACCACGATGACGTGCTGCGCCGCGAACTGTTCCGTGATCGTCCAGCGATCCCAGCGACCGGCTCCGCGGCGCACGGCCGGCAGCCGATGCGCGGCCGGCACGGCCTCGGGTGCGGCGGGCTCGCGCGCCGGGCGCAGCAGTAACCGGCCGCCGGCCGCGACGGCCACGAGGAGCACCCACGCCGCGACGAGCCGAAGCCGGCCCACGCCGAGACGATAGGCGCGAAGCGTCGAAGATGCAAGCGAACCGTGGCGAGGCTCTATACTCTGGCAGCGGGCAGCGGCACGCCCCGGTCCCCAGCCCTCAGCCCTCAGCCCCCAGTCCCGAGTCGTTCCGTGTCCTATACCGCCAAAGATATCCAGGTGCTCGAAGGCCTCGAGCCCGTCCGCAAGCGCCCCGGCATGTACATCGGCGGCGTGGGCAGCTCCGGCCTGCACCACCTCGTCTGGGAGATCCTCGACAACTCGATCGACGAGGCGATGAACGGGCACGCCTCGGCGATTGCCGTCACGCTGCACGAGGACGGCTCGTCGGTGACCATCTCTGACGACGGCCGGGGCATTCCCGTGGACGTGCATCCGAAGACGAAGCAGAGCGCCCTCGAAGTGATCTTCACGGTGCTCCATGCCGGCGGCAAGTTCGAGCAGGGCAACTACAAGACGGCCGGCGGCCTGCACGGCGTGGGCGCGAGCGTCGTCAACGCGCTCTCGCGCGAGCTGCTCGCCACGGTGCGGCGCGACGGCTTCCAGTACGAGATGCGCTTCCGCCAGGGGAAACCCGACGGCGGCCTGAAGAAGGTGGGCGCGGCGCGCGGCAGCGGCACGACGGTGTTCTTCCGGCCCGACCCGGTGATCTTCCCGAAGGTCGAGTTCGATCCGCAGATCATCCGCGAACGTCTCGAAGTCGCCAGCTACCTGCACCGCGGCGTGAAGGTGGCCTTCGACGACCAGACCACCAACACCAAGTACACCTTCCAGCACGAGGAAGGCCTCGTCGACTATCTGAAGAAGATTCTGACCGAGCGCGGCAGCAAGCCCGTGCACGATGCGCCGTTCGTGCTGGCGAAGGAGAACGGCGTCAGGCTCGAAGCCGTGCTGCAGTGGACCGAGTCCACCGACGAGCACGTGCGCAGCTACGTCAACGGCATTCCCACGGCCTCCGGCGGCACGCACGAGAACGGTCTGCGCGCCGGCCTCGGCAAGGCCGTGCGCAACTTCATCGACACGCACAACCTGGCGCCGAAGGGCGTCACGCTCACCGCGGAAGACATCCGCGAGGGCATGACCGGCGTGCTCTCGGTCTTCATCGCCGAGCCGCAGTTCCAGGGGCAGACGAAAGACCGGTTGAACAATCCGGAAGTGGCGAGCGCCGTCGACGGCTTCGTGCGTCCCGCGCTCGAGCACTGGCTGAACAACAACATCTCGATCGCCGAAGGCATCGTGGCGCGCATCATCCTCGCCGCGCGCGCCCGCGAGGCGAGCCGCGCCGCCCAGGCCGACGTCGTGCGCAAGGGGCCCACGTCGGGCCGCGCCACGCTGCCGGGCAAACTGGCGGACTGCACGCAGCCGGGGTCGACGACGAGCGAACTCTTCGTGGTGGAAGGTGACTCGGCCGGCGGCTCGGCCAAGCAGGGCCGCGACCGCGCCCGTCAGGCCATCCTGCCGCTGCGCGGCAAGGTGCTCAACACGGAAGGTGTGTCGACGGCCAAGGTGCTCGAGAACAAGGAGCTGTCGGACCTCGTGACGGCGCTCGGCTGCGGCGTGGGCAAGTCGTTCGACCTCTCGCGCATGCGCTACGGCAAGGTCATCCTGCTGGCGGACGCGGACTCCGACGGCCACCACATCTCGACGCTGCTGCTCACGTTCCTCTTCCGGCACCTGCCGCAGCTCATCAGCGCCGGCCGTGTCTACCTGGCGCAGCCGCCGCTCTACCGCATCGACATCGGCAAGGAGACCTTCTGGGCGCTCGACGATGCCCACAAGGAGCTCATCCTGCGGCAGAAGGCCAGCCGCGCCACGCCCGAGATCACCCGATTCAAGGGCCTCGGCGAGATGATGCCCAAGGTGCTGTGGGAGACGACCC